>CAZUTK010000027.1:11548-34419 GCA_964623265.1 uncultured bacterium | reverse complement strand
GGGATTGACTTTGACTGGCAGGACTTCGGCTTCACCGCCGAAATCGGCTACCCCAGCCTCGTGCGCCCCAGCTTCGTGCTCGGCGGCCGCGCCATGGAGATCGTTTACAACCAGGAAGGATTGGAGAAATACCTGCGGGAATCGGCCGGCGTCGTCACCCCGGAATTCCCGGTGCTGATTGACCGCTTCATCGAAGATGCCTTCGAGTTCGACGTGGACGCGGTGTCCGACGGGAAAGAGACCCTGATCTGCGGAATCATGCAGCACATCGAGGAAGCGGGCATCCACAGCGGCGACAGCGCCTGCGTCCTGCCTCCCTATATCTTGAGCGACGATCAACGTGACCGAATGATCGGCATCATCCGCAAATTAGCGGACGCCCTGGAAGTCATCGGACTGATGAATGTGCAGTTCGCCTTCCGAGACGGCGAAATGTACGTCCTTGAAGTCAATCCCCGAGCCAGCCGCACGATCCCGTTCGTCTCCAAAGCGACCGGAATCAATTGGACCCGCGTCGCCGTCCGCTGCATCGTTGGCAGATCTCTGCGCGAACAGAAGATCCGCGAGAACCTCTACCCGGGACATCACGCCGTCAAGGAAGTCGTCTTCCCCTTCAGCCGCTTCGAAGGAATCAACCCCTTCTTGGGTCCCGAAATGCGTTCCACAGGAGAGGTGATGGGCATCGCCGAGACGTTCAGCGAAGCATACTCCAAAGCGCTGTACGCCGCCGCCACCTATCTGCCCACCTCGGGGAAAGTCTTCATCTCCGTCAACCGCCGCGATAAAGAACGCATGCTGCCTTTAGCCCGCCGGTTGATCGAAATGGGCTTTCAGATCATCGCCACGCGCGGCACCCGGGAATTCCTCTTGAACCAGGGGGTGAAAGCCGATTTCGTTTTCAAAGTCAACGAAGGCAGACCGAACATCGTAGACCGGATGAAAAACGGCGAGATTCATCTGCTGCTCATAACCCCGCTGGGGCGGGAATCATACCACGATGAGAAGATCGTCGGTGAGACCGCCTACCGCTTGGGGCTTCCGCTGATCACCACCCTGTCCGCCGCCGAAGCCGCCCTGAGCGCCATTGATGCCATCGGCCGCAAACCGCTGCAACCCGTGAAACTGCAGGACCTGTTCCCCCCGTCCAAAGCGGCGCATTGATCCGGACGACACTCTGCCCGCGGCGCGGCTCTTCCGCTCCAAATCCCCCGTGCGACAATTCTTTTCAACGGCTCTGCAACAAAATCGCGGCTTCCGGCGTCTAATCATTACAAACTCAGAATTCGTTTTAGGAGAGAGTGGCATATGACAAGCCCGCGAATGTATTTCCTCAGCATTGTTTTCGCCGTAATATCGGTATTGCATTTGTCCGGCTGCAGCGGCAAAGGCAACGCCGGCCAACGAGGAAAAACCCACAAGAACGCGGATTCCAGTTCGATGCAGGATTCGTCTTCCGCGCAGGATTCGGCGGCGAAGGCGATGCTGGATCGGATTCCGGTGGAGGTGGTGGACGTGGCTGCAGGCGAAATCTCCAACTACCTCCTGCTCTCCTCCACCATCGAAACCGAAAATGTGGTGGATGTTTATCCCCAGGTAGGCGGCATCATCGAGTCTATCCTTGTCGAAGAGGGCGACTGGGTGCAAAAGGATCAGGCGCTGCTGCATTTAGAAGATGATGACATCATCCTGAACGAAAAGAAGACGGAAGTGGATTACCTTCAACAGAAGGCGACCTTCTCGCGCATGGAAAAAATGCACTCCCAGGCGCTGATCTCCGACGAAGACTTCGAAAACGCCCGCTTCAATCTCCAGCAGGCGGAAATCGCCCGCGACAAAGCCCGTCTGACCCGCGAACGCACCATCATTCGATCTCCGATCACCGGCATCGTGACCCAGCGGCTCGTCCAACCGGGCAATTTAGTCACGCTTTCCAGCAAGCTGTTTACCATCACGGATCCGAAGGAGATGATCTGCCGCGTCTGGGTTCCGGAACGCGAACTGCGGCAATTGCGGGAAGGGCAGCGAGCCTTCATCACCACGGAAGCCACAAAAAAGAACCGCTATGCGGGTTGGATCAAGAGAATCAGTCCGGTGGTGGATCCGGCGACGGGAACCTGCAAAGTCACGTTAGGGATCCGGGATGAGAACCGAGAGCTGCGCCCCGGGATGTTCGTCCGCACGGAAATCATCACCGACACCCACGAAAACGCCGTCCTGGCGCCCAAGAACGCGCTGATCTTCGAAAACGATCAGCCCTGGGTCTTCGTAGTAAACGATACTCTCGCCCTGAAAAAACGCGTGGATATCGGCTTTACCAACGGCAGCCGCTTCGAAGCGAAAAGCGGACTGAATCCGGGCGACCTCGTGGTCGTCGTCGGCCAGAACGCGCTGAAGGATTCGTCTGCCGTGCGCATCGTGAGCCTGGATTCGACCCTGACAGCCGCGATTGCGGATTCCAATGCTCATACCGATTAACGGGAAAAATTGAATCGTCAACCTCCGGACGAATATGCCGTCTTCTGAACACTCTTTCTCGAAGGCTTTTGGAATCGCCACCCGCCGGCCGGTCGCCGTCTTGATGGTCTTCATCGCCGTCGTCGTTTTCGGAGCCATTTCCTACCAACGCCTCTCCATCAATCTGATGCCTGACATCTCTTATCCCTCCATCACGGTTCGAACGGAATACCCGGGGACGGCGCCCGAAGAGGTGGAAAACGCGATCTCCATCCCCTTGGAACAGGCGCTGGGCGTCGTGGACGGATTGGTCTCCATCAGCTCCGTTTCGCAGGCGGGGTTGTCGGACATTATCATCGAATACCGCTGGGATACGGATATGGATCAGGCGATCCAGGAAGTGCGGGAAAAAATGGACCAAGTTTTCCTGCCGGAAGAGGCGCAGCGCCCGCTGATCCTGCGCTACGATCCTACCCTGGATCCCGTCGTGCGCTTGGGACTGCACGGTGGCGCGAACTTGTTCACCCTGCGGTATTTCGCCGATGAAGACATCAAACGCGCCCTCGAAAAAATCCCCGGAGTCGCCGCGGTGCGGGTGAAAGGAGGCTACGAAGAAGAAATCCGCATCAACGTCTCCGAACATCAACTGGTTGCGCTGGGCTTGTCGCTGGAAGAAGTCAGCCGGCGCCTCTTCCAGGAAAACATCAATATCGCAGGCGGCAACCTGAAAGAGGGTGATACCGAGTATGTGGTGAGAACGCTGAACGAATTCAAAGGGCTGGATGACATCGCGAATCTGGTCATCACGCACAAGAACGGCGTCCCCATCTATTTGCGGGATTTCGCCGACGTGCAATCCACCTTCAAAGACCGCGAAGTCCTGACCCGCGTCAACGGCGAAGAATCGGTCGAAATCGCCCTCTATAAGGAAGCGGACGCCAACCTGGTCGCGGTCGCCCGCAACATCCGCAATGCGGTGTTCGGAACTCCGCAGGAAAGAGCCCGCTGGGAGGCGTATCAAAAACGCAAAGCCGCTCCGGCAGCCGATCAAACCGCTTCCACCCAAACCGGCCGCGGCGGCGCACAAGCCGCATCCCCGCTCTTTATGCCTCCCCCTTATCTGGAAGCCGCACTCCCTCCCGGAATGCAGATCGAGCTCCTCTCCGACCAATCCACCTTCGTGGAATCGTCCATCCGGGACGTCCGCAATACGGCGGTTTTAGGCGGAATTCTTGCGGTCGTCATCCTCTATTTTTTCCTCCGCAACCTCGCTTCCACGCTGATCATCGGCTTATCCATCCCCATTTCCGTCATCGCCACCTTCGCCCCGATGAACCTCGCCCAGGTCACCTTGAACATTATGTCGCTGGGCGGTTTGGCTCTGGGCATCGGTATGCTGGTGGACAATTCCATCGTCGTGCTCGAATCCATCTTCCGCTGCCGGGAGGAGGGTGATCCCCTCCTGCAGGCGGCGGTGCGTGGCGTCGGTGAAGTGGGCGGAGCCGTCATCGCTTCCACCCTCACCACCGTCGCCGTTTTCTTCCCGATCGTCTTTGTGGAAGGCGTCGCCGGGCAGGTCTTCGGAGATATGGCTTTGACCGTCGTCTTCTCCCTGCTCGCGTCGCTGGCGGCGGCGGTATTCCTCATCCCGATGCTGGCTTCGCGCAACTTCAACCTGTTAAACGCCCCCGCCGAAACCGGAAATGCCCGTGCTTTTTTCGGGCGGAATCTCGCCTTCAGCTTCTGGGGGCGATTTCGCGGCGGCGTCGCCGATTCCTGGCGGTGGTGGCGCCGAGGCCGTTTCGTCAGCCGTCTCCTGAAAGCGCTGCTCTTGCTGCTTGCGCTGCTTTACATCCTGCTAAGGGGAATCGTTGAACTGTTCTTGAATCTGTTCCAAAAAGTTCTCCTGCTTTGCCTGACTTTGTTCGCGCTGATCTTCCGGTACGGGGGGAAAGCTCTCTCCACCGCTCTGAAGCCCATTATGACCGTCCTATTATCTTGGTTCGATTCCAGCTATAAACAACTCGCCGCCGCCTATCTGTGCCTCTTGGATTGGTCGCTGGCGAACCCTGGACGAGTTCTGGCAGGAGCGGCGCTGCTTTTCATCCTCAGCTTTTTCCTGCTGTTGCCCCGCCTGGGCCGCGAACTGATTCCGGAAGTGCACCAGGGGGAGTTCGCGGTTGAGCTGACCTTCCCGGTGGGAACCCCTGTGGAAACAACGGCTCAGCGGTCGTTCGCGCTGGAACGGAAAGCCGCCGGACTGCCGGACGTAGAGCGGGTTTCTCTCGCCGCCGGAGTGGAAAAAAACGCCTTCAGCTCCGCCGAAGAAGGGGAACATACCTCCAGAATCACCCTCCGCCTGCATCCCGGCGGCGATCTCGCCCGGAAAGAAGCGCGGGTCATTGATCAGCTCCGATCCGAATTGCGCGATATCCCGGAAGTGGAAACCAAGATATCCCATCCCACCATCTTCAGCATCCGCACGCCGGTGGAAGTGGAGATCCGCGGCTATAACCTGACGGATTTGGGCGGCGTTGCGGATCAAGTGGAACAGAGGATGTCCAACATTCCAGGCATCGTGGATGTCAAATCCAATTTCGCCGTAGGCAATCCGGAAATCCGCGTGAATTACGACCGCGAACGAGTCGCCGCCTTCGGGCTGAACGTTCACCAAATCGCCTCGCTGGTGCGCAACAAAGTCCTGGGGGATGTCGCCACGGAATTCCGACAGGGGGATCGTCGCATTGACGTGCGCGTCCGAATCCGGGAAGAGGACCGCGCTTCGCTGCCAGATTTAAAGCGTCTGGTGATCAACCCCGGCGGCAGTCAACCGATCCCGCTGGCGGCGGTGGCTGAAGTCACCCAGGACCGGGGACCGGCACGCATCTGGCGGGTGGATCAGCAGCGCAGCGCCCGCATCAGCGCCAACGTGGCGGGGCGGGATCTGGGCGGCGTCGTCCGTGACCTGAAAGAAAATCTCGCCGGCCTGAATATTCCCAACAACATCAATCTGATCATCAGCGGCCAGAACCGGGAAATGGAACAATCCCTGAACAGCCTGACCTTCGCGCTCCTCCTGGCGATCTTTCTGGTCTACATCGTCATGGCTTCGCAGTTCGAATCGCTCCTGCACCCGTTCGTCATCCTCTTCACGATCCCTCTGGCGGGCATCGGGGTCATCGGCGTGCTGTACGCCTTGAACATCTCCCTCTCCATTGTCGTCTATCTGGGGATGATCATGCTGGCGGGCATCGTCGTCAACAACGCCATCGTTCTGGTGGATTATATCAACCAGCTGCGTCGGCGCGGACTCCGCCTGAAAGCCGCCGTCGTACAAGCCGCTCAGGTGCGGCTCCGCCCGATCCTGATGACCACCGCCACCACCGTCCTGGGCTTGATTCCGATGTCCCTCGGGTTCGGAGAAGGGGCGGAAATCCGCACCCCTATGGCGATCACCGTGATCGCCGGACTGATCAGCTCGACGCTCCTGACGCTGATCGTCATCCCCGTCGTCTATTGCCTGGTCAACCGCGATCATCCGGAGAAGTCGCCGTGAGAGAGTCGCTGCTCCCGCGCCTTTCGGTGCGCCGCCCGGTCACGATCCTGATGATTTTCTGCGCCATCTTAGGCGTGGGTGCGATCTCCTATTTTAAACTGCCCATCGCCCTCTTTCCCTCCGGTTTCGATCCCCCCTTCCTCTGGGTCTGGGTCAGCTACCGCACCTCCAACCCCGCCGAAGTGGAAAATCAGATCACCCGCCCCTTGGAAGAACAGCTTCGAACCGTCCGCAATCTGAAGGAAGTCTATTCGAATTCCCGCTCGAACGGCGCCGGCTTTTGGCTGGAGTTCGAAAAGGGAACCGATATGAACGTGGCATATAACCAGGTGTACGACCGCCTGGAACGCGCCCGCGCCGAAATGCCCTCCGACCAGCGCTATTTCTGGATCAATCGCTTCTCGGAAGACGACGATCCCATCGTTTACTTCGGCATCCATCTCGGCCGGCAATTCGATGACCCCTATTACGTCATCACCGAACGGATACAACGCCCCCTCGAGCGGATAGACGGCGTCGCCAAGGTGGAGATTTGGGGCGCCTACGAAAAGATCATCCAGATTGATCTGGATCCGGCACGCGCCCGAGCGCACGGCGTGGACCTCTACACTCTGGTCCAGAATCTGCAAAACGACAATTTCGCCTTGAGCTCCGGCTGGGTGATGGAAGGAGGGAAAAAGCTCCTCGTCCGTTCTCTCGGGAGATATCAGACGATCGAAGAAATCAGCCGGATTCCCCTCCTCGGACCCAACGTGCGTTTGGGACATGTGGCGGATGTATCCTTCACCGTTCCCGATAAACGATGGTTTCAACGCCTGAACGGAAAACCCGCCGTTAACGTCGCCGTCTTCAAAGAATCCACCGCCAACACCGTGGCGCTCTCGAATGAGATCCTGCGGGTTATTGATGAAGATCTGAAAAAGGACCCCCTCCTAACTGGATCGGTATTCGAAATCTTCTTCGATCAGGGCAAGCACATCCTCGAAGCCGTGGATAACCTGAAAGCCTCTGGCCTATGGGGGGCTTTCTTCGCGTTCTGGGTGCTCTTCTTCTTCCTGCGACACTGGCGCATGACGCTGATCGTCACCCTGGCGATTCCTCTGTCGCTCTTGATCGTCATCATCTTCCTCTTCTTCAGCGGCTGGTCGTTGAACGTCGCCACTCTGATGGGCATGATGATCTGCGTCGGTCTGGTCGTGGACAACGCCATCGTGATCGCGGAGAGCATTTTTCACGCGCGCACGCGCGGCGTGCCGCCTCTGGAAGCGGCGATTTCCGGAGCCGGTGAAGTCGCCCTGGCGGTAACTCTGGCGACGCTCACCTCCGTCGTCGTATTCCTCCCCCTGATGCTGATGAACGACGACATCGGCTTCTCCTTCTGGATGCTGCGCATCGGAATGCCGGTCGTCGTGGCGATTCTCGGTTCGCTCTTCGTCGCGCTGCTGATCATCCCTCTGGCAACGAAAACTCTGATCCGACCCGGCAAAATGAGAAATTCCCCCCTGATCAAAAAGCTGACCGGTTGGTACGACCGAACCCTGCAGCGAGTGATGAACCATCGGCTGGACGCCGCTCTCATCACCCTTCTCTTGTTCATTTTCAGCCAGTTTTATATCGCAGGCAAAATCCCCAAAACCGATATGGCGGAAGGCAATATCAACGACTTCCGGCTAATATTCCGACTGCCCGAAAACTACACCGAAGAAAAAGCCGGCATGCTGGTCGAAACGGTGGAGAAGCTGCTCTTCGAAAAAGCGGACGTTTACGACCTGCGCGTCGTGGATTCCCGGTATTCCCGAACCTTCGCCACGGTGCGCGCGTATCTGAATCCGAGCAAGGACAACGTCTGGTGGAAAACGGCGGGCAACGCGGTCGGCAAGAAGCTCGGACTGTGGCAAGGCGGCAAGATGTCGCGGCAGGAAGTGATCGAGGATATGAAGAAACGCGTGCCCAAACTCCCGGGCGTCGAAATGTCCACCAACTGGCGATGGGACACATCTTCCGAATCCGCGATCAATCTGACGGTATATGGGGACGACACCGAAAAACTGGTCGAATTGTGTGAGACGCTAAAATGGCATTTCAACCAGCTCCCCAACGTGATGGGCGTCGAGCTCGATCTGGAAGAGGGATCCGACGAAGTCCAGGTGCAGCTGGACCGCGACCTCGCTCGCCGTTATAATCTCGACCCGAGCCGCGTCGCGGGAACGATCTCCTACGCCCTTCGCGGTTGGGATCTGCCCGACTTCCACGCGG
This sequence comes from uncultured bacterium, assembly GCA_964623265.1. Classification (GTDB taxonomy): domain Bacteria; phylum Electryoneota; class B3-LCP; order B3-LCP; family B3-LCP; genus CAZUTK01. The sequence continues at coordinate 26,153 of CAZUTK010000027.1, read as the reverse complement.
AAGACCGCAGGATCGTCGTCCGGACTCAACTGGCGAAACCAGAACGAGAGACGCTCGAACAACTGAAAAACCTGTCGTTCCACACCTCGGCGGGAAACGACGTTTCCTTGAGCACGGCGGCGCGCTTCAAAGTCCAAAAAGGATGGGGAGAAATCCATCGCCGCAACGGCAAAACCAGCCTCCAGATCAAAATTTCCACCACGCAGGAAAACATGGAGCAGGTCTCAAGGCAGATTGACAATGTGCTGCTCGGAGTGCAACTGCCGCACGGATACTACTTCGACAAAGGCAGCCGCTTCCGCGACCTGGAAGAATCGAACAAAGCCCAGCAGTTCGGCATCATCCTGGCGATCGTTTTCGTCTTCATCCTGATGGGGGTCCTGTTCGAATCCTTCGTCCTGCCTCTATCCGTCCTCGTATCCATCCCCTTCGCATTCATCGGCGCCTACTGGATGCTCTTCATCACCGGCACCGTCTTCGACATTATGGCAGGCATCGGATTGATCATCCTGATCGGCATCGTCGTGAACAACGCCATCGTACTGGTGGATCTGATCAACCGCCTGCGGCTGGAAGGCCTGTCGCGGCAGGACGCCATCCGAGAAGCGGGACGACGCCGCTTCCGCCCGATTATGATGACGGCGCTGACCACCATCTTCGGGCTGATCCCTATGGCTCTGGGCAACGCCAGCATGATCGGAATCCCCTACGCACCCCTGGGGCGCACCTTGATCGGCGGAATGATCTCCGCTACGTTGTTGACTCTCCTGCTGGTGCCGATCACCTACAGCTATTTCGATGACCTCCGCGTCTTTCTGCAAGGATTCGCCCGCAAATTCGCGACGAAAAGATGAGCCGGAAAATCGCGGTTGGATAAAACGAATAAAGGCGACGGAAAGTCGCCTTTTTCATGGACGATGCAGCGATTTACGCTTCCTTGATCGCGTTGATCAAATCCATCACCGCCTTTTTCCCGTCGGCGAAGTACATCAGCGTGTTGTCCGCGGCGAAAAGAGGATTGGGGATGCCGGCGAATCCGGGCGAAAGAGACCGCTTGATGACCACCACCGTGCGGGCTTTGTCCACATCGAGGATGGGCATTCCGGCGATGGGGCTGGAAGGATCCGTCCGGGCGACGGGATTCACCACGTCGTTGGCTCCGATGACGATGACCACGTCGGTCTGATCGAAAGTAGGGTTGATTTGATCCATTTCCAGCAGTTTGTCGTACGGGATGTTGACTTCCGCCAGCAGCACATTCATATGACCGGGCATACGCCCCGCGACGGGGTGGATCCCGAAGACGACTTCTATCCCTTTCGTTTCGAGCAGATTGGTTAGATCGCGCACCGCAAATTGAGCCTGCGACACCGCCATCCCGTAGCCGGGCACGATGGCGACGCGCCGGGCGGTGTCCAGGATCATGGCGATCTCTTCCGCGGAAGCAGCTTTGACCTTGCCGGCATAGACGTCATCCGCCGAAGCGGCGGACGCCGCCTGAGCTCCGAAACCGCCGAAAAGCACGTTGGTCAGCGACCGGTTCATCGCCTTGCACATGATCTCCGAAAGGATGATTCCCGACGCCCCCACCAACGACCCCGCGATGATGAGCATGTTATTGTTCAGCACAAATCCTGTAGCACAAGCCGCCAATCCCGAATAGGAGTTCAAGAGCGCGATGACCACCGGCATATCCGCCCCTCCAATGGGATTCACCAGCAGCACCCCCAGCACGGACGCAGCCGCAGCCAACGCCCAGTACGCCCAGGTGGATTCCGGTGATATCACCATCCAGACGGCGAAAAACAGAGCCGCCAGTCCCAGCAGAACATTCACGAGATGATGCCCGCGGAACAGAACGGCTTTCTCGCTGATGATCCCCTGCAGTTTGCCGAACGCGACCAGGCTCCCCCAGAAAGTAACCGCGCCGATCAAGCCGGATGCGGCGGTGGAGACGGACATCTGCAATCCCACCGCTTCCCCCAGCTCCAGCGCCTCCAGCAAAGCGGCGCCGGCGACCAGAACGGACGCCGCGCCTCCGAAACCGTTCAAGAGCGCCACCATCTGCGGCATGGCGGTCATCTGGATGCGCAAAGCGAGCACGGCTCCGATCCCCGCCCCCACCACCAGACCCGCGAGGATGATTTCGAATCCGACGATGCGGCGGTCCAACAACGTTACCACAATCGCCAGCAACATCCCCAGCGCCCCCATGAAGTTGCCGCGCACGGCAGTTCTCGGGTGCGCCAGTCCCTTCAATCCGAGAATAAACAGGACGGACGCGATGATATAGGCGATATTGACCAGATTGACGTACTGCATCCCTCAATCCTTCTTCCTGAACATTTCCAGCATGCGATGCGTCACCAGAAACCCGCCGACGACGTTGATGGTCGCGAAAACCACCGCGGCGAAACCCAGTATCGTGGTCAGCGTCGTGTTCTGCGAACCCGCCGAAATCAGCGCCCCGACCAGGGTGATCCCCGATATGGCGTTGGAACCGGACATCAGCGGCGTATGCAGGATGGGCGGCACTTTGGTGATCACTTCGAACCCGACGAAGATCGCCAGAATGAAAATGGTCAGAGCGGTTACGAAAATCTCCATAATCTTCCCGTTCCTTGATTGCGATTGCTATTCGAAAAATCCTACCCGATACTCTCTCTCTTCAACGTCACCTCTCCACCCCGCGTCACCAGAGTGGATCGAATGATTTCATCCTCTGAATCCGGCTGCGGTTTGCCATCCTTGCAGAGGTGCATCAGGAAATTGGTGATGTTCTTGGCGTACATCTGGCTGGCATGGTAAGGTACCGTAGAGGCTAAATTCAAAGGACCCATAATCGTGACGCCGTGAACGACGACGGTCTCCCCGGGCTTCGTCAATTCGCAATTGCCCCCCCGTTCCGCCGCCAAATCCAGAATCAAGGATCCCGGCTTCATCCCCCGAACCATCTCCTCGGTGACCAGCAGAGGCGCCTTCCTGCCGGGTACCGCCGCGGTGGTAATGACCACATCGCTCTCCGCCACGACTTTCATCATCATTTCGCGCTGACGGCGGTAAAACGATTCGCCCAGCTCCCGAGCATATCCTCCGGCGGTTTCGGCATCCGCGGCTTCCATCGGCAGCTCGATGAATTTGGCTCCGAGGCTTTGCACCTGTTCTCGGACGGCCGTGCGGACATCGTAGGCGCTGACCAGCGCCCCAAGACGGCGCGCCGTGGCGACGGCTTGCAAACCGGCGACGCCGGCTCCGACGACGAACACCTTCGCCGGCGCAATCGTCCCCGCCGCCGTCATCAGCAGCGGGAACATGCGCGGCAGCGCTTCCGCCGCCAGCAATGCAGCTTTGTAACCCGCCACCGTCGCCATGGACGATAGAACATCCATATTCTGAGCCCGCGTGATGCGCGGGAGCAACTCCAGAGCGAACGCGGTGACGCCGCGGTCCGCCAGCAGCTTCAGAGCTTCCGGCTCAGACAGCGGTTCCATCAACCCGATGACGATCTGATCCTGTCGTAATAGACTTAGATCTTTCTCCCCTTCTTCTAAATTCGCCCCCAATCCGCGCACCTGAAGGATCACATCGGCGGATCGAAAAACTGCGGCTCGTTCACCGGCGATTTCCGCTCCTTTTTCCGCATACTCTTCATCCGAATATCCGGCTTGAGCTCCAGATCCAGACTCGACCATAACCTGGAAGCCGGCTTTCTTCAAGGCCGGAATAGACGCCGGAATCAACGCGACCCGTCGCTCTCCGGGAAAGGTCTCTTTCGGAATGCCGACAATCAATGAAAACCTCGATTCTTTTTCAGAAAATCCCGCTTTGTAACTTTTTTAATATACGCAAAAAAAAGAAGCACTGTTAGCGCAATTCGAAGAAATCGCCGTCGCCCCTGAAATTCAGTTCTCCCGATGATTCAATTAGAATTCTCATCCACACGGATTATGCCGGAAATGCAAAAATCCGGAACATCAAAGACCGAGGAAAAAACCGGCTTTCGAAAAAACAGCTTGCTTTCACCTAAAATTTTTACTATATTTAAATTTACGTAACCTCATAAGACCTTTCATTCATCGCTTAAAATTTCCAAGACCGCTATTTCTTCAAATGGATTTACGTATAAAATGATAACCAGAAGCCCAGTCTACTAAAACAAAAAGAGAGAGTGAACATGACGCGAACGATTGGAGTGATTCTTTGTGCGCTGTTGCTCGTCGCAGCCGTCGGCATCCCGGGATCAGGTAACGCTGCTGCAAGCGATGAACGCCTCATCTCCGTGCCGGGCACGAACATCAGTCTTAGACTCTGGCAGGATCGGACCGAAAGCGGTGAATTCGGAACCTTCTATGAGATCCGCCGGGACGGCAATCTCCTGCGCCGAGCTCAAGCTTCCTACGAATTGGGGCTGCGCTATGCGCATTTCGATCCGCTGCAGGATACACCGGCGGTGGACCCGACTTTAGCCGCGGACGCCGGCACGCATTTGTACATTGTGCAGTTCGTCACGCAACCGTTACTGGAATTCAACAATGATATCGTCCGATTGGGCGGAAATGTGCGGCATTACATCGCGCAATTCGCCTACCTGGTCGAGATGGATGAAACCGCGCTCGCCCGCATCGCGGCTCTGCCTTACGTCCGCTGGGTGGGTCCCTACCACCCCGCCTACCGGCTGGAAGAAGGCATCCTCGCTGGCTTAAACGGCGCCGGTTTGCCCGTTCAGCGGTATAACATCCAGGCGCTTTCAGTGGAGGAAAAATTCGCCATCGCAGACCGCATCGCGGCTCTGGGCGGCATCGTGGACCGCGCGGACGCGGGCAAGTTCCTGGTGGAAGCCACTCTGAACCAAGATCAATTGATCCAGGTCGCCCACTTCAATGAAGTCAATTTCATTGACGTCTGGGGTCCCTACGAATCGGATATGGACATCACCCGCCAGATCGGCGGCGCCAATTTCCTCGAATCTATGACCGGCTTTTCGGGTGAAGACGTGCGCGGCGAAATCTTCGACGGTGGATGTCAGACCGGACATGTGGATTTTCAGCATCACCCCATCATCCTGCACGGTCCCGCCAGCATTGACGCTCACGGCACCGCCTGCATGGGCATCAACTTCGGCAACGGCACCGGCAACGCGCAGGCGCGCGGTCTCCTGCCGGACGGCCAGGGCATCTTCGCCGACTACTCAAACTGGGGATTGAACGGCACCAATCGTTACACCTGCTCCATGCAGCTGCCGCAGTCGCCGTATTTCGCCGTCTTCCAGACCGCCAGCGTCGGCAGCCCTCAAACCACGCAGTATACCACGATCTCCGCGGAAGCGGACGCCTGGAGCTTCGATTCCGATGTCCTGCATTGTCAGTCGCAGAGCAATCTCGGGAATCAGAATTCGCGCCCGCAAGCCTGGGCGAAGAACTATGTATCCGGCGGCGGAATCTACCACTACAACACCCTCGACCGCGCGGATGATATGTGGAACGGCGGCGCGAGCATCGGTCCGGCCTCCGACGGCAGAATCAAACCGACGTTCACTCACTTCTACGATCAGGTCTTCACCACCTACACGACTTCGACCACCGGGTACGGCACCTTCAGCGGCACCAGCAACGCCACCCCGACAATCGCCGGCCACTTCGGTCTCTTCTTCCAGATGTGGGACGGCGGTCTGTTCGGAAACACCGTGATCCCCGGCGGTTCCGTCTTCCAAAACCGCTGCCATCCAACCACGGCGAAAGCGATGCTGATCGTCTCCGCCTATCAGTACCCCTTCACCGGCACAACGCATGATAAGACCAGGACGCACCAGGGCTGGGGAATGCCGGATCTTCAGAAACTCTACAATATGCGCAATCAAATCTACTTCGTGGATGAGACCGACGTCCTACTGCCATTCGGTTCCACTCAACACACCGTCACCGTCAACGCCGGAACGCCGGAACTGAAGATCGCTATGGTTTACTCGGATCCCCCCGGCAATCCCTCCGTGCAGACTCAACACCGCATCAATGACCTCACGTTGAAGGTCACCTCCCCCACGGGAACGGTTTACTGGGGCAACCGCGGCCTGTATGACGGCGTCTGGTCCACGGCGGGCGGCTCGGCGGATACGAAAAACACCGAAGAGTGCGTCTTCATTCAGAACCCCGGAGCGGGACAGTGGATCATCGAAGTTCAAGCCAACGAGCTGATTCAGGATGCCCATCTGGAAACGCCGGGTGTCATTGACGCGGATTACGGCTTAGCCGTGATGGGTGTGGCACCCGCCGCGGCGCCGAACGTGACGATCAGCATGACGCCCATCAACCCGCCCATCCAGATTCCGGCTTCCGGCGGCAGCTTCAGCTTCAACGTCGGCGTCACGAACAACGAAACCACCCCATCTACCTTCGACGCCTGGATCATGGTGCAGCTGCCCAGCAGCGCCTGGTACGGACCAGTGCTGGGTCCCGTCAGCTTGACTCTGCCGGCTTCCGGATCCCTCACCCGCACCCGCACTCAAACCGTCCCGGCAAGCGCCCCGACGGGAATGTACACCTATGAAGGGCGCGTCGGCGTCTACCCGGCGACCATCTGGGATTCCGACAGCTTCACCTTCACGAAATCCTCGGTCGGCGACGGGATCCGTGTCAACAACTGGGAAAACGACGGAGACGGTTTCGAGCCGTACCTGACTCCCACCGCCTGGGCTGAAACCCCCACAACCTTCAGCCTGGCGCAGAATTACCCGAATCCCTTCAACCCGACGACGACCCTCGAATTCAAGCTGCCGCAGGCAACCCGCGTAGTCCTGGCGGTTTACGACATCAGCGGCAAATTGGTCGCCACACTGGTGGACGGTTATCGCGAAGCCGGCGTCCATAAACTCACCTTCGACGGCTCCGCGCTGGCTTCCGGCATCTACGTGTACCAGATGACCGCAGGCGATTTCAACGCCAGCGGCAAGATGATCCTGATGAAATAATCAGGTCAGACCGGCAAAGATCCTTACTTCACATGCTGAGGGCGACGCACTGCGCCGCCCTCGGCTTATTATGCGATCCGTCATCGTCCTCCTCGCCGATACCTTCACCTACAAAAAAAGCTGTCGCTTCTTACTATATTCATGCAAAACGCCCGCTGCTTCAGCGGGCGCCGCTCCTTAAAAGCCGTTCTAACGTGCGATGACGATGTTTCCGGCTGCCTTTCGCTGGGATGCAGGGATTCGAACCCCGATACCATGGTCCAGAGCCATGTGTCCTGCCGTTGGACGACATCCCAAATATTCAAATAAGATAGAAAAATTAACCTGTTGAGTCAAGCGAGAACGCGAAAAAACTTCATCGCTCAAAGGGATTGTCCGCCGCCAGCAGCGCTGCACCTAAAGCTCCCACATATTCCGGTTTTTCCGGAACATAAATGGGCATCCCCACTGCCTCTTCCAACGCGCGAACCATGGCGCGATTATTGCCGACGCCCCCGCTGAAACCGATCTCCGCCTCGATCCCCAGGCTTTCCGCCATGCGGATGACCCGGGCGGCGATGGCGTTGTGCAGCCCCCGCGCGATCTCATCCGGCTCTTTACCTTCCGCCAAGAGAGAAATCGCCTCGGATTCGGCGAAGACCGTGCACATGCTCGAAATGCGCGCTGCGCTCTTCGCCCGCAGCGCCAGCGCAATGAATTTTTCCAGATCCAGATCCAGCCCCTGCGCTGTCATCTCCAGAAATTTGCCCGTCCCCGCGGCGCAGCGGTCATTCATGGCGAAATCCAGCGCCAACCCCGATTCGTCCAGACGAATGGCTTTGGAATCCTGGCCCCCGATGTCAATCAAAGTTCGAACCTGCGGCAGCAGGAAATTGATTCCGCGGGCGTGGCAGGCGATCTCCGTATATTGCGCATCGGCGATTTCGAGAACGGCTCGGTGGATGCGCCCGTAGCCGGTAGCGACGATCCTCTCCACTTCTTCCCTGCGTATGCCTGCCGCAAACAACGCCCCCGATAGCGCTTCCCGCGCCATCGCGGAAGGGAGCCAGCCGGTCTTCAAGATATTCCGCCCGACCACCTCGCCGCCGCGCAGAATCACGGCTTTGGTCGTGCGCGACCCGATGTCCAAACCGGCGGTGATCATTCCTCTTTTCCCCAGTACATCCCTCGCCTGCGACCCTCCCGCACGAAGGCGAGGAGGTTCTCTCTGGACGCCGCGATGGGCACTTCGCATCCGGTCGAGAGCACGAAACCCTTCGGATTCTCCTTCGCCGCATCCAAGATCGCATCCACCTTGTTCTCGATATTCGCCGGCGTCTCCTCCAGCAGATCCGTCGGCTTCAGGTTGCCGATGATGCGGATTTCTCCCCCGATATTCTTTCGACAGAATTCGAGCGACACTTCGTCGCAGGAGAACAGATCGCAGCCCGTGCGCCGAACCCCATTTAGGATCGGTTCGCTGCGCCCGCAAATATGCAGAAAAACGTCGAAATCGTAGCGGTGGAGATAGTCTGAGAAACGTTTCAGATACGGCACGGCGAAATCATCGAAGGTCTTCGGGGAAATCACCGAAGCGGACGCCAGCGGATCCACCAGCATGGGGATTGCACCGGCTTCAATGCAGAGATCCGCCAGTTCCACCCCCGCCTCGAAAGAAAGCTCCAGAATCTGATGGCAGGATTCGGGATCCAGCAACGTATCCACCAGAAAATCTTCCGTTCCCCGCAGCAGAGCGGCGGTGGTGAAGGGCGCGGGGATAAATGCCATCACAGGGAGAATATCCCCCACTTGCCGCTGCAGCATCTCAATCGCTTCGATGTAAACCCTGTACCTCCCCGGCAGGGAATCCGCATCCGGCAGGCACAGATCCTGTCCCTGTTCCGCGTGCTCCAGAGCGGGTTGCAGCAACACGGGCACGTCGTCCTCTCGGAAATAGAGCTTCGATCCCAGAGCTTCTGCGATCAACCCCACGTCGGAGAACACCGAAAGAGCGTCATGTTTGTAATATCGCTGCGCGGCGAGCTGTGCGATCGCCATAGATTTTCCATCCGTGACCGCTTGCCGGACGGAAAAGCCGGCGATTGCGGCAGCGTGAGAAGTCACCAGCGGATAGACCACCACTCGGTCCGGGACCTCGTCTATTAACAGTAGGCTCATCCGCTGACGAGGATTCAGCGGCTCCAGCAGATGTTTGGGCGGAATACGCATGCTCTTAAATTAAGACGACACCGCAGGCGGATGCAAGGATTAAAATGAAAATCGCGCAGGAACCCGTTTTCAATATAGACCATTGCGCCGCCGGAAATTTCAACCCCAAAAGAGAGCTTGCATTTCTTCCCGAAAATTCTTACATTGAACCGATGATTTCCGTCATTCAACCCCCCCCACGATCCGTTTTTCGGCTGGTGCTTTTTCTCCTGACCGTCTTCTCTTCGCCCGCCTCCGCGCTCTGCGCTGATCCAACGGACTCTGCGGCGGTGATCATCCAACCGATGCAGGATCCCGCCGCGCTTCCGCCTGCACAACCCGATACCTTGTCCCTCCCCAAAGCCGCCGAACACGCGGGTTCCGCACTGGATACGACGATCCGATATTCGGCTCGCAGCATCGAGTTTCTTGTGGATGATAAACGGACGATTCTCCGCGGAGACGCTCAGGTGCAATATAAAAATATGAAGCTGGTTGCGGAGCGGATCATCGTGGACTGGCAGAACAATCTGGTGATCGCCGAAGGCATCGCGGATACCCTCTGGGTGGATTCAGCAAAAACCGTCGTGGATACGATTCTCGTGCGGGGATCGCCGGTTTTCACCGAAGACAACGAAGAGATCCACGGCGCCCGAATGACGTATAACCTGAAGAGCCGCAGAGGCAGAATCACGGAAGGAAAAACCGCACAGCAGGAAGGATATTACTGGGGCGGCGCCTTGAAAAAAGATACGTCGAACGTCCTCTACGCTGGTCCCGCCAGCTACACAACCTGCAATCTCGAGGAACCCCATTACACATTTCGCAGCAAAGAAATGAAACTGGTGGTCGGAGATAAAGTGATCGCCAAGCCCGTCGTGCTCTATTTCAGCAACGTGCCGGTTGCGGCGATCCCCTTCGGCATCTTCCCTTCGCGGAAAGGGCGGCAATCCGGGTTGATCGTCCCCACCTACGGGGAAAGCGGCACGCAAGGCAGATACATCCGCCATCTCGGATACTACTGGGCGCCCAACGATTACAGCGATTTCACCAGTTCCCTGGATTACTACGAACGGTCGGGTTTTCTCTTTCACGGCACCTCGCGCTACAACTGGCGCTACCACCTCTCCGGCAATGTCGAAGCCTCTATCACCCGACAGCATTTCGCCGCTCAGAAGACCCGCCGCTGGGAAGTAAAAGCCCTTCACGATCAACAAATTGACCCAAATACCCGCCTGAATCTCAACGCCAATTTCACCAGCGATAAAAGCTACTATCAGGATTATTCCTTCAACTTAAACGAGCAGCTCTCTCAGGTGCTCCGTTCGGACGCGACTCTGACCCACTCTTTCCCCGATGGAAAAAACTCGCTTTCCGCCAACGTCCATCACGAACAGAACCTGCGCAACGACGAGATCACGCAGGATATCCCCCGCATCGCATTCCGCCGCGGTCAGAGCGCTATTATCCCCCTGCCCCGTCGGGAACAGGGGGATACGACCGACGTCGTCCCCGCCTGGTACAACGGCATCTACTATTCCTATTCGGGCGAATTCCTGCATCGCCGGGTGCTGGATCAAGTGATCTCCTATCCGGATACGTCCCTCATCCAGGATAAGCGCGCGGCGGCGCGCCATTCTTTAAGCTTCAACAGCCCGCAGAAGGTCTCCTACTTCAGCATTACGCCGAGCCTGAATTACAGCGAACAATGGTTCGGTGAATATAAGGATTACTCCGCAGAACATCCGCTGGGCAGAAACGTCAACGGCTTCAAAGCCCGGCGCACATTCAACGCGGCCTTAGGCTTGACCACCAAGCTCTACGGCTACTGGCTGGCTCCCCTGCCCGGCGTCGAAGCGATCCGTCATACCGCCACTCCGACGATTTCCTTCAATTACTCGCCGGATTTCTCCGACCCGCAATGGGGGTATTACCAGACTTTCGTAGATTCGACCGGTGCATCATTATCCCGGGATCGTTTCACGGGCTCTCTCTTCGGCGGCACCCCGAGCGGCAAAACCCGCTCCTTGAACTTTCAGCTCGCCAATCTCTTCCAGATGAAATATCGCTCCGGGGATGACACCAAAAAAGTGGACCTTTTCAATCTGAATTTTTCCACCAACTACAACTTCGCCGCGGACAGTTTGAAATTCTCACCGCTGACCAGCAGCTTTCGAGCCGCCCCGATCAGCAGCAATCAACGCGTCGGCGTCTTGAAAAGCCTCTCCTTCGATCTCTCCACCAATCACAGCTTCTACAAATTCCGCGACAATCACGAGATCAATGAATACTATTTCGACCCTGCTCAGGGCAAGATTCTGAGATTACGCAGCTTCGATATATCTGCGAATTCGGGGTTTTCCATCGGTTCGCTGGTCCGCTCTCCGGAAACCACGCGCGGCGAGGAACGCGACCGCCTGACGGTGTCCGGCGGCAGTGTGGAAGTCCCCCGGGATACTACGTATGAATCCCACCCCCCCGTGCGCCGGGATCAAGAATGGTACCTCGGAAAAATCCCCTGGGATCTGCAACTCGCGTTGCACTACACCGCCAACCGCTACAATCCCAACAACCCCTCGGAAACCTTCTGGTTGAACGCGACCGTGGACGCCTCTCTGACCCAGAACTGGCAGATCAGCTACAACACCCGCATTGACCTCGTCGAGAACAAGGTCGTATCCGCCGGTCTGACCATCTACCGCGATCTGCACTGCTGGGAAGCCCGCTTCGTCTGGAATCCGCTGGGCATCGGGGAAGGGTATTACCTGAAGATCAACATCAAGTCCCCGCAATTGCAAGACGTGAAAGTCGAACGCCGCCGGGGGCAGGGGACGTTTATGGGATTTTAAGAGACGCGCCGCAATGGCAACCGTAATTTATTGCACTTGAATGGAAAACTCAGTTGATGATACATTATGGCTTCAAAATGAATCCGGAGAAACATACAGAGGTCGCTATGGATCAATCCCCGTCCGAACTCACACTTAGAGCGGTTCTTTCCGGCTTGTTCGTGGGCTGCCTGATTGGCGCCTCCAACATCACCATCGGGCTGAAGATCGGCTGGACGTTCGGCGCCTCCATCACGGCGGCAGTCATCGGATTCGCCCTCTTCAAAGGCTTCGAAAACGCGCTGCGCCGCCCTTATGGACCCAAGGAAAACCTGATCACGGCGACCGCCGGGTCCTCCGCGGGAACGATGGCTTCCGCCGGTGGAATGACCGCCTGCATCCCGGCTCTGGAGATGATCCGCGCGGAAAATGGCCAGGATCCCCTCACCTACGGCGCTCTGGCTCTCTGGGCGATCTCCATCGCCTTTCTCGGCGTGTTCTTCGCCGTCCCCTTGCGCCGCCAAATGGTGGTGGTGGAGAAACTGCGCTATCCCACCGGCACCGCCGCGGTCGAAACCATCAAGGCGATGTACGCCTCCGGTGCGGAAGCCGTGAAGAAAGCCCGAGTCTTGCTCTATGCGGGGATCGCTGCGGGAACGATTAAGCTCGTTCTGTCCATCAAGCCGCTGGGGTTGGCGGGATTGACCGACCTCTCTTTCGACGATTTCGGGCTGGGTCACTGGGGAATTCTCGGCGTGAGTTTCGCGGCGCTGCACGTCGGCTTGAATTTATCTCCGATGATGCTGGGGGCGGGCGTCCTGGTGGGTCCGCGGGTCGGCTGGTCTCTGCTGGCGGGATCCATCATCGCCTGGGTGATCATCGCTCCCCTGCTCCTGCACTACGGCATCGTCTCCAGCCCGGATGACGCCGGTGTGTACCGCAACGCGTTCAAGTGGGTGCTCTGGCCCGGCGTCGCCATGATGATCACCGCTGGATTCACCAGTCTGGGCATGCAGTATAAGACCATAGCGGCGACGTTCACATCCCTGAAAAAGATTGCGAAGAAGGCGGATAAATCCCCGGATGCAACGCCAACCGAGATCGAAGAGAGCGACGCACCCGATCCTTTTCCTATGAAATGGTGGTTCATCGGTATGGCGGTCACGACCCTTCTGACCTCCGCGCTGGCTTATTATTTCTTCGCCATCCCCTTCTGGATGGGCGTATTGGCGGTGATTCTCTCTCTCTTCATCGCCAGCATCGCCGTGCGCGCCACGGGCGAAACCGACATCAACCCCGTGGGAGCCATGGGAAAGATCACTCAAGTCATCTACGGGGCTCTGCACCCGGGTATGATCACCACCAACCTGATGACCGCCGGCATCACGGCGGCAGGAGCCAGCCAGTCCGGAGATCTGATGCACGATCTGAAGGCGGGCTACGTGTTGAAAGTCTCCATCCGCCGCCAGGTGATCACCCAGATGATCGGCGTGGTCGTGGGCGTCTTCGCCACGGCGGCGGTCTATCGTCTGATCACCGCGGCGTATGACGTCCCGGGAGATCAATTCGCCGGACCCGCCGTCATCGCCTGGTACACGATGGCGAAAGTGCTGGCGGAAGGCTTCGCTTCCCTGCCGCCCGGCGCTCTCTGGGCGGGCTTGGTGGGCGCCGTTTTCGGAGTCGTATTCACTCTCCTGGGCAAAGTCCAATCCGTGAAGAAGTGGCTGCCTTCGCCGGTGGCGTTCGGCATCGCCTTTATGGTCCCGGCGGTCTACTCCATCGCAATGTGGTTCGGCGCCTTCATCACGGATCAGGTCAACCGCAAGAACGCCGATCTAGTGGACCGCTTTGGCCCCTCTCTCGCCTCCGGCTTGATCGCCGGCGAAGGGTTGATGATGGTGCTGATCGCGCTGCTGTTGATCCTGGGGGTCGGTTGGGTTTGATCCCAGCATTCCCGAGCGGAACAAATCATCTCATCTGAAAATCCCTTGCTTTCAAGCTGTTTTTTTTGTATTCTTATTTTCCAATTCCAATCCATATCAGAGATATTCCATGCGACTCTACGAATTCGAAGGCAAACAGCTCTTCGCAGAAGCGAAAATCCCCATCCCGAAGGGTACTATCGTCTCCACCCTGGATGAAGCGGCCGCCGCGGCTTCCGCCATCGGCTACCCCGTCGTGCTGAAAGCCCAGGTGCTCTCCGGCGGACGCGGCAAAGCCGGCGGAATTCAATTCGCCGATAACGAATCCGAATTGCGCGCGAAAGCTCACGGCATCTTCAACGTAACCATCAAAGGCTTTCCCGTTGAACGCCTCCTGATTGAAAAGAAGCTGAAAGTCGCGCGCGAATTCTATCTGGGCGTCACCATTGACCGCACCCGCTATCAATGGACCGTGATCGGATCCGCATTCGGCGGCATGGATATCGAAGAGGTCGCAGCGAAGCATCCGGATAAGATCGTCCGCCTGAACCTCGATCCGGATGCGGTGATGTACACCTATCAGGGAATCGAACTGGCGAAGAAAATAGGGCTCGCCGGAGAAGCGATGAAGACCGTCGCTGACATCGCCTGCCGGCTCTTCCGCCTGTTTCGCAAATGGGATTGCAAGTTGGCGGAGATCAACC
>CAZUTK010000027.1:0-11538 GCA_964623265.1 uncultured bacterium | reverse complement strand
GGTGCAGTTGGAAGACGGCACTTTCCTCGCCGCGGACAGCCGCATCTCGGTGGACGACGACGCTCTGTTCCGCCATCCCGAATTGAAGGAACGCGGCATCGAAAAGCGCCACGAAGAAGGTGAAATGACCCCGCGGGAACGACAGGCGCGGGAGTGGGATATCCCCTATCTGGATTTAGACGGAAATATCGGCATGTTCCCGGGGGGAGCCGGATTCGGAATTATGGGCAACGATTTCATCCATCATTTCGGCGGGAAACCCGCCAACTTCATGGATTCCGGCGGTGGACCGACTCCGGAACGGCTGGCTCGGATGCTCGTCCTGCTGGACGAAAACCCCCAGGTGAAAGTCATCTTCGGCGCGCGCTTCGGCGGCATTTCCCGCTGCGATGATTTCGCCCGCGGAGTCATCAAGTTCCTGAAAGAACATGGCTTGTCCAAACCGATGGTGATGCGCTTCACCGGCAATGAATGGCAGGAAGGCGTGCGCATCTTCGAAGAAGCCCGCAAAGAAAACCCAAGGCTGTTCGAAAAGATCGAAATCCACGGCATCGAAACCCCCATCGAAGAAATCGCCAAGCGCGCCGTGGAACTGGCACAATCCCTGTAATTCATTCCCTTGACCGAATAAAAAAGTAGAGCCGATTCGTCTTGGTCGAATCGGCTCTCTTGGTCTTCGCGCGTCGCGCGCCTATCTGCGAATGTAGTATTCCGTGACCGTCACATCGTAGCCGGCGACGTAATCTGAATACCGCAACATTAAATCCGTGGCGCCGGCGCTGTAATCCATGGTCAGCTCGCTGCCGACGTTGGCGGGAGTGACGTTATCATAGGTCACCACCGTCGTGATCGTGCCGTTCGAAGTGGTGTACGTTCCGCCCAGATCCACTACATAGGTGAAAACCGTATCCAAATATACCGTCCCGAAAACCGTGACGACTTCGTGCAAGGATCTCGTCCCCTGAGACGTGAATTGAGTGCTCGTAAAATTCACGCTCATATCGCCGTATCCTTCCAGCATCACATCGTAGAAAGGATCGGGGTTTAAGATGTCGAAATCCGTGTGATCATACGACCAAGTCCCTTCCAGATTCCCGCCTCCTCCTCCACCGCCGTCGCCGGTCGTGAAGGACCAAACCTCCGACCAGGCTCCGAACCCGGCTTCATTGACTCCCCGCACCCGCCAGAAATACTGCGTGGACGCCGATAACCCGCTCTCTGTTTGGCTGGTGGCGGACACACCGCTGTAATTCCGGAAGAGAACGCTGAAATCCGGCGTCTCCGCGATCTGCAGCTGATACGCGTAAGCCCCGGCCGCGGCATCCCAGGACAGCACGAGCGTGGTGGTTTGATTTGCCGATTGATCCGGCGGAGAAGAAAGGATCGGCGCCGGAGGCGGATTCAAACCGC
Source organism: uncultured bacterium (assembly GCA_964623265.1). Classification (GTDB taxonomy): domain Bacteria; phylum Electryoneota; class B3-LCP; order B3-LCP; family B3-LCP; genus CAZUTK01. Next base: position 10,128 of record CAZUTK010000027.1, on the reverse strand, counting down.
CGCCGAGCATCACTCGAAGCCGCATATAGGAAAACTGCGTGGTTTGTCCGGATACCTTATTGCCCTGAAGATCTACATAAACATCGGACAATTCCACCGGCGTTGCCGTCGCGCCGGAATAGCGCAGAATGGAAAGCGTATTCTCATCATAGGAACCCAGATCCGCGTCATCATACGCGAATGTAATCGTCACCGGTAGGTTGAACGTCATTGCCGGAGAAAACAGATAGGTTTCACCGATGAACGCTTGATTCGCCGGCGGCGTCAGATTCGGCGGATTGCTTAATAGGCTCACCGTGATGTCGGTCGGCGCGGTCACGGCTCCAGGTGGAACGTCCAGAGTCACAGCCCCGTAGTTGACGGTTCCTCCTGTTGCAGGATCAATGGTGCCGGTGCTGGAACCCGGGTTCGGTCCCAAAGGGTTGCCGTTATGATCGTCGTCCGAGTCGTTGTGAAAACAACCGACGGTTAGAAGCGTTAGACTGAAGATCGCGACCCCGAAAACTGCAATGCGTCGTTGGAATGTCATGATGGATCCTTATTGATTCATTTTTGTTATGCGCTCGAGTTGGAATATATTACGGAAATTCATCCGAGGAATTGTAATGTATTTGCATTCCTGCAAATAAAAGAAGGCTGACCCCGGTTCGGTCAGCCTCTTAGTAAATAGCCCGTCCGTTTAGCCGGATGATACTACAATGGATTTCGTCAGTGCCTTCCTGATGTTTGCGAAAACTCGCGTGCCCATCTCGGTTTTTGGCATTTCCTCGGTATGGAGTTATCCTAAAAACTTTTCCGCATCCAGAGCTGCCATGCAGCCGGATCCGGCTGCAGTGACCGCCTGACGATAACGGTGGTCCTGCACATCTCCGCAGGCGAAGACGCCTTCCACGCTGGTCAGCGTCGTCTTTCCCTGAGTGATGATATAGCCGTTTTCATCCAGTTCCAGCTGACCACGGAAAATCTTCGAATTGGGTTCGTGCCCGATCGCCAGAAACAGCCCTTCTACGGGGAGAATCGAGGTGGAACCGTCGCGCACATCCCGAAGGCGCAATCCCGTCACTCGCGGCGGATGGTTCTCCCCCAAAACCTCCTCCACAACAGAGTAATACGCAAATGTGATTTTCGGATTCTTTTTGGCTTTCTCCTGCATAATGGGCGACGCCCGCAATTCGCCGCGGCGATGAATCACAGTGACTTTTTTCGCGAATCGCGTCAAATACGTCGCCTCCTCCATCGCGGTATCTCCGCCGCCCACCACGGCGATCTCTTTATCTTTGAAGAAAAACCCGTCGCAGGTGGCGCAGGCCGAGACGCCGTATCCGCGATATTTGCTCTCGGATGGAATCCCCAGCCATCGAGCTGATGCGCCCGTGGCGATGATCAAGGCATCGCAGGTATACTCATTCTCATACGTCTTGATGGAAAAAGGTCGCCGCAAAAGATCGGCTTCCGTGGCTTCATCCGGCAGATATTCCGCTCCGAAACGCTGCGCCTGCTGCTTGAAAATCTCCATCAACTCCGGTCCTAAAATCCCTTCTACAAATCCAGGGTAATTTTCCACTTCGGTGGTGATGGTGAGCTGTCCCCCCGGCTGCAAACCCTCGAAGACCACCGGCTTCAGATCCGCGCGCGCCGCGTAGAGTGCGGCGGTGGATCCGGCCGGTCCCGATCCTAAGATGATCAAACGATGATGCGGCATCCGATCTACTCCTGTGATAAAACTCGCAGTCAGAATATATCACGCGTAGACCCGCATTGCAATGAATTTTGCAGGTTTCTGATTTGATGCCCTATCGCGAAAAAAGTTGCATAGCATCGCATCGAATAAACCGGCGCGGTATTGCCGCGTCATCCAATTCGCTGAAAAACCTCTCCGCCGGCGGTTACTTAATCAGTACCATCGTTTTCACGAAAACGCCTTGCGCAGAAATTAGACCGTAAAAATATCGCCCTGATGGGAGCTGCTCGCCGTTGAAACGCAACAAATGAACTCCGCTTGGCAGATAAGTCGCCGGCAGCGGGACAGTAATCGTGCGTCCCGCCGTGTCGAAGACGACCATTGAAATCGTGGTCGGCTCCGGCAAAATAAAATGGATCATCGTATCCGCATTGTATGGATTAGGTTGGTTTTGATATAATTCCATCCGCGCGGCGGACGCTTTGCAGGGTTCGGGCATCACTGCGACTGAATTGCAAATAGAGATCGGCATCGCGCCGGTCGTTTCATTGCCGGAAGCATCCCGAGCCGTCACCTTTAGAAGATAAGTTCCATCGGGAAAAGCGGTAGTATCAAATACCTGCAAACTATCCTCTTCATTAATCACGGTATCTCCATTGGAGTTCGTTATAATGTAATAAAAATCCTTGACGTTATTATTATTGGTGGAATAGCAGACCGCATCCCTCGAATAAAGGGTATTTAGAACGAGCGTTTCGTACGAACCGGAAAGATAGGTATCCAGCGGCATATCCATGGCGAAACAGTATTTTTCATAGACTGCGGAATCGGGATTCTGCGGTAGATAAAGCGAAAAGCGGATGTCCCAGATGTTGACGATAGATTCGAATTCCTGGGAATGAGCGTAATCGCGGCATCTGGCGATGATGCGCACTTCGCCGTGAAGAGCCGTCGGATCAAGATATTCCCCTGCCCGTGTGCGAAAAGCGAAAAGATCGCCGCCTATTGCGCAATCGAACACCGGCGCCAAGGTATCCGTCATATTCACGATATCCACTAAAGGATTATTCACCGTCCACCAATTGCCGTTCCAGATACTCCCTTCCGGAGTGATGCGGGCGAAATGACAGTGGGGTTCAAATCCCCACGCCGGAAAAATTACTCCGATTATCTCTCCTGCCCGCACCGTATCACAAATGTTAAACAAAAAAGAATCATGATCCAGGTGCGCATAGAGATACCCCTCGTTGGAACCATCCAGTTTCTCGATGGCGATGCGCCAATACTGCTCATCCCCGGTCGTCAGAATGGCGCGTATGATTCCATCGCTGACAGAATAGACCGGCGTTCCGGGGCTCTCGAAAAAATCCACCCCAGGATGAAGATAGGCCGCACCCCATTCTTGAATTTGCGCATAAGAGTTCTTTACCAAACACGGAACGCTCGCTTCATAATAATGCAGCGGCGAACGAATCGGTTCATGAGCCTGCGCAATTCTATTGAGCAGCGTGGCCTGCGCAAGCCAGAGCAGGATTATGTGACAGTCTCGAGTTAGCAATCGCACGATCAATATCTCCTCCACTGTTGCCAAACCGTAAAATAAGTCCAAAAACTACAAAAGTCAAGAGCGGAAAAACGAGAAAGAAAGCGCCGGAAAAATCGCTTGCATTTCCTGCCAGTATTTCGTAAATTTCACTTTGTTTTCAATTCGCTTATGACCGAACACGAAGGCTGGATGCGAGAGGCGTTGCGGCTGGCGGCAACCGCCGCCGATGAATTGGAAATCCCGATCGGCGCCGTCGCCGTCCGGGAAAACCGCATCATCGGACGGGGATATAACCGCACGGAGGCTCTGCAAGACCCGACGGCTCACGCCGAAATGCTGGCGATCACCGCCGCATCCGATGCTTTGAGATCCCGCCGCCTCGAAGGTGTCACACTCTACGTGACGCTGGAACCTTGCGCGATGTGCGCAGGAGCGCTGGTGCTGGCTCGCATCGAAAGGCTCGTCTTCGGCGCCTGGGATCCTAAAGCGGGTGCCTGCGGCACGCTGTATAATATACCGCAAGATTCGCGGTTGAATCATCGCTTGGAGGTCATCGGCGGCGTCCTTCAAGAAGAATGCGCCGCCCTCCTCAGTGATTTTTTTCGATTCTTGCGGAACGGATCATCGAATTCGTAGTTCTCTCTTCAATTCGCGACTTCCGGAGAGGTGCCGCCGCGAAGCGGCTGCCGCGCAGGAGTGGTTTCACGGGGCGGTCTCGAAAACCGTTGTAGCCTCGTGCTGCCGGGGGTTCCTGCGAAGCCGCCACTTCGTGGGAATCCCTCCCGCTCCGCATAAGCAGGACTATCGGGGGGCCGGCGATGCTGCTTTTCAGAAATTTCTTCACCATTCGGAGAGGTGCCGGAGTGGTTTAACGGGGCGGTCTCGAAAACCGTTGTAGCCTCGTGCTACCGGGGGTTCGAATCCCTCCCTCTCCGCATAAGCAGGACTATCGGGGGGCCGGCGATGCTGCTTTTCAGAAATTTCTTCACCATTCGGAGAGGTGCCGCCGCGAAGCGGCTGCCGCGCAGGAGTGGTTTCACGGGGCGGTCTCGAAAACCGTTGTAGCCTCGTGCTGCCGGGGGTTCCGGCGAAGCCGCCGCTTCGTGGGAATCCCCCTCTGGCAATACAAGAAAAAATCATATTCAATCACATAGACTGCGATCTACGATTCGCGTCGCTTTCGGAGAGGTGTCCGAGTGGCCGAAGGAGCACGCTTGGAAAGCGTGTGCATGGGTAACTGTGCCCAGGGTTCGAATCCCTGCCTCTCCGCATCTGAGTGCGATTCAAGCAAAGGCATACGTGTCGGCGGATCTCGTACTCCCCCACCCTTTCATCACCGACAGATGAGAAATTCCTGCCATGATGCGCGATGTAATCAAGATCTATACCGACGGCGGCTGCGATAAAAATCCCGGAGGCACCGGCGGCTGGGCGGTGCGTCTGCAGAACGGCGAGGAAATCGTAGAACGCAGCGGCCGCGTCGAGAAGACCACCAACAACCGCATGGAAATGACCGCCGCAATCCGCGCCCTCGAATTGCTCGATGAACTGAACTGGAACGGCCGCCGCTGTCCGGTGGAGATCTACACGGACAGCCAGTATCTCACCCGAGGAATGAACGAGTGGATTTTCGGCTGGCAGCGCCGCAACTGGACTCTGAAAGACGGCACGCCGGTGAAAAATGCAGACCTCTGGAAGAGACTGCTGGACTTGGAAATGAAACACCCCGTCACCTGGATCTGGGTGCAGGGGCATGCCGGCAACCCGGAAAACCTCCGCGTGGATCACCTCGTGCAGGAAGCGATCCGCGGTAAAAAGGCTACGGAAGTCCCCCGTTCGGATCTCGATCATCCGCAAGCCGTGCTGGATCCGCCGGAGGTGAAATTGATCCGCCGCCGCAAACAGCCTATCGCCGTCAGCATCTCCCAGAAAACATCTACAACCCGCCGCCTCCGGATCGAATGGGCTCATCTGCAAAAATTGATCGAAGACTTGATCCGCGTCCAGAGAGAAGGCGATGAATCGTAAGCAGGTCCCGCAGTGAATTACATCTGGGGCTTCCTGATTCTGGGGGGGATCCTCATCGCCGCTTTCACCGGCAATATGGCGGCATGCACTGACGCCGTCCTGGAAGCCGCGAAAAATTCCGTCGAAATCGCTATCGGACTGATCGGCGTCATGGCGTTCTGGTTGGGATTGATGCGCCTGGCGGAAGCTTCCGGTCTGGTGCACCTCCTCGCGCGCATCTTGAAACCCCTACTGCGGCCGCTCTTTCCGGAAATCCCCTCGAATGATCCCGCTTTGGGCGCCATCGTCGCCAACCTCGCCGCCAATCTGCTCGGGCTGGGCAACTCTGCAACGGCTCTGGGGTTGAAAGCTATGCAGGAATTGCAACGATTGAACCCATCGAAGAAAGTCGCCAGCAATGCCATGGCGACGTTCCTGGCGATCAACACCTCTTCCGTCACCCTGATCCCCGCGACGGTCATCGCCGTCCGCTCGTCAGCGGGTTCCCAGCACCCCTCGGAGATCCTCGGCGCCGTCATACTGGCAACCACGATCTCCACAGCCGTCGCCATCCTCTCCGTCAAGCTCCTGCAGCGGCTGCCGATCTTCCGCATCAAATCGGAAGAAACGGGGGCTCCCCGTGGCTGATTTCCTGACCGCGGTCTCGAACTGGGCGATACCCGTTATGGTGCTCGGCATCGTCACTGCGGCGATCTTGCGCCGGGTGAAAATCTACGAAGTCTTTGTAGAAGGTGCAAAAGAGGGCTTCCAGGTCGGCGTGCGGATCATTCCGTACCTGGTGGCGATCCTCTGCGCCGTAGCCTTCTTCCGCGCCTCCGGAGCCATGGATTTACTCACCACCCTGCTGCGTCCGGTCACCGATCTGCTGGGGATGCCTGCGGAAGCCCTGCCGATGGCGCTCGTCCGCCCGCTCTCCGGCAGCGGCGCCCTAGGGGTCATGAGCGAAATCATCAAGACGCACGGCGCAGACTCTTTCATCGGCAGAGTGGTCTCCACGATGATGGGATCCACGGAAACCACGTTTTATGTGCTGGCGGTGTACTTCGGATCAGTCGGCATCACAAAGGTGCGTCACGCACTCTGGGCAGGCTTGATCGCGGACGCCGCCGGCTTACTGGCCTCCGTCTGGATCTGTCGCCTTCTGTTCGGCGGAAACTGAATCAAAGCGGCGTCTCCCTCTCCGATTGCCTTCTATTTGGAAGCAACTCGGTCCGCATAGCAAAGCGATATCCCCGGATGGAATGTGCCTCGGCGAACAGCCTCTTGGAAACAGTTTGTGATATTTTTAACTTGGATCAACCAAGGAAATTTCGTATATTTTCTTTAGGATAAGCAGAGTGATCGCGGCTCCACTGCACCGCGAATCGAATAATTCGAGGTTATTATGGATGTTTTAACAGCATTGCGTGCAAAAGCCAGAGCGTTGAACCGCTCCGTCGTTTTCCCGGAGGGCGATGACGACCGCACCTTGAAGGCGGTCGCGGAACTGCAGAAAGAACAGATCGTCCGCTCCATCATCCTCGGGGATGTGAAGAAAATTGAAACCCGCGCCGCGGAATTGAAACTCGATCTGGGCGCCGCGGAATTGATAGACCCGAGGTTGTCTCCGCACAAAGGATCCTACGCGGATCTGCTCTACGAACGACGCAAACACAAGGGGATGACGCTGGATCAAGCCCGACAGATGGTGCTGGATCCGCTCTTCTTCGGCGCACTTATGGTCAAAACCGGCGCAGCGCACGGTTCCGTCGCCGGAGCGGCGCACTCCACGGGCGATGTCATCCGAGCCGGCTTGTATTGCATCGGTCTGGCGCCGGGGATCAAGGTCGTCTCCAGTTCCTTTATGATGGTGATGCCCAACGGCAAAATCTATATGTATTCGGACGGCGCCGTCGTGCCCGATCCGGATGCGGAGCAGCTGGCTTCGATCGCCGTCACCGCGGCGGAACTGCATCGAGCTCTGACCGGCGAAGAACCCGTCGTCGCCATGCTCTCTTATTCCACGAAAGGATCCGCGGAAGGTCCTCTGGTGGATAAAGTGCGACAGGCGACCGCCATCGCGCAGAAGATGCGCCCCGACCTGCGGCTGGACGGCGAACTGCAGGTGGACGCCGCCATCGTCCCGGCGATCGCCGAGAAGAAGGCTCCGGGGTCCAGAGTCCGCGGCGAGGCGAACGTCTTCATCTTCCCCGATCTGAACGCGGGGAACATCGCCTACAAGATCACGCAGCGCCTGGCGGGCGCTCAGGCGATCGGACCCATCGTGCAGGGTCTGGAAAAACCGGCCTTCGATCTCTCTCGCGGCTGCAGCGCGTCGGACATCGTCAATGTCGCCGCCATCAACGCCATCTTCTCGGCGGCGCTGGAAAAAAAGTGATCTTGAATTTCGCCCGCGCTTCACTGGGCTGATTCTTACGGCTCTTTCACCCCCGCGGTGCGATGTGGAATTTCTGAAGAATGGATTGAATTCCTGCGCTGAGAAGTGATATATTATTCATCATTCTCGGCTATTGAAATGCGCCTTCTTCGCTCAGGTGTGCGGATATCCACACTGTCGTACATCGCGTCTATTCTCGTAACTCTGCCGCGCTGCCTGACGCAGGAAACATAGCACGCTCACAACCGGAGGCTAATACACCTATGTCCATCAGTCAACTCGCCCGATCCATCGCCGAATCGCCGACGCTGGCTCTGAACGAAAAGGCGCGCCTGCTGCGCGAAAAAGGCGAAGCGGTGATCCATCTCGGCGCCGGCGAACCCAAAAATAAGGCGCCCATCAACGCCATCCTGAGCTCCGCCGCAAAGCTGATCACCGGCGACATCAAATACACCCCCACCGACGGCACCCCCGGCTTGAAAAAAGCGATCATCCGCTATACCGAAGAGAACTACGACCGCCTCGTGGCGCCGGAAAACATCATCGTCTCCGCCGGAGCGAAGCAGTCGGTCTTCAACATCCTCTACTCCATCTTGAACCCGCAGGAAGAGGTGATCATCCTCGCGCCTTACTGGGTCAGCTACCCCGAAATGGTGAAAATGTGCTACGGCGTGCCGGTCATCGTCACCCCGGAAGACGGCACATTTCATCCGCGGATGGAAGACATTCAGAGAGTCGTCGGTTCGCACACCCGCGCAATCATCGTCAACAGCCCGAATAACCCATCCGGCGTAGTTTACAAGGAATCGTTCATCCAGGAAATGGTGGACTTCTGCGAAACGAAGGGCATCTACCTGATCATGGACGACATCTACCACAAGCTGATCTTCGACGGGAAACGCACCCCGAACGCCTACGCCTACACCAACAAGGACATCGAAAACACCAAGGTCATCCTCGTGAACGGCATCTCCAAACTGTACGGAATGACCGGTTTCCGCATCGGCTGGTCCATCGCCAGCCGAAAACTCTCGCAGGTGATGCTGAACGTTCAGGGGCAGATGACCACGACGACATCCGTCATCCTGCAAGCGGCGGCGGAAGGCGCCCTGATGGGGCTGCAGAGCATCGTGGATCAGCTTCGCCTGACGATGGAAAACAACCGCAATGTCATGGTGCAGGAACTGCGCTCCTTCGAAGGCGTGCACATCATCCCTCCGGACGGCACCTTCTACTGCCTCCCGGATTTCCGCGCCTACAGCAACAATTCGCTGGAACTATCCAATTTCCTCCTGAACAAAGCTCTGGTCGTCACCGTGCCGGGCAAAGAGTTCGGGATGGAAGGGCACCTCCGGCTCAGCTTCTGCGGCAGCATCAAAGACATCAAACAGGGCATCGAACGAATCAAATGGGCGCTGGACCCCAATTCCCCCAATGAAATCTACATCGGAGACCGCAAGCACGTGAGAGACTGGCTATGAACAATATCCTCAATATCAAAACCCCAGCGTTTGACCAAGCCAAAGCGCTCAAGGCCGATTACAGCCTCTCCCATCACGGCTTAACCAATCTGGGCACCGTCTTCTGGAATCTGCCGACCGAAGCCCTGGTCGAAGAGATTACTTTCCGCGGGGAAGGGCGGATTTCGAAAGGCGGTCCGATCATCACGAACACCGGCAAACACACCGGGCGCTCCGCCAACGATAAATTCGTCGTCCGGGAAGCCTCCACGGAAGACAAGGTCTGGTGGGGTGAGTACAACCGCCCCTTCAGCCCGGATAAATTCGACGAAGTCTTCGGCCGCATGCAGGGCTATCTGCAGGGCAGAGACCTGTTCGTTCAGGACTGCTACGTGGGAGCGGACCCGGAATATCGCCTGCCCATCCGCATCATCACCGAACTCGCCTGGCACAGCATGTTCGCGCGCAATATGTTCCTGCTGCCGAAAACCGCGGACGAATACAAGCGCCACATCCCGGACTTCACCATCCTCGCTCTGCCCGGTTTTAAAGGTCTGCCTCAAATCGACGCCACCGCGAGCGAGACCTTCATCCTTCTGAATTTCGGACAAAAGCTGGGTTTGATCGGCAACTCCGCCTACGGCGGTGAAATCAAGAAAGCCATCTTCACCGTCATGAACTTCCTGATGCCGCTGGAAGGCGTTATGTCTATGCACTGCTCGGCGAATATGGGCAAAAAAGGCGATACGGCGCTCTTCTTCGGTCTTTCCGGAACCGGAAAAACGACGCTGTCCGCAGACCCCGAACGCAGCTTGATCGGCGATGACGAGCACGGATGGTCGGACGAAGGCATCTTCAACTACGAAGGCGGCTGTTACGCCAAAGTGATCGCCCTTTCCCCCACCGCTGAACCGCAGATCTACGCCTGCACGAGGAAATTCGGCACCATCCTCGAAAATGTCGTCTACGATCCGGTGACCCGCAACATAGACTTGGATGACTACAGCCTGACCGAGAACACCCGCGCCTCCTATCC
>CAZUTK010000026.1:0-34555 GCA_964623265.1 uncultured bacterium | reverse complement strand
AGTACTGCTCGGGCTCGCCGAATGCCAATTTTCTGCCGCGGCGTTCCTTCAGCCACTTCTCGCAGACCTGATATCCGCCGATGCGATAGCGCCACACATCTTCCGGAACCCCATCGAAGTACTGCTTTTCATTGATGAAGACGCGGCTTCCGGAAGCGTCGTATCGAATCTTCCTGACGATGCGATCTCCTTCTTCGGGAAATTTTGCGATAGGGCGCGTTAGGCTTGCTTCCCGCGGCAGATGCAGGTCCATTAGCTTCTCACCGAATTTCGCGAGGCGTGCGAATAGCGCATAATCTGCCGTGAACGGCACGCGGGGGAAATCCATCCGGAGGTATTCGGCGTATTGGTTTCTGAAAATAGCAGAGTAAAAAATTGCATAGACATACGCAAAGATATGGACGGGGGTAATCGGCTTGGGAAATGCTTCTTTTAGAGATTTCGATGTCTTTTCTGAAATATTTGGAATCCGATGTTTATAAGTTTCTTTCGGCTCGAAAAGAAAGAAAGCACTACCTGCTTTGGTTCTATTTTCTTCTTTTTTTTCGATATATGTAAATAGCGGGAATATTGATTCACCGCCTTTATTATCCGATCTAATTGCTCCGTCTGACACGATCTTGTTCGTAATGAAAAAGTAATTACAAGGTAATCCCGGTAACATTTGGCGTCGGGTAATCAACGCCAAATTATCCTTCAACATATGATGCATCACTTCCGGTCGGGGACGGCAGTGGAATCCCTGCGATCTGCCGGTGTAATAGGTGTAGCGGGTATCGAACGGACGGTAGAGAATCGGCACCACCTTCTTTCGATCCGGACCGCTCTTGCGCAGGTCGTCCTGCGCCCATTCGACTCTCCAATCCTGAGCGTCTTTCCCGAGCTTGTAGGCAATCCGCGCAGACTCGGGATCCAGCCGCGCGAAATTCACCACTGTATTCCACACTTCCTCCGGAGTCCAGTGGATCGTCAGATGGTCGCGGGCGGTGACAATCCCCACGCTGTTAACCGGAAATATTTCCGTAATTCGCGGAAAGGATTCGTAACGGGCGAGGAGATCTTCATCGCGCGGGATGAAGAGATAATGCGGCGGCTTCGGTGAGAGTTTTTTCCAGCGCGTGGTTCTGATGCTGTTCGTCAAAAGCCAATCATATTTCTCTTCCCGCAGGCCCCAGCGTTCTGTATGGAAGACGGAACAATCCTTTTTCTTCCCCTTCTTCTTGATAAAGATGCTGATCGCCACCCCCTGGCGGATATCGAAGACGTTCTGGTCTTTCGACCCGTTCGGGCATTTTTCTTTCTTCAATGCGTTGCCGTGCAGGTCTAGCACATAGATTTCGTCGAAACTCTTCAGCAGGGAGGCTCGCATGCCGCGGAAAGTGGGATTGTCGAGATAGCTGTGATTGGTGATGAATCCGAGCACGCCTTCCCCCGCCTGGTCGAGCTTCCATTGCGCAAAGCGAATGAACTTGACGTAATCATCCTGCAGCCATTTGGGATTCTTCTCACCCAAGGGTTTCCCGTCAACTCGGTGATATTCCCGCACCTGATTCACAATCCAATCGCCGAAATTGGCGGAATGCCCCGAATAAGGCGGATTGCCCAGAATCACCAGAATCGGCGTCTCTTTCTTGACCTTACCCGCCAGATGCGACTCTTCCGCCAAAGAAGCGATCCCGGGAATCTTCGTCTGAGCCAAATCTTCCCATTCCAGGGAATTCGTCAAATACAGCTTGAAGCGATCTTCATCCTCCAGGTCGAAGCCCAGTTCATGCAGCATGTAGGAGATCTTCAAATGCCCGACCGCATACGGTGCCATCATCAGTTCGAAGGCATAAAAATTCGCGAGAATGTGATTTCGAACAAATTCCCCCTTGCTCCCGGCACCGTATCGCTCCTCATGCTCGGCGACGGATCTGCGCGCAGCTTCGACCAGAAATGTCCCCGTGCCCGCCGCGGGATCCAGCACCGTCAAGGACTCATTCGCCAACCCTTCAGAACGTTGGAAAGAGTCTTGTAAGATCCGATGCAAGGATTCGACGATATAGCGCACCACCGGTTCCGGCGTATAATAGACACCCCGTTTTTCCCGAGCCACCGGGTCATATTTCGCCAGGAAGGTTTCGTAAAAATGGATGATGGGATCCCGAGGTTGGAGATCGGACGAAGATGGAGTTTGAGTTTGCAATACTTGGTCTGGATCCGTGTTGGCGAGGACTTCCACGATATCGTCAATGATCCAGTTCATCGGTTCGGGAAGCTTGCCCTGGGAAACGAACTGGAAGATATCGCGTAAAATCCCAATCGTAGGAGGGATATACGAATAGGCGAGGCGACGGTTGAAACCATTCTTCGCGCGCGTGCGGGCGGCGAAAAGGCCGTAGGTTACTGTCTGAGCATATAGATCCGCGAAACTCTCATAGGTCAATCCGGCGATCAGATAATCGCGAAAGGCTTGGTAGAATCCTAAGATCGAATCCACCCTCAGCTTCTCGCCTTCGCGATTCTCCATCGCAATGATCTCATCGCGCAAGAATCGCGTTCTTTTCGCCAGTTCCTGCGCCAGTTCCTCCGCGTTGCGCTGTTTCGGTAGAGCAAATGATAAGAACTTTTCCAGCAGCGCGGATAGCTCGTGCTCTTTTTCCAAAGGCGGAACCTGATGCAATTTCAAGAGCACTGCGGAGCGTCCGATCACCGCTTTTGCGATGCGTTCCCCATTGCGATACAGCCTGAATTCGAGAAAATTCGTCAGGATGACGTTGGGAAACGTCTCTAGATAACGTTTCAGCTGGTCAGTCTGCTCGATCGCATCGAGATGTTCGCAGGAAGGAGCTTTGGCTTCCAGATAGCCGACGATATGCTGCCTGCCGTCCCAGACTCGGAAATCCGGATTGCCGGTGTCGGTTTCTTTGGGAAGCGTGGTGACATGAATGTTTAGCCGGGATGCTGCAGCGGCGAAATCGCTGAGTAAATCGTGAAGCGCCGAATAATAGCTGGCTTCCGTCGCATCTTCCCGAACAGCGACATCCAGCAATTTTTGTGAATAGCTCTGAAAAATTTTAGAATCCACTCGGTTTTCCGATTTTTCGATTTTCCAGTCAATTCACAATGGTTCTACCTGTGCGCTTCACCCCACCACCAGATTCAACAACTTCCCTGGCACGAAGATCGCTTTGCGGATCGTTTTGCCTTTCAGATAGGGTTTCAATCGTTCGGATACCCGGGCTGCTGCAAGCGCCTCTTGTTCACTCACTTCAGGTGGAACTTCCAGCTTATCGCGCACCTTGCCGTTGATCTGCACCACCAGAGTGACGCTCGAACGCACCAGTGCTTTCGGGTCATATTGCGGCCAGGGCTGGTCGAACACGGAAGCTGTTTGCGGCTGTTCCGGGTGAACCGTATGCCACAACTCTTCACCCAGATGCGGGGAGAACGGGGCAACGATCCTCGCGAAATGATCCAGAATTTCCGACAGCTCGGGTACGGGTCCCGCCAGCGCTGCCTCATACAGCGCATTCAAGAGCTCCATCATGCGGCTGATGGCGGTGTTGAAGTGAAGGTCGCCTAGATCCTGAGTCACCTGCTGGATGGTGTAATGCAGCGCATAACGTAAGCCGGCGGACATTTCACCGGATGATTCCTCCGACTTATGATCTTCGAAAAATCGCCACAGCCGGTTCACGAAGCGCGCGATCCCCGTGATGCCTTCGTCCGACCAATCGCCGCCCTGCTCGTAGTCCCCCATAAACATCATATACATCCGAAAGACATCCGATCCGTATCTGCCCACAAACTCGTCCGGGTTGACTACGTTTCCCCGCGATTTGGACATCTTTTCGCCCTTGTGAGTGATGATGCCTTGATGCCGCAGCCGGGTGAAGGGTTCATCGAAGGGGATTTTGCCGTCGTCGTAGAGCGCCTTGGCGATGAAGCGGGCGTAGAGCAGATGCATGACCGCGTGCTCCGCGCCGCCGATGTATTGATCCACCGGCAGCCAGGCGGCGGCAAGCTCGGGATCCCAGGGGACATCGTCCCGATCCGGGGATAGGTAACGCAGGAAATACCAGGAAGAATCCACGAAGGTGTCCATCGTATCCGCGTCGCGCCGAGCATCGGATCCGCAGCGGGGACATTTTACGTTCATGAATTCCGGAACCGCAGCCAGCGGGGATTTTCCTCGCGGCGCAAATTCCTTGATGTTTTCCGGAAGCAAGACCGGCAGATCTTTCTCCGGCACCGGTACTGTCCCGCATTGGGGGCAGTGAATGATGGGGATCGGCGCACCCCAGTAGCGCTGACGGGAAACCAGCCAGTCGCGCAGACGGTAATTGACGGCGAAGCGGCCGCTGCCCCTTTCCTGCAGAGCCTTCGTCACCGCGACTTTTCCCTCTGCGGAGGGCATTCCATTGAATTCGGCGGAATGAACCATCCACCCGGCGTCTTCGTAAGCGGCTTCCAGCTGTTTTTCAGACAGGATCGCGCCTTCCGGCTGGATCACAACACGCATCGGCAGGTTGTATTTGCGAGCGAATTCGAAGTCGCGCTGGTCGTGCGCCGGCACCGCCATCACGACGCCCGTGCCGTACCCCATCAGGACGTAATCCGCGATCCAGATGGGCAATCGCTCTCCGGTCAGGGGATGCAACGCAAAAGCTCCGGTGAACACGCCGCTCTTCTCCCGTTCGGCGGAGGTTCTTTCGATTTCGCTTTCGCTGCGGACTTTTTCAATATAGGCTTCAACCTCAGAACGATAATTCGGCGGGGTGATCACAGGAATCAAGGGGTGTTCCGGAGCGAACACGACGTAAGTGACGCCGAAGAGCGTATCGGGCCGCGTTGTGAAGACTTCGAAACGATCGTTTCCCCCTTCGATGCCGAAAGTGATCTGAGCGCCTTCACTGCGGCCGATCCAGTTTTCCTGCATCACCTTCGTCTTGCGGGGCCAATCAATCCGCTGCAAGCCTTCCAGAAGCCGGTCGGCGTATTCCGTGATGCGGAAAAACCACTGTTTCAGTTCGCGTTTCGTTACAACCGTTCCGCAGCGTTCGCAGACGCCTCCTTCCGCCTGCTCATTCGCCAGCACGGTTTGGCAGGATGGGCACCAGTTGACCGGAGCCTGCTTCTGGTATGCCAGTCCGCGATGGTACAAGCGCAAGAAGAGCCACTGCGTCCACTTGTAATAGCGCGGCGAAGAAGTGTCCACCTCGCGTTTCCAGTCGTACATCGCGCCGATCTGCTTGAGCTGTTCCCGAATGAAACGGATGCTTTCCCTCGTCGTGACCGCGGGATGAACGCCCTGAGCTACGGCGTAGTTCTCGGCGGGGAGACCGAAGGCGTCGTAACCCATTGGTTCGAAGACATTATACCCTTGCATCCGCTTCCAGCGGAAATAGGTATCCGCCGGACCGAAATTATACCAATGTCCGATGTGCAGTTTCTTGGCGGATGGATAGCTGAACATCACCAAACCGTAAAATTTCCTGCCGGATTTGGATAAATCCGTGTGATGTGCGCCCGATTCCTCCCAAATCCGGCGCCATTTAGGTTCTACTTCCGAAAAGGGGTAATCCATAGTATTGCGTTGCTCGTCAGGTTGTTTGAATCACTGAAGTGCTGTCCAGAACGATAGGTCAACTTAAGCATTCCGGAAGGAAAAGTCAAGGGGAAAGTAGGCAGGAAGGCAATCGCGGCGCTGTTCCGACTGGCGATGAGTGGAAGCGTTCTATAGAAGAGTGGATCAATCTTTCTCTTTTTCGGGTGCATAAGGGGATTTGAACCCCCGACCTCCTGATCCACAGTCAGGCGCTCTAACCAGCTGAGCTATACGCACCATAAACTTTTAAATATAATGATTTCAATTCAGTTTGTCAATAGACCTCAGATGGATTTTCTTTGCCTGCGATCTTGATCTGAATCGGATAATTTCGTACTATATGTATATGTCTTTCGATAACAAACAATGAATCAATTAACCCGGAAACCGCCCTGGCTGAAGGTGAAACTGCCTTCCGGGGACACGCAGCGCGAGGTGCAGGAACTCATCCGCACGCAGGAGCTCCACACCGTCTGCCAGTCTGCCCGCTGCCCGAATCTCGGTGAATGCTGGTCTGCGGGCACCGCGACCTTCCTGATCCTGGGAGACACCTGCACGCGAAATTGCACTTTCTGCGCGGTGACCCCAGGCATTCCCTCGCCGCCTGATCCTGATGAACCCCAACGGGTCGCCGAATCCATCCGACGCCTCAACCTCAAATACGCCGTCGTTACATCGGTGACTCGGGATGATTTGCCGGACGGTGGCGCCGGGCATTTCCGATCCGTCATAGAGGCGATCCGCAGTCTGACGTCCGACTGCAGGATCGAGGTCCTGATCCCGGACTTTAAAGGATCGGATGCTGCTCTGCAAACCGTCTTTTCAGCTCGCCCGGATATTCTGAACCACAACCTGGAAACCGTTCCCTCCCTATATCGCAATGTGCGGCCACAGGCGGACTATTCACGCTCCTTGCGGGTGTTACGTGACGCGGCAAACTTCGGACTCAAGGCAAAAACCGGGATCATGCTGGGTTTGGGTGAGACCGAGGACGAAGTCGAGCAAGTGCTGCGGGATGTCCTGGAGTGCGGCTGCCGCTTGTTGACCATCGGACAGTATCTGCGTCCGAGCCGGATGCATCATCCTGTCGTCCGCTACGTTCATCCGGACGAATTCGCCGAATGGGCGCGCCGGGGCGAAGCGATGGGATTCGATCACATCGAATCGGGGCCTCTGGTTCGTTCCAGCTATCACGCCGAAATGCAGTCGCGAAAGGCATTGATTTTGCGTTGATTTAAGTTGTAACACAGGATCGCTTTATTTTCTTCCGTTTTTTTTCGGGGAGTGTGAAATTATTATTACAGCGGTTGATTTTATGCATTCCCGCGGCATAAATCGGTGTTACCGAGACGGCGTGATGAAAAAGATATTGACAGTCGTGCAATCTTTCTATATCCCCTGGAAGGGATATTTCGATCTCATCAACAGCGCCGACGAATTGATTCTCTTCGACGATATGCAGTACCGGCGTCGTTTCTGGATCAACCGCAATAAAATCAAAACCGCTCAGGGGATCACCTGGCTGACGATACCGCTGGAGCTCAAAGGCGGATTTCCCCTCCGCGCTTTTCGGAATCCTGGCGATCCCCGTCATCTACGCCGTCGGTAAGCGGATTTTCGATTCGAGAAACGCTTGCGCCGCCGCGGGCATCGCCGTGATTTCCCCATACCTGATCTCGCTTTCGCAGGAGATGCGGAATTACAGTCTGGTCGGTTTGGAACTCTGGCTGGCGTTCTGTTTCTTTCTGGAACTCACCCGGCGGAAAAATCCGCATCGAATCTGGTGGCTGGGATTTCTTACGGTGGGAATCATCGGATTGTACAGCCATTGCTTTTTCATCTTCGTTTTAATCTACCTGGGGATCGCCTTCATCTGCCGATCCGGATGGAAGAATTGGCGGATTTGGATCGAGTACTGGATCGTCCTGGCGATCATCATCCTGCTGGGAATCCCT
Source organism: uncultured bacterium (assembly GCA_964623265.1). Classification (GTDB taxonomy): domain Bacteria; phylum Electryoneota; class B3-LCP; order B3-LCP; family B3-LCP; genus CAZUTK01. The sequence goes on along the minus strand of CAZUTK010000026.1, from coordinate 27,007 downwards.
GAAATCGCCAAGACCCTCTCCGCCGCAACGGGGCGCGCCCATATCAGCGCCGCGGATCTATTCCATTTGAAGATGAATCTTTATCGCGTTGCGCGCTCGTATTTCTACTTCCTTTTCGGCGACTATCTTACGAATCTCCCGGGCACACTGCGCCTTTTCCTGAAGTCTCATCCTTGGCATTTACTCACCGCTCTGAGCATGACCTGCGTCTGGATGGGGATCGTCATCACCGCTTTGGCGAAGAGCTTGCGCTTTCTGAACAAGCGCGGTTTTCAGGCATTCGCGATGAAAACCCTTCTGGGGATGACGGCTTGTTTCACTCTTTTTTATCTGATTATTGACGTGAACACCGCGACGCCGGGCGAGTAGAATTAGGATCCAAGGTACAGAAGGTGAAAACAAGCCGGAATGAACTAAATAAACTGCTTTCCTGGCAGCTATGATAACCCTGGACACATCAGGATGGGCATCCGGTGTTTTCTTATACTCTTTTTGAGCGGGTGGATCCGAGACGAAAGGCGGATCGTCTCTTTTAAAGGAGACGAAAACCACGCATCTGATAAACAAAAAGCCGCGGCCAACCGCGGCTTTCGCGTTGTACGCCCTAAGGGAGTCGAACCCCCAACCTTCTGGTCCGTAGCCAGACGCTCTATCCAGTTGAGCTAAGGGCGCACTGTTATAATATATAATCAATCTGCATCGATTTGCAAGTCGAAAATCTGCAGAATATCATCCAGTCTCAAATGCAGCTTTTTCCATCAAATCGGTAAAAAACCGATCATCTCATCTTTTGCGGAGATGTAGAAATCTTGGATCCGATCTTGTATAAACTGAATGGCGAAATCCACAGCACTGCGATTGTCAAACCCCTTCGCGAAACCGACGGCAATGGCCGCCGAAAGCGCGCATCCCGTTCCCCGCAGATTCACTGTTTCCGCCGTGCGGGTATGATCAAAGATCGAAACTTCTTTTCCATCCGCCAGAATATCCACCGGCTCACCGGGGAAATGCCCCCCTTTTAATAAAACCGAAGTGCTCCATAACCAGGACAGCTCCTGCACAGCCTGTTTCGCCTCTTCCACAGAAGATATGGAGTGTCCGAGAAAATATTCTGCTTCCGCGAGATTCGGCGTAATCATACGACACAGCGGCATCAGACGGCTCTCCATAATCGGGATCGCCGCCGGATCAGCCAGGTCCCTGCCGGAACTGGCTTTCAGTATCGGATCGAGTACTGCGGGGAACTTTGACGCTTGCAAAAATGCCGCGACGACCTCTACCGCTTCCGCACTGTACAACATGCCGATTTTCACAGCGCTTACGGTGAACTCAGACACCGTCACCGCCAGTTCCCGGGCGATGAATTCACCCGAGAGGGGATGCACCGCCTCCACCTGCCTGCTGTTTTGCGCTGCAACGGACGACAACGTCGTCAAGGGGTGGAATCCCAGCGATCGGAATACCGCGGCATCCGCAATGACTCCGGCACCTCCCGTTGGGTCGAATCCGGCTATAGAAAGCAACGCCGAACGCCGGTTCCGGTGATCTTTTACAGTCGCTTCCGACATCTCATTAAGTCATCAATGCAAATCAAGCGATCAGTTCGATCTCCCGCCCTACCTTCGCCAATTTATCCAGAGCGAAATCAATCTGATCGAACGTGTGAGTGGACATCAGCGAAATTCGGATCAACTGATCGCCGGGAGGAACCGCAGGCGAAACGACTGGATTGACGAAGACCCCTTCGTCCTGCAGACGTTTGCAGAAGATAAAGACTTTCATATTATCGCCCACGAAGACGGGGATGATCGGGGTCTCCGTTTTTCCCAGATTAAAGCCCAACTGGCGTAGCCCCGCCGTCATGCGGCGCGTGTTTTCCCAGAGGCGGGCGCGACGTTCCGGTTCCCGTTGCAGGATTTCCAGCGCCTTGAGGACGGCGCCGACATTTGCAGGGGAAGGCGACGCCGCAAAAATCAGCGCCCGGGAATGGTGTTTGAGGAAGTGTATGGTATCTTCATCCGCGGCGATGAAACCGCCAACGGACGCGAGAGATTTCGAAAACGTCCCCATCACCAACGCGACTCTGTCGTTGAGGCCGAAATGCGCCGCGGTGCCGTCTCCGTTGGGACCCAAAACCCCGATGGAGTGCGCGTCATCCACCATAACGTCTGCGTCATACTTTTCCGCCAGTTCGACGATTTGAGGCAGCCGGGCGATGTCGCCTTCCATGGAAAATACTCCGTCCATCACGATCAAGCGGGACTTAGCGGATTGACAGGAGATCAGGACGCGTTCCAGGTCATCCATATCATTGTGATCGTATTTTACGGATTTTGCGAACGACAAGCGGCAGCCGTCTATTATTGATGCATGATCCAGTTTATCATAAATCACCACGGAATCCTTGCCTAAAACCGTGGAGATGACTCCCTGGTTGACCTGAAAGCCGGTGGTGTAGAGCAACACTGCTTCTTTATTCATGAACTGAGCCAGCTTCTCTTCCAATTGCAGATGAATGCGCAAGGTGCCGTTCAAGAAACGAGATCCCGCACAGCCCGTTCCGAAATCCCGCACAGCCTGAATCGCCGCCTCCTTGACTTCCGGATGATTGGTCAAACCTAAATAGTTGTTCGACCCGAGCATCAGGACTTCTTTGCCGTTCATGAGCACTTTTGTATCTTGATCGGATTCGATGGCGCGGAAGTACGGATAATATCCCAATGCGATGACTTCCCGGGCGGCGGTGAACTGTCTGGCACGTTCTCGGATTCTCATAGATAAGATTCCTCGGTTGGCTATATGCTTTGAAATCCGCTTGCGCGGATCGTTTCAGGTCGAAGGCAATGATAAACAACGTTCGATCGCATTCTTTTTTCTGCGTCCCTTCTATGCGAAGAATCGAAACGGTTCTAGAAGATTCCTAACGGATAGATCACCGGATTACGGCTGGAAATGATCGAACAGATCAGATACGATCGGCAAACGAAACGGCTGACCGCGCAGAGCAGCGACCATCCCCCAGATGGCTACAGCTCCCAAGAGGATCAGGATCAGATTCCAGAGCAAGTCCCAGCGCAGCGCGATGGCGATCAGTTCCGCCAGGAATAAGATTAAGCCTTGTTTGCCGTGCTGATACGCGTATGGATTATCCCGCTTCAGGATCAGCGCATAAAAACAGAGAAGGGGGACGTAAGCCAGGATGGCGGGAATCTTTCCTTCCGCTTTGATCTTTTCTTCCGGACTCAAGTCTTCTTCCGGCTGGCGATAACGCAAGATGCGATCCAGATCAAGCTTTTCCATGACTGCCACGCAAATAGGATAGGATTTGATCATATGGGACGACGATCTTGTCGCCGGTCTTCCGCTGCTTGATTTCCGCACCCCCTGCCGCCAGACTCCTGGGACTGACAATCACCTGTCTGGGAATACCCAGCAGGTCGGCGTCTTTGAACTTGAAACCGGGACTGACGTCGCGGTCATCGTAGAGCACGTCCAATCCGGAAGATTGCAGCAGTTGATAGAGATCTTCGACCTTCTGCCGCACTTCCGCCTCATTCAGCTTGATGCCGATGAGGATCACGTCGTAGGGCGTCAGGGCATTTGACCAGATAATCCCGTCGTCGTCATGGCTTGATTCGATGGCACACGCCACGATCCTGCCGATGCCAATGCCGTAGCTGCCCATAACAATGGGACGCTCGCGCCCTTCCGCATCCAGCACGTTGGCTCCCATAGAAGCCGAATACTTCGTCCCCAACTTGAATATATGCCCAATTTCGATCGCGCTGACTACGCGCAACCTGCCGCCGCAGGCAGGACAACCTTCACCGTCGCGAACCGTGCGTAAATCAACAAACCGATCCGGATTGAAATGCCGACCGACTTCGACGCCGGTGATATGGTAATGATTTTGATTGGCGCCGGTGATGCGGTTGCGCCCCCCTTGCAGGCGCAGATCCGCCAGAATCGGCATCTTCGGTGCCCGGACGGCTCCTAAGAATCCCGCTTCCGCTCCGAAAAGATCTTTGATCTCGTCGGGGTGAGCCGGCCGGAAAGCGCCTCCCAGCGCCTTCATCAATTTCGATTCATTCAGTTCGTCATCGCCGGCGACCAGCGCCATAACCGGCTTATCACCCCCCGTCATAAAAACCAGCGTCTTGATCAAACGTTCCGGAGGTACCCGCAGAAATCCGCTGACTTCTTCGATGGTGCGCATCTCCGGCGTGGAAACCAGTTGAGGTTCGGCGGTTTCATCAATCGCTGGCGGCGGGTCTTGAATCGGCGCAGGCTTAGATGAGGCGACCTCTAAATTGGCCGCATAACCGCAGGCGGAGCAAATCGCCACGCGGTCTTCACCATGTTCGGATTCCACCATAAATTCCTGCGATCCGGTTCCGCCCATCAGCCCGGAAGATGCGCCCACTTCGAAGAAGTTCAACCCGCAGCGTTCGAAGATGCGGCGGTAGGCGACGGCGTGCAGATCATAGCTCTTCGCCAGCCCTTCCTCATCCAGATCGAGACTGTAGGAATCCTTCATCAGGAATTGGCGTGCCCTTAATACTCCGGAGCGCGGACGAGGCTCGTCGCGCATCTTGGTCTGGATCTGATACCAGATCTGCGGGAGATCGCGGTAGGACCGCACGAAGGCTCGAGCGATTTCGCAGATGATCTCCTCGTGCGTCGGAGCCAGACACATAGACCGCCCCTTGCGATCCTTCAGACGGAACATCTCGTCGCCGAAATCGCGCGCTCTGCCCGTCTCCTCCCAGACTTCGATGGGATTCAACACCGGCAGATAGAGCTCTTGACCGCCGATGCGGTTCATCTCTTCGCGCACGACGGCGATGGCTTCCTGCATCGCCATCCAACCGAAGGGGAGTTCGGAATAAACGCCCGCCGCCAGCTGCCGGATCAGTCCCGCACGGATCATCAATGCGTGCGAAGGGATAACCGCATCGGACGGCGTTTCTTTCAGAGTCGGGATGAAAGCTCGGGATAGGCGCATTTCAGTGTTAGTAGTAGATGGAAATTAAAACGTAAATTTACGCTATTTTTCATCATAAGTCAAGCGATATTCACCCTGAAGCGGCAAGAACTCGAAAGTACTTGAAAGAGCTTGAAATCGCCGCCTCCAGACTTTATATTATCAGAAGCGTCCCTGCACGGTAGGATGGATAAAATTTCGCCCCTGTAGCTCAGCAGGATAGAGCAGCGGTTTCCTAAACCGCGTGTCGGACGTTCAAGTCGTCTCAGGGGCACGGAAGGGCATAAAAAAGCGCAGCCGAAACCGGCTGCGCTTCGCGTTTATTGTAGCCGAAATTTACTTCGCAAAGACGACCTTCTTCACGGATGTCACGGTGCCGGCTTCCAGCCGGAAGAGATAGACGCCGGACGTCAGGTGCCCCGCATTCCAGATCACGGAATGCGTGCCGGCTTCCAGCGAGCCTTCCACCAGTTGCGCCACCTTCTCCCCGCGAATATTGTACACCGACAGACTCACCATGCCGTTTTCCGGCAGGACGAAGTTCACAGTCGTTTCCGGGTTGAAGGGATTGGGGAAAGCGCCGCCGATGTGAGGACGCGCTACCGCAACGTCGCCGCCGCCATGATGGCCGCCGCCACCGCCGCCGTGATGACCGCCGTATCCGCCGCCCGGATAGACCGGATCCCGCCACCAGAGACCGTTGATCTCATAGACGATGATCATATCCATCAGGGTCCAATCCACCAGCCCGCCGACGATGTCAATTTCATCGCCGTTGTTGGGACGAGAGGCTCCGCTGCCTGGGTCATACCAGGGCGGTCCGAACTGCAGGCGATATTCCGGCACGCCATCGTTGTCTTCATCGAGGAAGTAGGCGTTGCGGCACATAGAGGTATCCACAATCGCCCAGCCGGAAACTTCAATCACTTCCAGTGTGTCGTGCGGGCAACCTCCTCCACCGCCTCCGCCGCCGCAACCGGTCAGCGTAAAATCTACGACATAGGTGTATCCCGCAGCTACCGTGACGGAATCACTGTCCATCCCGAATCCCATCTTGCGGGCGCGGGCGAGATAGGTGTTCGGCGCTACTGCCGGAAAAATGTAGGTGCCGTCTTCACCGGTGAAAGTGGAATACCAGACGGAATCCGCACCGCCGCCGTGGCCACCTCCGCCATGGCCGCCTCCTCCATGGCCACCTCCGCCGCAGCCGCCGCCGTGGGAAAGAGTTACCAAAGCGCTGTCCACAGGATTGCCTTCGTCATCCGTGACCGTGCCCATGACGATCCCCGTCTGAGCCAACGCCCAGGACGCCGTCAAGCAAACCAGCAATGCAGCCAGCCCGAATCGCAAGAATCTACGCATAGCTCTCTCCTCTCTCGATTAGACCTATACTCTTACCATTATAATTCAAATGGATTGAAAAAACAAGCAAAATTTTAGAAATATCTCTTTGTTATATTTAGAACAAATAATTCGCCGGATAAATAAGCCCAGGGTGAATACCCTGGGCTCAGGAAGCGGCCGCCATGTGGAAAGACTCTTGTCCTGCGAATGAAATGCGAGGCTGTTCAACTCGAAATCGCCTCTGCCGAAAGAAGCCGAACTCAGCTCTTCTGCTGCGCCTCTTTCAGCAGATTCTTGGCGATGACGACGCGCTGAATTTGATTGGTGCCTTCGTAGATTTGCGTGATTTTGGCATCGCGCATATACTTTTCGATGGGGTAATCCTTCATATAGCCGTATCCGCCGAAAAGCTGCACGGCGTCGGTGGTGACGCGCATGGCGACATCCGAACACTTCAATTTAGACATCGCGGAGAGCTTGGAGATATTGGCGGCGCCGGAATCAATCAATTTCGCGGTTTGGTATAACAGCGCCCGTGAAGCTTCGATTTCGGTCGCCATTTCCGCCAGCATCCACTGAATGCCCTGGTTTTCTGCAATGGGTTTGCCGAATTGAACGCGCTGCTGAGTGTAGGCGATCGCCAAATCGAAAGCGCCCTGTGCGATTCCCAGCGCCTGAGCTGCGACGCCGGGTCTGGATCGGTCCAGCGTCTTCATAGCATTGATGAAGCCTCGCCCGGGAGCCCCCAGAAGATTCGCTTTGGGCACCTTGCAATCTTGAAAAATCACTTCGCGAGTCTGCGAAGCGCGAATTCCCATCTTGTCCTCTTCCGCTCCCACAGACATCCCGGGCGTGCCTTCTTCCACGACGAAGGCGGACGTTCCCAGCACCCCCTTCGCCGGATCGGTCGAGGCGATTACGGTGTAAATTTTGGCGACACCGGCGTTGGTGATGAAATGCTTCAAACCGTTCAGAATGTAGTAGTCGCCATCCAATCGGGCGGTGGTCTTCATATTGGAAGCATCGGAACCGGCTTCCGGTTCCGTGAGGCAAAAAGCCGTCAACACGTCGCCGGTGGCGATGGAAGGCAGCCAGCGCTGCTTCTGTTCTTCCGTGCCGTCCAGGATGATGGGGAACGCTCCCAAAGCCGTCGCGGCGACCGCCAATGCGATGCCGCCGCAAGCGCGGGAAAGTTCCTCTGTGACAATGGCGAGTTCGGTGACGCCGCCTCCTGTTCCGCCGTACTTTTCTTCAATGTAACAGCCGTAAAAACCGGCGTCCGCGAAAACTTTGATCAAATCCCAGGGGAATTCCCCGGTGCGGTCGCAAGCAGCGGCTCGGGGTCGCACCTTCTCTTCCGCGATTCGCCTCGCCAGCTTGCGCAACTCTTCCTGTTCTTCGGTGAAGAATACAGACATAGCGGCTCCAGTATTATGATGTTTTTCGGTGGATTCGAAGTGAGTTGATGCTGATGCGATTAGTTCAGGATTTCAATCACTTTTCGATAGAGTGCTTCCGCGATGACGGCGTGCCCTGCTTCGTTGTAATGAATGCAGTCCGATCTAAAATACTTAGAATTGTCACCGCCATCTAAAAGGAGGTACGTATCCACTACGGGAATATGATGCTCCGCAGCGACCTCCCGCATAATTTGATTATATCGGTCGTAACGTTCCCTAGTGGTGTCCAAAGAATCGGCGATTTTGAAGTATTCCCGCGCCAGAAGGGAATCTCCCGCGGATTCATAGCATTTTGCCAGATTGTAGTAGGGTACCGGAGCTTCGGGTAAATCTCTGATCTGCGCTTGGCTCGCTCTGTACAAACGATCATCCGTATCGCGCCCGACGCGGATTACCTTAGGAGCCGGTTGTGGAATCCAATGTACAACCGCCTTTTTGCCTTCGGTTCCAAATTCAATTCTGGGCAAAGGATGTACGGCGAAAGGAGGTCCATTCGCGCTCTTCGAGGTAAGAAAAATTACTTTAATGTGTTTCTTTTCCGCATCTTCCACGATCGCGTTAAGATTTTTTCGATAATCCTCTTCCGAAACTCGGGTCGGAATGCCGATTTCGGGATTATACGGCGAAATCAGCTCTTTATGACTTATCCGCTCACTGATAAATTTTATGCCTGAATTCAAGGCGCGAACGATGCGGAAGGAAAAAAGCGTATTGTAAACCCCGCATGTAAACTTGGTCAGCTGAATCTCTTTATCCGGCTTGAACGGCGTGTAGATGATGTCATTGAAGGCAGCCAGCACAATGATCAAGTCCGGTTCCAACGGAGCGACAAAATGCCGCCACTGCTGCAAAATCTGATAGGAAGTGTAACCGGCGACTCCGGCGTTGATGACCTCGAAAGACTAACCTTGACTCTGTTTCAGGTGCTGCGCCAAGAGCATCGGGTAAGCATCGGCATGTGTTTTAACATCCAGACCGAGAGTAATTGAATTGCCCAGGCACACAATTCGCTTCGTTCCCGGTGCCTTCTGGATGGCTACATCGTCCCCCCGAAAACCCAGCCGATTGACGCGGTAGCCGGGCTTTAGCTCACCGGGCCTTAGCTTCCAGATTACATAAGGATCTTTTAGAAACAGAAATTGATTCTCATACTCTGGATTGGTGACGAACTTCCGATAGCTCAAACCCGCCCGGTGGACATATTCATCCCAACTAATAAAATGATTCACCCCCCATAAAAGGATCTCTAATAGAATTAGAAATCCCACGCCGGGGTAAATATAACCCATTATTTTACGCATACATCACCTAAGTAATAAATCTATCACAACTGGCCGAGATTCTTCATCCCGGCTTCCGCGGCGCGTTGTTCCGCTTGTTTCTTCGACCGTCCCGATCCGGTGCCCAAAACTTCGCCGTTCAAGCGGACTTCCACCACATAATTCTTATTATGGTCTGGACCTGACTCCTCGAGAACCGAATAAACCGGCTGAGGTTTTCCGATGCTCTGCGCATATTCGAGCAACATGCTCTTGTAATTTTTCAGGGATTCCTGACGCAGGATGGAATCCGCATCCTGAAGCAGAAAACGCTCCACACAACGCCGCGCCGGTTCCAAGCCGCCGTCCAGATAGACGGCGCCGAGCACGGCTTCGAATGCATCTTCTAAGATGGACTCCCGGTTTCTTCCGCCATTGTTCAATTCATTGCCGCCCAGCAGAAGATACGATCCCAGATCCATCTTCCTCGCCTGCGCCATTAAGACCGGGCCGCTGACGAGAGTGGACTTCATCATCGTCAACGTCCCTTCTTCAGCCTGCGGGTACCGACGGAAAAAGGAATCGGAGACGATCAGATCCAGGACGGCATCTCCGAGGAATTCAAGTCGTTCGTTGGACTCGGTGCGATCTTCACCGGCTTCTTCCAGAAAAGAACGGTGTTTCAGCGCGGTGATCAGTAATTCGGGTCTTTTGAATTGATACTCCAGGATCTTCTCCAGATTCCCGATTTTTCGGCGCCATGGCGGCGCGATTTGACGGATGCCGCCCCGTTTGCTCTTCGTCGGCAGCAGTTTCTGGAGGAATCTGAACACGATCGCGTTCCGTCACTCCTGAAAGGCTTTGAAAATCAGACAAGCGTTGTGACCTCCGAAGCCGAAGGCGTTGTTCAACGCCACCCGAACTTTCCGTTCCACCGGATGGTTCGGCGTGATATTCAAATCGCATTCCGGATCGGGAGTCTGATAATTGATCGTGGGAGGAATGATCCCTTTCTGGATCGCCAGGATGCAGGCGATGGATTCAACTGAACCGGCGGCGCCCAGCAGATGTCCGGTCATGGATTTGGTCGAACTGATGTTCAATTTGTAGGCGTGATCCCCGAAAACGGTTTTAATCGCCACGGTCTCCGTTTTATCGTTATAAGGGGTCGAAGTGCCGTGCGCGTTGATGTAATCCACTTCTTCCGGAAGCAGACCGCCGTCTTGTAGAGCCTGCTTCATCGCTCGGGCGGCGCCTTCCCCGTCCGGCGACGGCGCCGTGATATGGTGAGCATCTGCGGTGAACCCCAGACCCACGAGCTCACAGTAGACTCTCGCGTCCCGCTTCCGAGCATGTTCCAAGGTTTCGAGAATCAAGATGCCCGCACCTTCGCCGATGACGAATCCGTCGCGGTCAAGATCGAACGGACGGCTGGCGTGCTGCGGATCCTCGTTGCGGGTGGAGATGGCTTTCATCGCGTTGAATCCACCGACTCCCATCGGCGTGATGGAACCTTCGGACCCGCCCGCCAGGATGATATCCGCATCGCCGAACTGCAGATGCCGCAGAGCGATGCCGATGGCGTGATTCCCTGTTGCGCAGGCGGAAGTGGTGGCGTAGTTTACCCCCTTCAAACCGTATTTGATGGAGATCTGCCCGGCGGCGATATCCGAAATCATCGTTGGAATGAAAAACGGACTCAGGCGCCGCGGTCCCCCTTCGATCATCTCCCTTGCCTGCGCCTCAAAGATGGGGATTCCACCGATGCCCGAACCCACAATGATGCCGAAACGATCGCGGTTCACTCGTTCCAAATCAATGCCGGAATCCTTCAACGCCTGATCCGCGGCAACCATCGCATACTGGCAGAATGGATCCATGCGTTTCGCTTCCCGCGGGGGGATGTAGTCGTCCAGCTTCAAATTCTTCACTTCGCAGGCGAATTTTGTGGGGTGTTGGGAAGCGTCGAATCGCGTGATCGGAGCGGCTCCGCTCTTGCCGGCGAGCATTCCTTCGAGGAATTCAGGCACGCTATTGCCAATGGGAGTCACGGCTCCCATTCCTGTGACAACGACCCGGTTTTTCATCATTCACCAAAATGGTTGAAAGTTTCGCTTATTTCACGCGTTCCTTCAGATATTGAATGGCATCACCGACTGTGGTCAGTTTCTCCGCGTCTTCTTCGGGGATTTCAATGCCGAACTCCTTCTCGAAAGCGAGCACCAATTCGACGGTGCCCAGCGAATCCGCACCCAGATCATTGATGAAAGATGCTTCCGGCACAACCTCGGAAATGTCCACGCCCAATTCGTTGACGATGATTTCTTTCACTTTGTCTTCAAGAGCCATTTCTCCTCCTGGAGATTTGTTACGATTGCATGTTTCGATATTTCTTCTTTATGATTGCAGAGCATTCACTTCCGCCACAGTTCCCACCGGGATGCCAAGCGCATCGCGGCGGATTCGTTTCAGCAGACCGGTCAGCACCTGCCCGGGACCGATTTCGAGGAATCTTCCGGCGCCGTCTCGAATCATAGCTTCCACGGACTGATACCACAACACCGGTGCAAGCAGTTGCTCCTTTAAACAAATTCGGATCTGTTCCGGATCCACCGTCGGCGCGGCATTGACATTGGTGTACACCGGACAGGATGGTTTTGCGATTTTCAGATGATCCAGCGCCTCGAAAAGGGATTCGCGAGCCGGTTCCATTAGCGGCGAATGGAAGGCGCCGGATACCACCAGCTCCTTCACCAGCTTCGCACCCGCCTTTTTTGCGATTTCCATCGCCCGCCGGACTCCTTCCACGCTGCCGGAGATGACGACTTGCCCAGGCGAGTTGAAGTTCGCCGGCTGCACGACGCCCGCGGATGACGCTTCCGCGCATACCTGACGAATCCGATCTTCCTCCAAGCCCATTACCGCCGCCATCAAACCAGGATTCGTTTCGCCGGCTCTCTGCATCCCACGACCCCGGATGATCACGACCTGCAGCGCAGAATCAAAGGATAGAGCGCCGGCGGCATACAGCGCGGAGTATTCCCCCAGACTATGACCGGCGGCCATATCGGGTAAGACGCCCCGCTTCGCCAACAAATCCGCAACGACGGCGCTGTGAACGAATAAGGCGGGTTGGGTGAATTGAGTCTGCTTCAGTTTGTCCTCAGGTCCTTCAAAGCAGATGCGGGACAGCGGTTCACGCATCAACTCGTCGGCTTGTTGGAAACGCGCCCGCGCTTCGGGGAATGCTTCATACAGATCCTTCCCCATGCCGACGACCTGGGAGGCTTGTCCGGGGCAGATGAAGGCGGTTTTCGACATATGGAATCCTATAACTTCACCACGGCTGAAGCCCAGGTAAAACCGCCGCCGAAAACGACCATCAAGCAGGTCATATTCGGTCGCAGACGTCCGCTGCGGCGGGCTTCATCGAAGGCGATCGGGATCGAAGCCGAGGAAGTGTTACCGTACCGATCTATATTCACGAAGACTTTTTCTCTGGGGAGAGATAAGCGCTTGGCGGTGGCTTCAATGATGCGCAAGTTCGCCTGATGCGGGATGAGGAGATCTATATCTTTGGCGGTGAGATGCGCCGCCGCCAGCGCTCGTTCGGCGGAGTCCCCCATCGCTTTGACGGCGTGCAGAAAAACCTCGCGCCCCGCCATTTTTAAGAAGTGCAATTTCTGATCCACGGTTTTGTGCGTCGCCGGATGCAGGGCACCGCCGCCGGGGCACATCAGTAGCTCCGTCAAACGCCCATCCGCCCCCAGATATGTGGAAACGACCCCACGCTTTCCATCGGAAGGCGCGACCACCACGGCACCGGCGCCGTCCCCGAACAGAACGCAGGTGTTGCGATCTTCCCAATCCGTTATACAGCTCAAGGTTTCCGCGCCGATGACGAGAATGTTTTTGCTCTTTCCGGCGGCGATCATGGAATCGGCGAGAGCCAGCCCATAGAGAAAGCCGGAACAAGCGGCGGAAAGATCCATAGCGGCAGCATTGCGCGCCCCCAATTTCGCCTGCACGATCGTCGCCGTGGAGGGAAACGGCATATCCCCCGTCACCGTTCCTATCAGGATCAGATCAAGATCTGCGGGGGCGATTCCGGCGTCCTCGAGAGCCTGCAAGGATGCTTGATAACAAAAATCCGAAGTGGTTTCACCAGGATTGCGGATATGTCTTTCGCGGATGCCGGTGCGTTCATAAATCCACTGATCGGAGGTATCCACGATTTTTTCCAGATCCGCGTTGGTGATAATTCGATCCGGCACACAGTGTCCCGAACCGACGATCATCGAGTGCAATTTCAATTCTTTTCCCCCAGAGAGCGTTTCCGAAACCGTTCGATCAGTGCCCGCGTCTTGACGGTGGCGGACCATTGTCCCATGGCGGTCAGTTGTTCCGCAATGTGACGATTGACGCTCAGATGAACCATTTTTACAGCTTCCCCGATGGCGTTGGCGATGGCTTTGGGCGTCGAAAGCCCGTGACAGATGATGGAGACACCATTTACACCCAGCAAAGGCACTCCGCCGGATTCCTGATAATCAAAAGTCCGCACAAGTTGTCGGATGGTTTCGCTCGGTTGAAGTGATTCTCCAGTTTCGTTGCGTGTGCTGTTCAGCAGCATATCCGGGATGGACTCCGCGAACTTCAGCAGCACATTGCCGGTGAAACCGTCGCAGACGATCACATCCGCCTTGCCGGCATAGATGTCGCGACCCTCGATGTTGCCGATAAAATTCAGCGCCGGCACCAGCTTCATCAATTCGTAGGCTTCCCGTGTGGTTTGATTGCCCTTCGAGCTCTCCTCGCCAATCGAGAGCAGAGCGACGCGAGGCTCGGAAATGCCGTCGACATACTGTCGAAAAATGGTGCCCATCGCGGCGAATTGGAGCAGATGGAAGGGTTTACAAGATGCGTTCGCTCCCACATCAATCACGAAAGTCTTCCCATTATGTGTGGGGAAATAACTTCCTATCGCGGGTCGTTTCACTCCTTCCAGCAAGCCTAATCTCTGGATGGAAGCTGCGATCTGAGCACCGGTGCTTCCCGCGGAAACCACTGCATCCACTTCGCCGCGCTGCAGCGCGTCCAGTGCGCGCACGATGGATGCGCCCGGTTTGGACTCCAGAGCTTCGAGAGGACTTTCCTCGTCTGCGATGCGACTTTCTGCTTCTTGTAAATTAAAGCGGGGGAAATCGGCGGAAAAGGCCTTCAGAAGTTCCGCCAGAATGCGCGCATTTCCCACCAACATGAACTCGAGATTCTCCCAGCGCTGCGATGCAATTACCGCACCCTCTACTATGGCATCCGGCGCAAATTTTCCCCCCAGCGCATCCAACGCAATCCGCACCTTCCGATCGGCGGATCTCATGCTGTATCCTGTGAATTCATCGAGCCGGATCCGAAATTCGGCAGGCTGTTCAGGATTCTGCGGGGATGATCACCTTGCGCTTGCGATAAAATCCGCAATTCGGGCAAATGTGGTGGGGAAGCTTTGGTTCGCCGCAGCTTGAGCATGTCGTCATCGCAGGCGCTTCCAACTTGAAATGCGTCCTGCGTTTGTCGCGTCTGGATGTGGATTGTCTTCGCTTCGGTACTGGCACGATGGCTCCATAGATTATATGCAAATCAATATCGAAATCCTAGGATGCTTCATTTCAATCGTCTTAAAACCTCCCAGCGGGGGTCCATTTCCGCGTTTTCGCAGCGGCATTCCTCTTCGTTGAGGTTCGCCCCGCAGCCAGCACACAAACCCCGGCAGTCTTCTTTGCAAAAAAATTGATAGGGAAGACTCAAAATAACCAAATCGCGGATTTCCTGGCTGATATCCAGTTCCACCGCACCCGGTGAAATTTCTGTGATATCCGGATCTTTGCGAAATGCGGATTTACCGCCGTAAGAAAAATAGAAATCACTGCGCGCGTGATGATGACGGCTGAATATGGACCCGCAACGATCGCAGATAAAGGTTCCGGGCAAATCCGCGGTCAAATTAATGCAAAGAAGACCCCCTTCTTTGTGAACCACCGCTTGAATGGTTATTTCCCCCGCAAAATTCTCGTTATTCACGAGATATTCGGTGGCGGAAGCCCGGTGATGATGCACGCGCGGACCTTTTTCGAGCCCACTTAAGGGGATATGCATAAGTTTAAAATATACTAATTCAAACGTTGAAAATCAAGCGATTTCTGCCGCCTTACCTTATTTCTGCAATCCCTGCGTTTTCGATTCGACCCCATCGTTTGACACTGCTGCCGACTCCGGAATCCCCATCATATACCGATGCATGGCTCGAGCTGCGACTTTACCCGCCCCCATCGCCAGGATGACTGTGGCGGCGCCGATGACGATGTCCCCTCCGGCGAACACCCCCGGCTTTGAGGTGGCTGCGGTCTTGTCGTCGGCGATGATATTGCCCCATTTATTCGTTTTCAATCCAGGAGTGGTCTGAGGCACCAGTGGATTGGCGCCGTTTCCGATGGATACGACGACCGTGTCCACCTCTATCTCGAATTCCGATCCGGGGATGGGCACGGGCCTGCGCCTGCCGGAAGCGTCCGGTTCCCCCAGCTCCATGCGCAGGCAGCGCATCCCGCGCACCCAGCCCTGATCATCACCCAGAATCTCCGTGGGATTGGTCAAGAGCTGGAAGACGATCCCCTCCTCCTCGGCGTGGTGGATTTCTTCAATCCGAGCGGGCATTTCGTTGCGGCTGCGGCGGTAAACAACGGTGACTTCCTCCGCTCCCAAGCGCAATGCGGTGCGGGCTGCATCCATCGCCACGTTGCCTCCCCCCAACACCGCGACCTTTTTTGATACGGCGATTGGTGTGTCGTATTCCGGGAAACGATAGGCGCGCATTAAATTCGATCGGGTCAGATATTCATTGGCGGAGTAGACGCCGTTCAGGTTTTCGCCGGGGATGTTCATAAAATACGGCAATCCGGCGCCGGTGCCCAAGAAGACGGAATCATACCCGTTCGCGAGGAGTTCATCCACCGTCATATATCTGCCGATGACAGCGTTATAAATGATCTCCACGCCCAACCTCTTGACGTAATCCACCTCGGCTTCCACGATGGCTTTGGGCAGTCGGAATTCCGGGATGCCGTACATTAAGACCCCACCAGGCTGGTGCAGCGCCTCGAAAATGGTGACCTTATGCCCCAGCTTGGCTAATTCGCCGGCGACGGTAAGACCAGCGGGTCCGCAGCCTACAACGGCGGCTTTTTTCCCGGTGGACGGCGGGATCGGCGGGGTTTCGACCAAGTTGTTCAACCGTTCGAAATCCGCCGCGAAACGCTCCAGGCGGCCTATGGCGACCGGATCCCCCTTGATGCCGATGACGCAGCGGGCTTCGCACTGCTCTTCCTGAGGGCAGACTCTGCCGCAGATCGCAGGCAGAGCGTTGGCTTCCTTGATTTTACGGGCTGCGCCCAGAAAATCGCCTTCTTTGATCATCTTCACAAAGGCGGGGATGTCAATTTCCACCGGGCAGCCTTCGACACACTTTGGCTTCTTGCAGAGAATGCAGCGCGAAGCTTCTAATTGCGCCAACTCGGGAGTATAGCCGAAAGGGACTTCCTGAAAATTGCGCCGCCGCTCCTCCGGACTCTGCTCCGGCATCTTCTGGCGGGGGATTTTCTCTCTTGCCATTTATCTGTAGCTCCGTTCGACCGCTCTTGCTGTTCCCTTACCGTCCGCAGCCTTTGTGGCGCAGGAAGAGCTGACGGGCTTGATCTTCCTGCGGAAGATAGGCGCGCTGACGCTTCGTCAATTCCACAAAATCCACCTGATGACCATCGAATTCAGGTCCGTCCACGCAGACGAATTGAGTCCTCCCGCCGACAGTCACCCGGCACGCGCCGCACATTCCGGTGCCATCCACCATGATGGGATTCAGTGAGACGACGGTGGGCAGTTGGTATTGCTTGGTCAACTTGCAGGAAGCATTCATCATCGGGACGGGACCGATCGCCACTACCAGGTTGATTTTTTCCCCCCGATCAATCAGAGATTGCAGGACGGTGGTGACAAAGCCGTGCACTCCGTAGGATCCGTCATCGGTGGAAATATGCAGTTCGTCCGAGGCGTTGCGCATGCGATCTTCCATAATCAGCAAATCTTTCGTGCGCGCGCCGATGATGGCGATGACTCGGTTGTCCGCCGCCTTCATGGCTTTGGCGATAGGGTGCATCGGCGCCACGCCGATGCCTCCGCCCATACAGACCACTGTGCCGAATTTTTCGATGTGGGTGGGCTTGCCCAGAGGGCCGACGACATCCAGAATCGAATCGCCTGCTTCCAGCGTCCCCAAGAGCATGGTGGATTTGCCGACTTCCTGAAAGATCAGGGTGATCGTCCCCTCTTCCGCGTCCGCATCCGCGATCGTCAAAGGAATGCGTTCGCCGAATTCGTTGACGCGCACGATCACGAATTGACCGGCTTTGCGCGCCTGAGCGATGCGGGGTGCCCGCACGCGCAATTCTTTGACGCCTTCCGCTAAAACTTTCTTATATACGATCTCATTCATGCTAACGCCGCTTCTTTGACCACTCTTTCCGTATCCATGGCGATCACCAGTTCTTCATTGGTCGGGATAACCCATACAGAGACCTTAGAATCCGGTGCATGAATCGCGCGCTCCTCGCTGCTCTTGCGGTGATTGGCTTCGGAATCCACCTTGATTCCGAGCGCATCCAAACCGGAGAGCGACGCTTGACGGACGGTGGCGGCGTTCTCGCCGATGCCGCCGGTGAAGACCACGGCATCCAGTCCGCCCATGGCGAACGTATAAGCGCCCAGGTATTTCTTCACCCGATAGCAGAAGACGTCGAACGCCATTTTGGCGCGCCGGTTTCCGGTTTCCATCTCCTGGATGATCTCCCGCATATCGCTGGATACCCCGGAAATGCCGATTATGCCGGAATGCTTGTTCAGCAGCGCGTTGGCTTCCCCCAAAGAAAGCTCCTCCCGACCCATAATGTACAGGATCGAGGTTGGATCCAGGTCTCCGCAGCGGGTGCCCATCAGCAAACCTTCCACCGGCGTGAATCCCATCGTCGTATCTACTGATACCCCGCCGAACACCGCCGCCATAGAACAGCCGTTGCCCAGATGGCAGGTGATGATCTTCAGCTGCTCGATCGGCTTCTGCATCAGGTCGGCGGCACGCCGGCTGACGTATAAATGCGAAGTGCCGTGGAAGCCGTAACGTCGAATTCCGTAGCGCTTGTAAAGCACATAAGGCAATCCGTACAGATAGGCGTAATCCGGGATGGCGTGGTGGAACGCGGTATCGAAGACGCCCACTTGAGGCAGATTGGGCAGAAGTCGTTGGCAGGCTTTGATGCCCTTGATATTGTGCGGATTATGCAGCGGCGCCAGTTCGATGCATTCCTGCAAACCTTCCATCACCTCATCGTTGATCAAGACGGATCCCGTGAACTTTTCACCTCCGTGCACCACCCGATGCCCGACGGCTTCGATTTCAGAGCGATCCTGAATAACGCCGTGATTCGGCGAAAGTAAAATTGCCAGGATGTATTCGACTCCCGCCTGATGATCCACAATTTCGCCTGCCACCTTGACTTTGTCGCCATCGTAGCGCTGGTGATTCAAGATGGCGCCTTTCATGCCGATCCGTTCGACGGATCCCTTCGCCAGCATCTTCTTCGTGTCCGTCTGGATGAACTGGTACTTGATGGAGGAGGATCCGCAGTTGACGATCAATACTTTCATTCCGCTTGCCCTTTGCGCACGATTCTGCCGCTCTCATCATACAAGAAGAATCCATGACCTGTCTTCTTGCCTAAATTGCCCGCCCGCACCAGTTTGCGCAAGAGCGGACAGGGGCGGTATTTCAAATCCCCTAATTCCCGGAAGAGCGTCTCCATCCAGGTCATAACTTCATCCAAACCCATTTGATCCGCCAGCGCCAGCGGACCCATCTCCATATTGTAGCCCAGTTTCAGCGCCGTATCAATCCCCTCAGCCGTCGCCACACCTTCCATTAATACGTACATCGCTTCGTTGAGCATCGGCAGGATGACGCGGGTGGTGACGTAGCCCGGATATTCGTATACCTCGATCGGCGTTTTGTTCAATTGCAGGGCGAAGCGGCGGATGCGGTCAAACGTGTGGCTGGAAGTCTTCAAGCCGCGGACGACTTCGACGACGGCGGTCTTGGGCACCGGATAGAGGAAGTGCATGCCGATGACTTTGGTCTGCCGCTTCGTGGCGGCGGCGATTTCGGTGATGGAAAGAGTCGAGGTGTTGGTCACAAAGATTGCATCCGGATTGCAAATTTCATCCAATTCGCCGAAAATCACCTTCTTCAAACCGAGATTTTCAGGCAGAGCTTCGATCACAATCGGATATTCCGACACTTCGGCGATTTCCACACTGCCGCGGATGCGGGAGAGGATGGCTTTCTTATCGCTGACGGTTTTCGCCCATCGGCTGATCTCGTAATCCAATTTGTCTTCGATGCCGGCTAACGAGGCTTTCAACGACTGTTCGTCCTTCTCGATGATCAGCACGTCAATGCCCGCCTGCGACGCGACCTGGGCGATCCCTTGCCCCATCGTCCCGCCGCCGACGACGGCGATGCGCAGAACATCCGCAGTTCGTTCTTCATCCGCGCCGGAAGGTCTGGATACTTGCTCCGGCATACTCTCCCGCAGCAAAGATTTCAGATCTTCATTCTCGGGCATAATCCCACTTCTCCTATATGTCTGCTGAACTGAGGCAGACTAATACTCCACTTCTGCAAAGAAAAACGCCGTCTCCTTCTCTCCGTTTTCGACGGAATCCGAACCGTGAGACGCGTTGCGTTCGATGGATGATCCGTAAAGACTCCGAATGGTGCCGGGCGACGCCTTTGCCGGATCGGTGGCGCCCAGCACATCGCGCAGCTTCCGGACGGCGTCCTCCCGCTGCAGCGCCGCCACCACGATTTTCCCCGATGTCATAAAGTCCTGCAGAGATGAATAGAAGGGTTTATCGGCATGGACTGCATAGAATCGTGCGGCTTGATCCCGCGTCAAGCGAGTCATCCTCAGCGCGAGAATCTCAAAACCCGCATCCACCACGATTTTCAGAATATCCCCGATATGACGGTCCGACACGGCGTCGGGCTTGATGATCAGAAGCGTCTTTTCCATCATTCTGTTTCTCAGCATCAACCTCTTTTCGCGAGGAGTTCCTGCGCGGTGGTATAACCCAACCGCAGAGCCTTCATATTCAGATCCTCGGTTCCCTTCGGTGCCTTTTCCAGCAAGGCCTTTTCCACCGCCTCCTTGGTCACCGCATGTGTCAATTCGACCATGATTCCCAGGGCAAGCACGGAAGTCATGACCATCTTGCCGATGTGCTTTTTCGTCAACTCAATGATCGGCACGTGATAGGTGAGGTATTTTTCATCGATTTTATTGACCAGCGCCGGATCCACTACGACGATGGCGTCATCCCGCAAATCGTAGAGGAACGCGTCATAAGACCCTTGAGCCAGCGAGAGGAAGAA
Source organism: uncultured bacterium (assembly GCA_964623265.1). Lineage (GTDB taxonomy): Bacteria > Electryoneota > B3-LCP > B3-LCP > B3-LCP > CAZUTK01. Next base: position 6,427 of record CAZUTK010000026.1, on the reverse strand, counting down.
GTTGATGGCGGTGGTCTTCGGGTAAATGATCGGTTCGTCGTCTATGATGACGTCAATTTTGGTCGGGCCGCCGCGAACCTGCGCCGTATAGGTCGGGCTCTGAATGGAATACCGATTCTCGAACTTCTGCGCGGCGTATCCGAGGACATCCCCCGCTAAAAGAACCCCTTGTCCTCCGACGGCGGAGAAACGGGCTTCGTATCGGCTGCTCATCGGCTGGCTCCTGCAGGTGCGTGCATTTTCGCCTGCACCCGCTGAATTAACTTGGCGTATTCATCCGTGTATTCAGGACGTTCGATATTCCTGTACAACTCACCGGTGATAATCTTCCCCTCCAATTCCTTGGGGGTCATCTTATCAGCTTTGTTCTTCGGAACGATTCTGCCGGCGATCCAGTCTATCATGGCGATGGGATCGGACATTTTATTGCGTCTGCCGAATTGGGTGTGGCAATTGGAAAGCACTTCGATCACCGAGAAGCCATGATGACTCAAGCCGTCCTTGATGTATTTCTGCACCATGCGACCGTTGTCCACGGATCCCCGCGCCACATAGGTGGCACCCGCTCCGATCGCCAATTGCGCCAGATCGAACGCCGGGTCAATATTGCCGTAAGGAGTCGTCGCCGCCTTGGCTCCGTAGGGAGTCGTCGGGCTGAATTGACCGCCGGTCATTCCGTAGATATTATTGTTGACGATGATCAGAGTAATGTCTATATTGCGGCGACAGGCGTGGATGAAGTGGTTGCCGCCGATGGCGGTGGCATCCCCGTCGCCGGAGATCACGATGACGTGTTTGTCGGGCCGGGCGAGTTTGACGCCGGTGGCGAAGGTCAAGGCGCGGCCGTGCGTCGTGTGCAGCGTGTTCATATCCATATAGCCAGGCGCCCGAGACGTGCAGCCGATTCCGGAGACAATGGCAATGTCGTTCTTATCCCATTGCAGCGCATCAATGGCACCGATCATAGATTTCACCACGATGCCGATGCCACAGCCGGGGCACCACATATGAGGAAGCTTATCCGCGCGCAGGTAATGCAGATAATCAATGACCATTTCCCATCACCTCCTTGATTTTCGCCAGAATTTCATACGGTGGAATCGGCACCCCGCCGACTTTGTTCACGCCGACGATGGGCATATCGCGGTGCGCCGCGCGTTCGACTTCCAGAATCATCTGCCCCAGATTGACCTCCGGCACCACGAAGGCTTTGACGTGTGCAGCCAGTTCGTGGATCTGCCGATCCGGGAAGGGCCAGAGAGTGATGGCGCGAAAGAGGCCGGCTTTGATTCCTTGCTTACGCGCTTCATCCACAGCTACGCGCGCGCCACGGGCGGAAGACCCGAAGGAAAACAGGGCGATGTCCGCGTCTTCCAAACGGTATTCTTCGTAATCCGCTATCAAATCCGCATCTTTCATCACCTTCCGGACCATGCGTTCTTCTTCGCGGTGGCAGATTTCCGGATTGGTGGTGGGGAATCCGGTCTTGTTGTGGTTCAAGCCGGTGACGTGGAAGCGGTACCCTTCGAAGTAATTCGCCATCGGCGGCACATCGCCGAACCGATCATCGTAGGGCAAATACTCTTCCGGCGGAACACTCGGTTTTACGCGATCGAAGATCTCATACTCGGATGGATCCGGCACGATGATCCCTTCGCTCATATGTCCCAGCACTTCGTCCAGCAAAAGCATGACGGGGACGCGGTATTTTTCGGCGAGATTGAACGCGCGGATGGTATTCAAATAGATCTCGCGGTGATAAGCCGGCGCTAAGGCGATAGTGGGATGATCCCCGTGCGTTCCCCATCTCGCCTGCATCACATCCGCCTGAGCCAGTGCGGTGGGCAGTCCTGTGGAAGGTCCGCCGCGCATGACGTTGACCACGACGCAGGGGACTTCCGCCATGCAGGCATACCCGATATTCTCCATCTTCAACGAGAAGCCCGGACCGGAAGTTGCAGTCAGAGCCTTTTTGCCTGCAAGAGATGCTCCGATGATCGCCCCCATCGCGGCGATCTCATCCTCCATTTGGATAAAAATCCCCCCCACTTCAGGCAGGCGCTCCGCCATCACGGCGGCGATCTCGGAACTGGGGGTGATGGGATAGCCAGCGTAGAATCGGCAACCCGCCGCGATGGCGGCTTCCGCGATGACTTCGTTTCCCTGCCAGAATACAATTTCAGGCTTTTCCGATACTTCAGTGGGCATCAGCACCTCTATGATTCATCTTGATTCGGCTATTGATTTTTCTCCGAGTCCGCGGCTATTCCGCCGCGGTCTTTTTCGTGGATTCCGCCAGCGTGATCTCGGCTTCCTCCCCTTTGCGCAGCACGCGGATAGCGAAATCCGGGCATTGCACCTCGCAGAGTCGGCAGAAATTGCAGCGGTCGGGATCTACGACTTCGACGACGGCGCCTTCCCACTTATCCGAGGCATCCACCAGCTTTAGACCCTCCTGCTTGCAGACGCGCACGCAGATGTCGCAGCCTTTGCACAGGTCCCGGTCAATGATGATGACGATGTCTTTATCTTTCGCTTCGTAGCGGATTCGATTGCTCATGATTCGCCTCAATTTGCCAGTATTTCACGGACTTTTGCACCGATTTCCGCCGGGGATTTGCAGACTGCGATTCCCGCCGCCTGCAGCGCCGCCATTTTCTCGGCGGCGGTGCCTTTCCCGCCGGAGATGATGGCGCCGGCGTGACCCATGCGCCTGCCGGGCGGAGCCGTCTGACCGGCTATGAATGCAACGACAGGCTTCCTGAAATGTTCCTTGACGTACACCGCCGCCGTCTCTTCCGCCGAACCGCCGATTTCGCCAATCATCACGACTGCATCCGTATCCGGGTCATCGTTGAAGAGCTTGAGCAAGTCGGTGAAGGTGGAGCCGATAACCGGATCCCCGCCGATGCCGATGCAGGTGGATTGCCCCAGACCCTGCGCGGTCAATTGCCCGACGGCTTCGTAGGTCAGCGTCCCGGAACGGGAGATCAGGCCGATTCTGCCTTCTTTGTGGATGAACCCGGGCATGATCCCCAACTTGCACTTGCCCGGACTGATGACGCCGGGGCAATTGGGTCCGATCAGCCGCGTGGGCGTACCCTGCAGGAAATGGTAAGCCGTCAGCATATCGCGGGTGGGAATGCCTTCGGTGATGCAGACCACCAGCTTCAGCCCCGCCTCGGCGGCTTCCATGATGGCGTCCGCGGCGTACGCAGCGGGCACGAAGATGATGGAAGTATCAGCGCCGACTTCCTTCACCGCGTCCTGCACGGTGTTGAAGACGGGCAGATTCAGATGCTTTTGTCCGCCCTTGCCGGGAGTCACACCGCCGACCACCCGTGTGCCGTATTCGATCATCTGCTGCGCGTGGAAGGTGCCTTCGCCTCCGGTGAATCCCTGCACGATGACGCGGGAGGAGGAATCTACCAGGATGCTCATGTCAACTCGCTTTTTTCTTTCTTTCCAGTCTTAATTTCGCCAGATGAACGATCAAACGTTCATCCCAGGGGTCTATATTGATGAAACTCAGTCGTCGCTTCACTTCACCGCTTCCGTAACTTTTCTCGCCGCATCCTGGAAGTCCTTCGCCACCTGGAATTTCAAGGATGAGCTCTCCAGAATCTCCGCCGCTTGTTCGGCGTTCGTGCCTGCCAGGCGGATGATGACGGGCACCTGCACGCCCCCCAATTGCTTCACGGCTTCGATGACGCCGTTGGCGACTCGGTCGCAACGCACGATGCCGCCGAAGATGTTGATCAAGATGGCGCGCACGTTGGGGTCTTGCAAAATGATGCGAAAGCCGTTTTCCACTGTCTCGGCGGAAGCACCCCCGCCCACATCCAGAAAATTCGCCGGTTCGCCGCCCGCCAGCTTGATGATGTCCATCGTCGCCATCGCCAAGCCGGCGCCGTTGACCATGCAGCCAACGTTGCCTTCCAGCTTGATGTAGTTCAGACCGTATTTCGAAGCTTCCACCTCGGCGGGTTCTTCCTCTTCGAGATCGCGCAGTTCGAGGAGTTCCGGATGCCGGAAGAGAGCGTTGTCGTCGAAGTTGATCTTGGCGTCGAGCGCCAGCACCTGACCCTCCTCCGTCAACACCAGCGGGTTGATCTCCGCCAGCGAAGCGTCGGTCTCTTCATAAGAACGGTACAGCGCCATTAAAAAGCGGACGGCTTGTTTATGCTGTTCGCCGGCGAATCCCAGCGCAAATGCCAGCCTCGCCGCTTGAAAGGGGCGCAGACCCGTTCCAGGGCGCACATACGCCTTGACGATTTTCTCCGGCGTCTCCGCGGCGACTTTCTCGATCTCCATGCCGCCCTCGGTGGAGACCATGAACACATTCATCGCCGCCTGGCGATCCAGCACGATCCCGGCGTAGTATTCTTTGGAGATTTTCGATCCTTTCTCAATCAGGATCCGCCCCACTTTTTTCCCGGTGGGTCCTGTCTGATGAGTCACCAGGAGATTGCCGAGGATGTTATCCGCATATTCTCTCACCTCCGCTTCGCTCTTGGCGATTTTCACGCCGCCTTGCATAATCAAGCGTTTGGGGTTATCCGGATCATAGAGCGATCCCTTCCCTCTGCCGCCTGCGTGGATCTGGGACTTCACCGCGCAGACTCCTTTGCCGAGTTGACGATAGACCTTAACCGCTTCTTCTGTGGAAAAAGCGACATGCCCTTCCGGAACCGGAACTTGATACTTCCTTAAGACTTCTTTCGCTTGGTATTCGTGGATTTTCATAAAATTGTATCTGTTGATGTTGATGAGAAAGGGAAATTCTATTTCGATCAGTCTGCATAGATCCAGGTTCCGCCGTCTTCGTGAACCGCATCAATGATGCCTTCCACGGAGCAAATCAACGCCCTTTCGCCTCCGGACTCGAGAAATTGAACTGCGGCTTCAATCTTCGGCCCCATACTCCCGCGCGGGAAATGCCCTTCCTGGAGATACCTCTTCGCCTCGCGGACGCTCAGGCGATCCAGGTTCTTTTGATCAGGCTTTCCGAAATTGAGCGCGACTTTGTCCACCGCGGTTAGGATGAAGAGATCTTGCGCGCCGATGTCGCGCGCCAGCACCGCCGCCGCGCGATCTTTGTCCACGACGGCATCCACACCTTCATAGAAACCATTGGTCATCACGAAGACAGGAATGCCTCCCCCGCCCGCGCAGATGACGATGTAGCCTTCATTCAGCAGTTTGCGGATGACGTCCTTATTGACGATTTCCAAAGGCTTCGGGGATCCTACGACGCGCCTGAACCCGCGCCCCCGATCTTCTCGCAGGATCCAGCCGTGTTCCCGAGCGTAATCCTCCGCTTCCTGCGCTGTATACGCTTTTCCGATAAATTTCGACGGATTCTTCAGTTCGGGGTCGTTTTCATCCACTATCACCTGCGTCAACAGCGTCACAACCGACTTTTCGATCCCCTGCCAGCGCAGTCCGTTTTGCAGTGACTGCTCGATCATATAGCCGATCCCGCCCTGAGTATCCGCGACCAGCACTCCCAGAGGCCGGGGAGGACAGACATCCAGGGAATGTTCCATCCGCAACATCGCTTCACCCACCTGAGGTCCGTTGCCGTGAGTGATGGCGAGCTGATACCCTTTGTGAATCAGGTCAATGACGCCTGCCAGCGATTTTCGCGTCTGAGCGAACTGGTGAGCGATGGTGTTGTCACCAGATGGATCGGAGATCGCATTGCCACCCAGTGCAACGACTGCGGTGCGGGTCATGGTGTCATCCTCGGCAATCCCCATCCTTCAGGCGGATCCGTTGCGCGGGAGAAAAGCCGCCAAGACATCCTTCAAATTCGGTCGCCCGATTTCCTGTAAATCATAGGTCACCCGAACGGAAGGTTTATCAATGCGCACGACTCGACGTAAATCTATGGGTGTGCCGATGATCACCGCATCGCTATCCGTCGCCGCGATGGTCGCTTCTAGATCGCGCATTTGACGTTCGCCGTATCCCATTGCGGGCAGAAGAGGTCCGGTCTGGGGATATTTTTCGAAGACATCCACGATGCTGCCTCGTGCAAATTCGCGGGGATCCACTAGCTCCGCCGCACCGAATTTTTCCGCTGCGACGACTCCAGCTCCGTAGGTCATTTCACCGTGCGTCAACGTCGGCCCATCCTCGATCACCAACACGCGCTTGCCGGTGATCACGGCGGGGTCTTCCACGCTGATGGGGCTGGCGGCTTCCACGATGACTGCTTTGGGATTCCGCATCCGGATGCTGTTGCGAAGATCGGATACGTCGTCCGGGTCGGCGGATTCCACCTTATTGATCACGGCGACGTCCGCCAGAATCAAGTTGGCTTCACCCGGATGATAGGTCACCTCATGACCGCTGCGCAATGGATCAGTGACCGTAATCATCAGATCGGGCTTGTAGAAGGGCATATCGTTGTTGCCGCCGT
>CAZUTK010000025.1:21381-35065 GCA_964623265.1 uncultured bacterium | reverse complement strand
CCTGCTTATCGCGGCGCGGCGCCCATCCAATGGGCGCTTTGGAATGGGGAAACCGAAACCGGCGTCACCGTATTCCGCATCGAAAAGTCGGTGGATACGGGGAACATCTTAAAGCAGGTTCGGGTAAAAATCCAAAGCGAAGATGACGCAGGAACCTTAGCCGAAAAGCTCGCGGTTATCGGTGCGGATCTGATGGTGGAGGCACTGAATGAACTGGAAACGGGCTCTTTACAAGCCCGTCCGCAGGAACACCCCCTCGCCACGCCAGCGCCGAAGATCACCAAAGAGCATTGTGAAATAGACTGGCTGCGTTCGGCGGTCGAAATCCACAATCAAATTCGGGCGTTGTCTCCGGAACCCGGCGCGGGATCTTGGTTCGATCATCAGTACTGGAAATTCTACAAAAGCGGAATCGAACCGATGAACAGCCCGCCGGCTGCCGGCGAAATGCTGATCCGCGACGATTGCATCCTGATCGGCACCGGCGACGGTGCTCTGAGAATTGTGGAATTACAGGTGCAAGGACGAAAAAAAATGTCAGTTAAGGAGTTTCTGCGAGGTTTTCGTTTTCGCGGTAAGTTGAAGTCTAATCGTTGAGGAAGCGAAATGTTTATGATGGATCCGACGTTCATCCTTCTGATCCCGGCGTTGATTCTGGCGTTCTACGCTCAGGCGAAGGTGAAAAATACGTTTACCCGCTACAGCCGGGTTCGATCCACACGGGGTTACACGGGGCGAGAAGTCGCAAGAGCCCTGCTGAATATGCGGGGATTGGGCGACGTGCCGGTGGAAGAGACCAAAGGTTCTCTAACCGATCACTACGACCCGAAATCCCGCAAACTGCGTCTTTCGGAAGCCGTGTATGACTCCAATTCCGTCGCCGCGCTAGGAGTGGCGGCGCATGAAACCGGCCATGCGCTCCAGCACGCCGATAATTACGGCCCGCTGATGCTGCGCTCAACGATGGTACCCGTCGCCAATTTCGGCTCGATCCTCGCTTTCCCTCTGTTTTTCATCGGATTCCTCTTCAGCAGTGTGAGCTGGCTGATGGATGTGGGCATCATCTTCTTCAGCGCGGCGGTCTTCTTCAGTTTGGTAACGCTGCCGGTGGAATTGAACGCTTCTGCTCGCGCTTTGGCTCTCCTGCGCGAAGGCGGCTATCTCTCCGAAAGCGAATTACCCCACGCGCGCAGCGTCTTAAACGCAGCCGCCTGGACGTATGTCGCCGCCGCCACCATGGCGATCACGCAGTTGGTCCGACTATTACTCCTGCGAAATATGCGTGACTAATTCGGTGATCCACACCTCGGATGAAGGCGGAAGCGCGGAGTTTTTGCTTTCGCTCGTGACGCAATGGGAGCGCAGCGAACATACTCTGGATTTCCTGCTGAGGAGGGGCTTCGCTAAGGCTAAATTTTCACCTTCAGAAAAGGCAAAAATCGCAGACCAAGCGTACGGCTGGGCAAGATGGCGCGGCACGGCGCGATTTCTGTTATCGAAAAAACTAAACCGGGGATTGGATTCTCTGCCGTCCAGGATGAGGCGCACCCTCGAATTGGCTGTCTGCCGTTTGCTCTTTGAAGAACGCACTCCTGCAGCGATCGTGGTCACCCAGGCGGTTACGAGGATTCGCAAAGACTTCGGCGGATCACTTGCCGGTGTGGCCAACGTCGTCCTGAGGGAAGCCGCAGAACGGACGGCGACGCTGCGTTCCCACGACACAACCGTGCGTGAAGCTGATACCGCCTTGTGGGGGAGTCCCGTAGAAAATCCTGTGGACTTTCTTGCCGCCACTTGCTCTCATCCGGATTGGATCGTGAGGAGATGGTTCGACCGTTGGGGCTTCGATCGCACCCGCAAGCAGCTGCACTGGAATAATGAACGGCCCGCCATCTGGCTGCGTTGGAACCGCTTGAAAGGCGATCTGGACAAGGCGCGTGAAATACTCACTTCGGCTCAGGTTCAATTTCGCGAACATTCAGAACTTTCCGGATATTATCGGCTCTTAAGCGCATTCCAGCCGGCGGTGGCGGATCTCGTCGAACAAGGCTGGTTTTCTGTGCAGGATCCTTCCGCTGCGCTGGCGGTGTATCTTCTGAATCCGCACCCCGGAGAAAAAATTCTCGATCTATGCGCCGCCCCGGGCGGAAAAACGACACTTACGGCGGAATTGACGGGGGACCAGGCTGACATCATCGCTGTAGACAGTTCCGCCGATCGCCTGAAATTACTCAACCAGTCTTTGAACCGACTTGGCATTCACAACGTACATATCGTCGTTACTGATGGCAGAAAATTCGCAAATACACGGAAAGCGCAGGCATCTTTTGACGTGGCATTGGTGGATGCCCCCTGTTCAGGTTTCGGCGTGATGTCAAGACGAGCGGATCTGCGCTGGCGTCGAAAGCCGGAAGATATTCCGGAGCTCGTCTCTCTACAATGCGAACTCCTTCGCGCCGGCAGCCGCTGCGTCAAGCCCGGCGGTGCTTTGGTGTACAGCACATGCAGCATCGAACCGGAGGAAAATGAAGGAGTCGTCGCGGATTTTCTGGAGGAAAACCCCCATTTTGTCCTGGATTCGATAGAGCAGCCTTTATTCCGATCCTTTCACTTGCGCCCCGGTGAGATCGCTTCCGACAGTTCCTGGGACTGCATTGACGGTGTGTATGCAGCCAGGCTGATTCGAACCGAATGATCATGCAATGAAACAGGCAACGAAAGAGAGCGTTATCGCCGTACTGATCGTCTTCATTCTGGGATGCATCGTCGTGCTCCTGCTGGACGGAATGATTATGCCCATTTACACCCGACACAATCAGGAAATCGAGGTGCCGGATGTGGTGGAGATGACTTGGGAAGAAGCGGACTCAGCCTTACGTCGCAGCGGTTTCCGCATCATCCTCGAAGATGAACGCTATGACAATCATTATCCGGCTGGAGTCATCATTGACCAGAATCCCGAGGCGTTTTCCGTCACGAAACCCGGCCGCAGAGTCTATGTGACGGTTTCAAGCGGCGAACAGATGTGCATTATGCCTAATTTGGTAGGGAAATCCACACGGGATGCCGAATTCGCTCTGCACGCCGCGGGTTTGACTTTCAGCGAAGAAAGCATCGGATACGAGTATTCCTTTTACTATCCAAGCGGCGTAGTGATGGCGCAATCTATTCCGCCGGGAACTCGGGTGAAGAAAGACACCCCCATCCATATGACCGCTTCCCTGGGCAATATCCCCGCGGAGATCAGGGTTCCCAATCTCCTCGGGCAGCCTCTGGAACGCGCGAAGAAATTAATCATCACATCCGGCATGGTTGTCGGCGATATACAATACAAAGCCCGCAATGATCTTTTGCCCAACACGGTGATCGAACAATTCCCGCCGCCGGATCAAAAGGCGGAAATGGATCAGAGGATCAATCTAATCGTTTCGAAACTGGAAGAGAAAAATTGACTGAAGGATTGAAACCGAACCGGACGCTCGTCTCACCGTCCATTCTATCCGCGGATTTCGGCAGATTGGCGGATCAAATTGCTCTGGTGGAATCCGCCGGCGCGGACCGGCTGCATATGGACGTAATGGACGGGCATTTCGTCCCCAATATCAGTTTCGGTCCTATGATCGTAGAAACCGTCAACCGCTTGACGGATCTCTATCTGGCGGCGCATCTGATGATCACCAACCCGGATCAGTATCTGGAAGCATTCCGCAAAGCGGGCGCGGATTTGATCATCATTCACATCGAATTGCAGCAGACTGCCATCGAATGTCTCCGTCGCATCCGCGATATGGGAGTGGATGCAGGAATCTCGATCAATCCGGAAACCCCCATCGAAGAACTGGATCCGGTGTATGATATGGTGGATGAGATCCTTCTAATGTCCGTTCACCCAGGATTCGGGGGACAATCCTTCATTCCGGATTCTCTGGAGCGCATCCGGCTGATCCACCGGATCATCACCGCAAGCGGAAAACAGATCCGTCTTGCCGTAGACGGCGGCATCGAACCAAGCAACGCGGGACAGGTGCGGGCGGCCGGAGCGGAGGTGCTCATCGCCGGCAGCGCGATATTCAAAGCACCGGATCCGGCTGCGGCGTTGAACGACATCCGCCGTGCTGCGGATGAAGCGGTACAGCAGCACAAATCGCCCGGTAATGAATAATCGAGGACTTTTAACGGAAATGACTGCATATAGCGATGACAGCATCATAGTGGAACAATTCGAAGTCGGTCTTTTTCTGGTGAATACGTATATTGTGGGCTGCCGCCGCAGCGGGCAGGGATTCATCGTAGATCCGGGCGACCAAGGCGATACGATTCTGGAACGATGCGAACAGCTGGGGCTGAACGTAAAATACATCGTCAACACGCATGGTCATATTGATCACATTGCCGAAAACAGCTACATCCGGGAAAAAACCGGCGCGCGCATCATCATTCATCCGGATGATGCAATGATGCTGACAGATCCCCACAGCAATCTATCCGCCTATCTTACAGACCAAGTTGTTTCACCGCCCGCAGATTTATATTTCCGTGAAGGGGAACCTTTTCGAGTCGGCGACCTGAGTTTCGACGTATTGCACACGCCGGGGCACAGCCCCGGATCCGTCTGTCTGGTGAATGACAAGCTGGCGTTCGTGGGGGATTTATTATTTTACGACAGTGTGGGCAGATCGGATTTCCCGGGCGGATCTCATTCGGTCTTGATTCAAAACATTCGCGAGAAATTGCTCCCCAGAGGAGATGATATTTTAGTTTTCCCGGGTCACGGACCAGCGACCACCATCGGCAGAGAGAGACGGGCGAATCCTTTCTTGAACGAGGTTGGATTCGGAGTATGAGCGCTGATGCGATGCCATCCGAAGCAAGCGCGGCAGCGACTGAATGCCCGGAGTTGGAAGCCTTTATGGATCACCTCAGGCTGGAACGCGGCTTAAGTCACAACACCTGCGCCAGCTACCGTAAAGATATAGAAAATTACCTCAATTTTCTGTCTCGAATAGGCGGAACCTTGCACCAGGCATCCATCGCAGAAGGTCAAAGATACAGTGCAGAACTGCGGCGCAAGGGACTGAAGGATTCGAGCATCGCCCGTCATATATCCGCTCTGCGCAGTTTTTACAATTTTCTCATAGGCGCCGCCGTGCTCCAAAATAACCCAATGGCATTGCTTAAGACACCGCACATCCGCCGCCCGCTGCCGCACGTGCTGACTCCGGCAGACGTTGTCCGTCTATTAGAAGCGCCAAATACAAACGAAATTCTGGGAATCCGCGACCGCGCGATGTGGGAACTGATGTACTCATCGGCTCTGCGTGTTTCAGAAATCACCGGCTTGAAATTCGGCGATCTCGACCTGGAAAACGGCTGGGCGTTAATCCGCGGAAAAGGTTCTAAAGAACGATGGGTACCTGTGGGCGAATCGGCTCGGGACTGGGTAAAAAAATATCTGCGTGAAGCTCGTCCGCAGCTGATCCGCACAGCGAAGAATATGCCGGCGATTTTCCTCAATTCGCGCGGGAAACCTCTCACCCGTCAGGGCGTCTGGCACCTCTTAAAGTCGTACGCTGCGCGTTTATCGCCGCCGTTGGACATCCACCCCCATACTCTGCGGCACTGCTGCGCCACGCATCTGCTGGAAGGTGGAGCGGACTTGCGCACCGTTCAGGAATTTCTGGGGCATGCGGATATTTCCACCACGCAGATTTACACCCAGGTGGATCGCAATTACCTGCGCGAAGTCCACCGCAGTTTTCACCCTCGAGGATAATGCCGGACCTTTCACTCTATCTTATTATCGCTCCGCCGATTTTGCTGGCGTTGACTTTTCACGAATTCGCGCACGGCTGGGTGGCGGATAAATTGGGCGATCCCACCGCGCGTCTGGCGGGACGCTTGACGATGAACCCGTTGGCTCATCTGGATCTTTTTGGAACGTTGATGCTGTTTATCGCGCATATCGGCTGGGCGAAACCGGTGCCGATAAATCCCTACAACCTGCGCAATCCGCGACGCGACGAGATCCTGGTTTCACTGGCGGGCGCGGCCGCGAATATGATTCTGGCGCTGCTGTTCGGACTGCTCATCCGCGCGCTGGACACTGGAGGCCCTCTGGAACATATCACTCCCTCCAGACCGGTGCTGTTGATGATCGTCTACGGTGTAACCATCAATCTAATCCTGGCGATCTTTAATTTAATCCCCATCCCTCCACTGGATGGTTCGCATATTTTGGAAGGGATCCTGCCGAACTCGCTGGCGCGGGAGTATCGCAAATTTTACCGCTTCGGGCCGGCATTGATCTTGATTCTGGTGCTGAGCGGTTACCTCTTGAACATCCCCATTCTCTGGTGGATCATCGGGCCTTTCGTGCGTTATTTTTCCATTCTGTTCTCCGGCATAGATCTAATGGGCAGCTTATGAAAACCAAACAAATCGTAATTGTAGCGCTGTCGTTTTTGCTTCTCGCCGGCTGTTCCGCTCCTTGGGCGACTCAGCGGGACGATCGGTTGGAATACGTCAACCGTTCCGCAGATAAACTGATCAACAATTCGCTCCTGCGCGGCGCCTCTTGGTCAATCATGGCAATCGATCTCGAAACGGGAAGAATTCTGGTGTCCCGCAGCCCGGAACGCACGCTTATTCCGGGATCCGGGATGAAATTGCTGGTCTCGGCTTGCGCGCTCGAAACCCTGGGTCCTGAATACCGCACGTACACGACCGTAGGGTACACCGGCGGGATTGACCCCGACGGGACTTTGAACGGAGATCTGGTGGTCGTCGGCGCCGGTGATCCGACTCTCTCTTCCCGCTATCGAAAGACCGGCACGACTTTGCGCGCGTCCGACACGCTGGACATATTCATCGCCTGGTCGGATTCGCTCAAGGCGAAAGGCATCCGAAAGATCAACGGCGGATTGATCGGAGTAAACGGCTTATTCGGGGGGCGTTCGTTGGGCTCCGGCTGGGAATGGGATGATCTGCCGAACTGGTTCGCCGCAGAAATTGATCCGCTGACCTATTCGGATAACTGCATTGAATTCATCATAACGCCGGGTGACAGCGTCGGCGCCGCCGCCCGCGTCGTCTGGACGCCTCCCCTTTCGTACGGCTTCGTCAACGCCCAGATCGTCACCGGCGACAGCGGCGGCTCCACGCAGATCCAAATAGATCGCACACTGGGCGAAAACCAAATTGTGCTCAGAGGGACAATCCGGCTGGGCGCCGCCGCAGAAAAGCGATGGATTTCCGCGCACGATCCCGCCGCGTTCTTTCTGACCAACCTACGCGAAAACCTGAACGCGCAGGGGATCCAGGTGACAGGCGAAATTCATCGAGTATCGCGATGGAATCCCGACGATCCGAACTATCACATCCTCTTCGTTCAGCCTTCGCCGAAATTGAGTCAGATCCTCACTATCATCAACCAGCGCAGCGTTAATCTCTATTCGGAACTGCTCATCCGACTTCTGGGCGATCAGTATCGAAAAACCAGAGGTTCCGAAGCGGGATTCTATAACGACCTCTTCGAATACGGGCGTCAGTGCATTATGGACTGGGACGCGAAACTGACTGGTTACTCAACGGGATTCCTGCTGGCGGACGGCTCCGGCTTGTCGCGACGCAACTTGATCAGCGCAGACGGCTTGATCAAAGTCCTGGCGCATATGAATCGCTCTCCCCAGCGGGATGAATTCATCCAGAGTCTGGCATCACCGGGTATTGGAACCCTGGAGGGGAGATTTACCGGGCTGCCGGAAGGGATTTCACTGCACGCCAAGACCGGATCAATGAGTCGGGTGAGATCCCTCGCTGGATATCTGGGGCAAGGCGATAGAAACAGGATTGCTTTCGCCTTCATCTGCAATCATTACCTGTGCGCTCCGGAAGAAGTAGATCAGACACTGGAAAACCTGACGCAGCTGCTGGCGCTGTACCTGAAAGGCGAAGCGAGAAAGTGATCGAACACGAAGTAAGCTGATTCCATTCGAGCATCATCATTATGTTTTTCCCGCGCAGTAAACCGCGAACCTTTCACTATCGGCCTAGATACTATCGCCCCGCTGATGAAGAGGGACATCGTATCCACTTTGAAAGAAAGACATTGTACGACCCTCATCATACTTCTTCGCGGATTTACTCTCTGATGGTCCTTCTTCTGCTCATTGCATTGTTGATCTGGTATTTGCTTCCGAGACTCAGCACTGTCACCCCCCAGAAGACCAGAATCCAGTTCGAAGATGTGCTGCAATAAATCAAGCATCGGTCAACCGACAATCAGGAGGCAAGGTGGAAAAAATCGTGGAATGCGTGCCGAATTTTTCCGAAGGTCGCAACCGTGAAATTATTGATGGAATCGCAGAAGCAGTGCGCAGAACGGAAGGCGCTAAATTACTGGATGTGGATTCCAATGTGGACTACCACCGGACGGTCTTCACCTTCGTGGGAACGCCTGAAGGAGTTCTTCAGGCGGCATTGAACGCTTTTGCCGTCGCGGCGGAACAGATAGATATGCGTACCCATAAGGGAGAGCATCCGCGTATGGGCGCAGCGGATGTTGTGCCTTTCATCCCGGTGCGCGGAGTCACGATGGAAGAATGTGTCGCGATTGCCGAAAAATTCGCTTTGCAAATCGCAACTCGCTTCGAGTTGCCTGTTTATTTATACGAATACGCCGCTCGAAAGCCGGATCGAGTCAATTTGGCGAACATCCGCAAAGGCGAATATGAAGGGCTTCCGGAAAAACTGCAGGACCCTGAGTGGGCGCCGGATTTCGGCGTTGCCAAATTCAATCCGAAACTGGGCGCCACCGTCACCGGCGCGCGCAATTTTCTCATCGCGTATAACGTCAATGTGCGCGACCCCAACCCGGATAGAGCTCACGAAATCGCCCTGCGCATCCGTGAATCCGGCAGACCGAAAAAAGACTCAAGCGGCAAAGTCGTTAAGGACACCCAAGGAAATAAGATCATGATTCCGGGTCGTCTTAAATCGGTGAAAGCTATGGGCGTCGCTCTGGAAGAATATAAAATCTCCCAGGTGTCCATCAACTTGATCAACTACCACGAAACTCCGCCGCATATCGCATATGAAACTGTGAAAGAGGAAGCCGCAACGCTTAACGCCGTCATATCGGGCAGCGAAATTGTGGGTCTGACACCACTGGAGCCCCTGTTGATGGCGGGAAGGTACTACCGCGAACGCGGCGGTCTGTCTCCGCAGGCGGATGAAGCGGAACTGTTGAACGCCGCTATCAAGGGGCTGGGTCTTTCGGATCTCTATCCGTTTGATCCGAAGAAAAAGATCATCGAATACATGATTTAACAACGAATATAAGGTGGGTCCTCTATGTTGTTGGAAAAACGAGTTGTAGAATTTATCGCAGAAACAGCATCCGATTCTCCGGCGCCGGGAGGGGGCTCTGCGAGTGCGCTGGCGGGGGCGCTGGGGACGGCGTTGGCGGAAATGGTCATCCGCCTGACTGTAGGAAAGAAAAAATATGCGGATGTGTCGGAAGAATTAGCCGGCATTCTACCGCAATTGGCGGCGGCACGCAGAGAGCTCGAACAAGCCGTTGACGGCGATACCGCAGCGTTCAACGAAGTCATGAAAGCGTTCGGTCTGCCGAAAGAAACCGAAGAGGAGAAAAGCGCGCGGGCGCGGGCGATCCTTCAAGCCACGATCGGCGCGACGAAAATTCCTCTAAACGTGATGCAGATCTCGTTGAATGCTCTGAAACTGACGAAAATCGTCGCGGAAAAAGGCAATAAAAACTCCCTTTCCGATGCAGGCGTCGCGGCGCTTCTGTTGGAGACCGCCATCTCAGGTGCAGCTCTGAATGTCCGCATCAACCTGCCCGGCATCGGAGATCACCCTTTCGCCGGCGAAGCCAGACGAAAGATGGAACAGATCGAGAGTCTAAAGCAGGAATTGGCGCAAAGCATTCGAACATTCATCACGGCCGATATGCGTTGATACTGCCGCAATTAATGCTCAACCACAAGATGATGAAGGAAGGAGCGAATCTTTCAAGCAACCCGCCTGAGCGCCGCATTCACCTGCTAACGGAAGATGTATACAACCGGATCGCTGCGGGGGAAGTCGTCGAACGACCGGCTTCGGTGCTGAAAGAGTTGATCGAAAACTCGCTGGACGCCGGCGCAACGCAGATCGAAGTCGCTGTTTCCGGTGCCGGCAGGAAGGAAATTCTCGTCAGTGATGACGGCGAAGGGATGAGCAAAGATGATCTTCTGCTCGCCTTTGAAAGGCATGCCACCAGCAAAGTCTCCAGTGTCGCGGATCTGGAAACGATCCGGACATTGGGTTTTCGCGGCGAAGCGTTGAGCGCAATCGCTTCCGTCAGCAGGATCGAAGCGACCAGTAGATTCCGCGGTCAGATCATCGGACATCGGTTGCGGCTGAACGGTGGAAAAATCCAGGATTTGGAAGAAATCGGAGCCCCGCAAGGAACCACTCTGATCATCCGGGACATTTTTTTCAATACTCCCGCGCGTAAAAAATTCTTGAAATCCGCGCAGGTGGAAAGCAGCCATCTCCTGAATGTCTTCAAACGCTATGCTCTCGCCTATCCTGATATCCGCTGGACGTTGAATTCGGACGGCAAAGACCTCTACCGCCTCCCCCCCGAAACCCTTAAAGATCGAATCATAGCTGTCTTCAGCGAGGAGTTGAGCGCCCGGCTCTTCCCCTTGGATATCACCCATTCCGGTTGGCGGCTTACCGGATTCATCGGCGCAGCGGAACTCGCCCGGAGATCCCGCGGCGATCAGCATCTCTTCATCAACCGCCGCTGGGTGCAGCATCGGCTGTTGGGGCACGCGATCGTCTCTGCATACGGAAATCTTCTGGAACGCGGGTTGTTTCCTTTCTACGTCCTTTTTCTCGAGATACCTCCCCAGGAAGTAGACGTCAACGTGCACCCTGCCAAGACGGAAGTCAAGCTGGTCAGAGAGAACGATCTCTATGCCTTTCTGATGCATAGTGTGAGCAGCGCGCTGCAGGGAGCCGGCCTGGAGGCGATGTCGGATCTCCAGCTGCGTCGGGGCGAAAGCTTGGATCCGAAAACAGGTGAAATTCTCTCCGATGTTACAGTTGCCGCGCAGATGCAATCCACTTCATCCGTATCCTCACCCCCTCCATTTCATCATCCCCGCCCTTCCCGATCTTCTCAGGAAGCCTATCAATTATTCTTCCAACCTCAGCTGAGAGACAAGGAAGGTGACAAATCCCCCGCTGCCGAGGAAGAGACGCCGAAAAGCGAACGCACACAAGTCTATCAAATGCACAACCGCTATATCCTTACGGAAATCAAAGGGGGGATCGCCATCATAGATCAGCACGCCGCGCATGAACGCATTCTTTACGAAAAAGCCTTGAAAGCATTCCAAGCAGGACCCATCCGAGGACAGTTGCTGCTGTTTCCAAAAATCATAGAACTGGATGCCGAGAATGCGGAGCGTTTAAGAGAAGTACTCGTTGACTTGCAGACGCTGGGAATCAACATCCGCGAATTCGGGGATAGGAGCTTCGTTTTGGAAGCCGTACCCGCAGGTCTCCCTTCGGACACCGACAGCGGTCTAGTGCTGGAGATCCTGGATGAATTGAAAGAGCGCGGCCGACTGCATCAGCCTGGTCAGGAATCCATCGCAGCCGCGTTCGCTTGCCGGGCGGCGATCAAGTTTGGAAAAAGTCTGACACTTACTGAAATGAACGCGTTGATTGACCAGCTTTTCTCCTCTCGATTTCCATTCACTTGTCCACATGGCAGACCGACTCTGCTGAAGCTCACCCTCCCCGAATTGGAAAGACGGTTCGGGAGGGCGTAAGTTGAAACCATCGGTCTTTTCAACCTCGTTCGTATAATGCCGGAGGTTTTTCAAAAATACGCGTCAGCGGAAAGAAGGAACGCACTTTGATCCTCAAGAAAGTCCCCTTTCTGGTGGGACCGACCGCTTCCGGAAAAACCGAACTGGCTATATGGATCGCGCGCGAATGGAAAGCGCAGATCATCTCGGCTGATTCCAGGCAGCTTTACAAGGGGATGCGCATCGGGACGGCTCAGCCCACTCCGGATCAGCTCGCCGCCGTCCCCCATCATTTTGTGGATTGCATTGAACCTACAGAAACTTTCAGTGCGGGGGAATACGGTCATCGAGCGCGCGCTTTGATCGTGCAGCTTTTGCAGGAAGCGGTCACGCCTCTGGTAGTCGGCGGATCCGGGCTTTATATTTCCGCCCTTGCGGATGATTTTTTCACCGGACCCTCTGCGGATCCGGATTTCCGCGCGCGATTGCGCGACCGGCGCGACAGGGAAGGAACGGCGGCGCTCTACCATGAATTGCAGCAGGTGGACCCTGAGAGCGCCGAAAAGATAATGTCGTCGGATTACCGGCGCATCGAAAGAGCGCTGGAGATCTATCATCTCACCGGTATACCCATCAGCGAACTGCGCCGAAAGAAATCCAATCCACCTCCCTACCAGCCGATCATCGTGGGGCTGCACTGGGAACGGCAAAAGCTTTATGACCGCATCAATCTGCGTTGCCGGACGATGTTGGAGAACGGACTGATTGAGGAAGTCCAACAACTGGTTTCCTCCGGATTAACGCCGGAAAATTGCATCGCTCTAGACAGTGTCGGGTACAGAGAAGTTTTCGCTTTCCTGCAGGGTGAAGTGGATGAGGCGGAAATGCTTCGTCTGTTCCAACGCAATACCCGGCGTTTCGCCAAACGTCAAATGTCCTGGTTTCATCGAGATCATCGCATCCATTGGATCCAGAGAGACGAAACGCGTTCTTTGCCGGAAGTCGCTCAAGAAATTCTCCGAGTTTATAAAAACAACGGCATAATTCTTGACTGACGCCATCCCATCTTTGTACATTTATATCGCACCCGAAGAGATCACCCATTTTCGCGTACTTCGAATGAGGAGGGCGTTGCTGTGAGGCAAAATGCACCGAACGATATGAATTCGTCCCCGAAAGCAAGCCATCCATTGAATCGCCGTGACTTCATCGGTTTTTCCTTGGCGGGGGCGACGTCATTGCTGTTCCCGTGGAAAGGAATTTTCGCCTCATCCGCCTCGGAAACGACGTTGGTGGTTGTCCGCGGAGGAACGGCTGCGGAAGCGATTCAAGCCGCCTTCCAAGCGCTGAGGGTTCTGGATCGTTTTGAATTACGGAATAAATCGGTAGTTGTCAAGCCGAACATCGGATGGGACCGAACGCCGGAACAGGCCGCGAACACGGATCCGGAATTGGTCGGCGCCACAGTCAGGATTTTGAAGACTTGCGGTGCCCGAGTTCAGGTTTTTGACTCCACCTGCAATGCAGCGCAGCGCTGCTACAGCCGCAGCGGCATCGAAAAGGCGGCGCGGGATGCCGGGGCAGAAGTCTCCTATGTCAATGCGAACAAATTCGACGAAACGCCTTTGCCCGATGGAAAGCGAGTGAACAGTTGGCTTATTTACCGCGACTACATAAATGCGGATTTGCGCATCAACATGCCCATTCTAAAGCATCATTCCCTCGCCGGTCTGACGATGGGATGGAAAAATCTGATGGGAGTTATGGGGGGAAACCGGTCGACGCTGCACAATGGTTTCGAGCAGAAGATTGTGGATATCTGCGGTGCCATCCTCCCGGAAATCACCATCATAGAT
>CAZUTK010000025.1:0-21371 GCA_964623265.1 uncultured bacterium | reverse complement strand
CGAGTGTTGCTGCGCAACGGTCCGACCGGCGGCAGCCTCGATGATGTGAAAATCATGGACACCCTGATCGCAGGGTATAACCTTGTCGAAGTGGATGCGGAAGGCGCTCGACTCTTCGGCATGAACCCGGAGGATTTGGATTATCTGCGGGAAGCCAGACGCCGCGGATTCGGGGAATTCACGAGACCACCCGGATTTCGAGAGATCACGCTGAGCTGAAGAACGAGTCTTGTGACAAAATGAGAGTTTTTCCGAGGTATCGAATCAAAGCCATTCAACTGCGGCGATTCAGCCAGATTCTTTCACTCCTCGCGTTCATCTTCCTTTTTTTCTCCATCCGTGATCCCCTGCAACAGGCTGTTCCAGCAAACCTTTTTCTCCGTCTTGACCCGCTCGCCGGCATAGCGGTAATGCTTTCCGGTCGGATCCTCGTTCGAGCATTTTTTCTATCCGCGGCAATCCTGATATTGTCATTCGCTCTGGGGCGCAGTTTCTGCGGCTGGATCTGCCCGCTGGGGACGGCGCTCGACTTGCGCAACCGGCTTTTCCCCGCCGGAAAGCGGCGCGGCGAGAGACGATGGAAATACGCCGTACTCGCAGGCATCATCGTCCTGTCGCTGATTTCCATCCAAGCGGTTTGGCTGCTGGATCCACTGGTGATCCTGACCCGAACACTCACTCTGTCGCTTTTCCCCATCGCGGTTTGGAGCGTGAACGGACTGGTTGGAGCAGGTTACGGAAACACCCTCACCGAAGGCATCTCCGACGCTCTCTGGCGTTTCTTTCAAGGCTGGCTTTTACCTCTGAATCCTCTGCAGACCACCTTGATCTTGACGACTACTGCCATCTTCATCGGCATTCTGTTGTTGGATCATTTCGGCCGTCGGTACTGGTGCCGAGTGCTCTGCCCCCTGGGAGCGCTATTGGGCATAATATCCCGCTTTTCGCCGTTCGGGCGCCGGGTGGATGAAAAGTCGTGCACATCGTGCGCTCTCTGCGCGGAAGAATGCAGGATGCACGCCATAGCAGATGACTTCATCGGAACGCACCGCGAGGAATGCATCCTCTGCCTCGAGTGCTCGGATTGGTGCGAAGCAGATGCGACAGTTTTTACCTGGAACCGGCGCAAAGGACAACGAGAAACCTTGAACCCTGGACGCAGGCGGATGCTAGGGACGATCGCAGGGGCGGCTGCGTTCGGAGCCATCTGGAAGACGCAGCTTACGGCGAAATCCGCAGACGGTTTCCTGATCCGCCCGCCAGGCGCAGTAAATGAAGAGCAGTTTCTCGACCTCTGCCTGCGATGCGAAGCCTGCGTGAAAGCCTGTTCGACCACCGGCGGCTGTCTGCAGCCCGCCGGATTTGAATACGGCATTGCGAAATTCTGGACGCCGCGAGCCGATATGAGGCGGGGTTACTGCGAATATTCCTGCACCTTGTGCGGACAGGTATGCCCGTCCGGCGCCATCAAGCCGCTGGATGAAGAGACCAAGAAGCGAAAAGTGATCGGGCTGGCGTACATTGACCGATCCCGCTGCATCCCCTGGGAACGAGGCGAAGAATGCATTGTCTGCGAAGAACACTGCCCGCTGCCGCGTAAAGCGATACAATTTCGCATCGCGGATGTGGAACTGACGAACCGAACGGCGTCTCAGGTGAAGCTACCCTACGTGGACCGCGACCTTTGCATCGGCTGCGGAATCTGCGAAACCCGCTGCCCAACCGCAGGAACCGCCGCCATCCGGATCACATGCGAAGGGGAGCAACGTGAGCCAATCCTCAAATGAAAGGCAGTCCGGATTGGTTTTCGATTGCTTATGTAAAATCGTTTGGAATAGTTCTTGCATTTATTTTTTATGATCAGTATATTTAAATATGCCGCCCATTCTTTCGCAAATGCGCGGATTTCTGTATAGTCATTTGTTTATATGGCTCTTACAAAACATTCTTTGCGTTTGGCGTTGAGAATCAAATCCATTCCTGAAAACACTACACGGGGAACCGAGGCGGAGGTAGAATGAAACAAATGCGCAATCTCATCGGGGGATTGTTACTCATGGCGACAGCGTTCGTCCTGGTCAATTGTGAACAGAAATCATCCACTGGACCCGGACCTTCCGGACCCTCCGGACCGGTCGGCAACATTTCACTGACGGCGCAGAACCAACAATTGTTCTCCGTGCCCGGCACCAATGTGTCCACCACAATCACCGCCATAGTGACGGATACTGCTGGAACCGCCATTCCCTATGTTGCCGTTCGTTTCACCACCCCGGCGATCGGATCCATCACCAGCACTCTGGATTCGACGGATATTGACGGAAAAGTCTCCGTGACTTTCAATTCACTGGGGCAATTCGGGCTGGCAAACATCACCGCATCCGTCACACTGAGCGGTGTGACGAAAACCGGCACGACGACCATCGGCGTTTACCCCCTGACGGGTTTAGCCAGCAGCATCAACGTATTCTTAAGCCCTTCCATCCTGTATCTCGCAGACGGAACGGATGATTCCGTCAAAGCCACCATCAGGGTGTTCGACTCGTTGGGCGTGGGAATCCCTGGAATTCACGTCAATCTGGCGACGACCTTAGGGGTCATCTCGTTCGTGGATACTACCAATAATTCCGGCACCGTGGTCACTTACCTGCACACGAATCAGCAGTTCGGAATAGGCTTGGTGACAGCGTCCGTTTATACATCGCTGCCGGATACGGCGGATGGATTTATTGGGGATGATCCGGTGACTTGGCCGAGTTTGAAGACGGGAGACGTGCTGGTCTCCGGTCTGGGTGTGAAGAAAGGATCCACGCCATCCATCCCCCCCACACCGGACAACGTGTACGTTATATCCGACGTGGATACGTTCTGGGTCTTCCCGATAGATCAACAGCTCAATAATTTAATTGTATCAGCGTACCCGTCGGTGCTTTCGGTGCCTGCCGACACCATCGGATCCTCATTGATTACGGCGGCGGTTTATGATCCCAACAATGTCGGAATTCCGGGCGTCCCGATCAGCTTCGCAACGAATTTGGGGCTGCTGAACTCCAGTTCAGGCGTCACGGATTCTACGGGGAGAAAATCGGTTTACTACACCTCCCTGCCGAATACTTACGGCATCGCTAAAGTCTGGGCGGTGATCGGAAACCTAAGCGATACCTGCACCGTGAACGTCTCGCCGACGGCATCTTCCAACGGATCTCTGATTCTGGTCACGGATACAAACATCATCTACGCCGATAATGGAATTACGACCGCAAACCTGACTGCGCTTTTGAAAGACGCCTCCAACCAAGCGATCCGCGATGCTTCGATCATCTTCACCTCGGATTACGGCACGATCAATTCGCCGGTTTTAACGGATTCCACCGGTCAGGCTCGCGCCGTATTCCAGGATATCGGCACGCAGAGCTTCCCTGATTCCGCCACGATTATCGCGAAGTACACACCGCTGAACATCGCAGATACAGTGCATGTCATGATTGCTCCGCGGCGCACCGTGGATCACATCGTCCTATACGCAGCTTCGAATTCACTGACTGCCAACGGCACCGATTCCACGAAAGTGGATGCCACCGTATACCTGGAGAACAACGCTCTCGCGCCCGCCGGCACCACGGTCAACTTCCTCCTCGGCGGAAATAACATCGGCAGCTACACGGCGCCGTTTGCACCTGTAACCTCCGCGGGCAAGGCGAGCGTCTATTATCGTGCCGGTTCAGGAGTCGGCGTGGATTCTCTGTTTGCGATGTCCGAAGGGATGTATTCCAATCCGTTCATCATCCAATTGCACGCAGGTCCGCCCAATAACATAGATCTGACGGCGACGCCATCCACGCTTCCGGTAAACAGCTTGAACGTATCTTTGATCGAAGCTACGATTAAGGACACCACGGGGAATCTGGTTGGAGATGGGCTGGGTGTGTTGTTTGAAACGACACTCGGCAGCCTGAATCCGTTGCAGGCGCTCACGGTGAACGGCGTGGCGACCAGCTATCTTTCCCCCAGCACAAACGCCGGCAACGCCTGGGTCAAAGCCCGCATCAATAACATCACCGACTCCATTTTGGTCAGCATCGTTCCTTCCACCCCCAGTCAAATCGGTCTGGGCGCGGATACGACTTTCATCCAGGTCTTCGGCACCGGCGGAATCTACCAAACCCAAATCCGCGCTTATGTTCGGGATGCGGCGGGGAACTTGGTCAGCAGCGATGTGATGGTGCACTTCCGCATTCAGAACAACGGCTTCCCCGGCGGTGGCGTCAACATCAACAATCACGGCATCGAAGACTCTACGCATACCAGCGCAGGCGTTGCCACGGTCGCCCTGAACGCCGGCACCAACTCCGGACCCGTGACTATCAAAGCCTGGACTTTCAATAACGAAGGCGCTGAGATCTCCGCGCAGGCGTCGCTGGTGACCATCGTTGCCGGACCGCCGAGCTTTATCAACGTGGAACCGCCCGCCAGCACGGCGGAAATCCGCAACGGCGGCGGTGATGTCTGGCAGGTCCAGGTCTCCGCGCTGGTTTTGGATCAATACGGAAACCAAGTCGTGGACAGCACCGCAGTGCATTTCTACGTCATCCCGGAAACGACCGCGCAAATCGTCGGCGAAGCTTGGACCGGCAATCCGAATTGGAACAACACCGGCTATCACGGCATCGCCTTCACGACCCTGAGCTATCACAGCCCGTCCACGTTCGACACGGTCGGCATTTACGCCTACTGTATGGTGGACGAGGACTCCGTCATAGGATCCACTCAATATCGCCTGCCGCTGGCAGGCGGCACCTTGAGCCTGATCGTGACGCCTATAGCCTGGAACTTCGATCATCCGCCCTATGGCCACACGACGACCGAACCGGCGCAAATGGAATGCATCACTCTGCTGGTGGATGACCACGGCATCGCCATCAACAACGCCACGATCGTGTTCACCTCCACGAAGGGTAATTTTAACTACTACTCCAACGGCCCGGCGCAATACTGGACGGATCGAAAAGTCACCGGTCCGGGAGGATTCCCCGGCGAACCCTACGATCCGACCGGATATGCCACGCTCTGGCTGATCACTACTCGGCAGCAGGCGTTCCCCGATCCCGGCGCCATTGAGAACACAGCACAAGTGACCTGCCGGGTGCTGGAATATCCGGAAATCACATCGCAGCCCATCACAGTGACCTTCACGCAGGACGCGGATTAACCTTCAACAACATCAATGAAAAAGCCCCGTTGCGGGGCTTTTTTATTTGGATCCTGCCGGCGGATGGGATTTCCAGCGGCGATGCATCCAGAACCACTGTTCCGGATGGCGGCGCACGGCATCTTCCAGCATACGGGTGAACCGGTGGGTTAGTATATCCACTGCAGCATTGAAATCCTCAGGAAGACCATTCCGTGGCACCGGCTGAAAGATCACCTTCAGTTTTCTGGAACGTTGCAGAAAGGATTCCGCAAAAATGAGGTCGGCGCCGGAACGAATGGCGAAAAGAGCCGCACCGCGGGGCGTCGAAGCCTCCCTTCCGAAAAAGGGGACGAACACTCCGGCTTCGTGCGCGTCCTGATCCGACAGGATCGCCACAAGCCGATTTTCGCGCAGCGCCTTTAGGACCCCTTTCGTCGCTTCTCTTCTCTTGATGATCTGCACGCCGGTTTTTCTGCGGAAGCAATCCATCAACTCATCTACACGCTCATTTTCCTGACCTGTTACCACATAGGAAACCGGATAACCGAGCACCGCTGCGGAAGATCCCATCAACTCCCAGTTCCCGAGATGCCCCGATACGACAACGCCACCCTTCCCGTGCTTCAACGCCGTATCCAAGACGTCCAATCCTTCGATTTCGACGAATCTGGCGACATCTTTCCGATTCAAAGAAGGCAGACGGGAAAAATCCGCCAACAGGGCGCCGAAGTGTCGGTAACAACTCTGTGCGATCTTGCGAATTTGCTCTTGCGGCTGATCCGGAAAAGCCTGCGTGAGGTTGTCCAAAGCAACGGGTCGCCGGATGCCGATCCAATAGACAAGACCGCCGATGGCTTCGCCCAGCTTCAAACTTAGCGATCGAGGCAGTCGGCGCAAAATCGCACCGATCAGCAAAAGGCCTTTTTCTTCGATGATGTGACGGAATTGCTTCACATTTTATCGAGGTTGAAAACGCCGTCCCAGTCGGCGGGAGGCGGTTGAGCTTTAAAACTTCGGCAGCGTTTGAGCAAGACATTCGCGGGCTTGTCGTCGGGACGAAGCTGCAAAGCGCGTTCAAAGCATTCGCCGGCTTGGCTCCAATTCCTTTTTATATAGAAGTTCCAACCTTGCTCATACGCTTCCAACATTTGCTGCATTTCCATTGACAGATCCTCACGGCGCTGCGCCGTCAATTCGAAAATGCGCACCGTCGCGCTGCGCCCGTGAACGCGCAAATCGTCGAGCACCCTGGTAACAAAAGTTTCTGGAAGCGCTCGGCGGACTTCTTCGCTGATGATGATCTCCGTCCCGTATACCTTATTAGCATGTTCCAGCCGGGAACAGAGGTTGACCGGATCCCCCAACACGGTGTAGTCGAAGACGAATTTCGATCCCATATTGCCCACGATGACTTCGCCGGTGTTGATCCCGATGCGCAGGGTGAACGGCGGCTTACCTTGTAAAATCCACTCTGCACGGATGCTTTTCAGATGTTGCTGCATCTGCAATGCTGCGAGACAAGCTCGGCTGCAGTGATCTTCGATCGGCACCGGAACGCCGAATTCCGCCAGGATGAGATCACCTTCGTATTTATCTATGATCCCTCCATGATTCAAAATAATTTCCGTCATGGCGGTCATAAACTCATTTAAATGCAATACCAGACTCTCCGGCGCAACTTTTTCACTTAGTGCGGTGAAGTCATTGATATCAGCGAATAAAACGGTGACTCGACGATATTCTCCGCCCAACCTCAGCAGAGCCGGATTCTGAATCAATTCCTCCACGATACGGTCCGGGACATAATGCGAGAACATCGTCCGGATCGCTGCTTTCTCCTGATGTTCCCGAAAATACTGATAGAGTGAAGTGCTAAAATACGCCGATAACAGAGTCAACAGGGGCGCTATCACATCCAGCCAATAGTTCGCGTGGACGAAGAGCAGAACCGCAGCGGCGCTCACTACCGCCACCAAGAGAATCCCTACGAAGAAGCCCTTCAGCGGCTTCAGGAAGCTCACCAGAATAAAAATCAACAGCGCCAAAAACAGATTCAACGCTAGTACCATTAGAACGGAACTGCGCCGGATGAATTCGCGATCGAAAATGGTCTGTAAGGCGTGAGCGTGCATTTCCACGCCCGCCATTTTGCGCGGTGTAGCGGGGAAATCGTAGAAGGGCGTATTCTTGTTATCGTGCAGCTCTTCCGCTGAAACTCCGATTAGAATGACCTTTCCTGCGAAAGGATTTCTAATCGTTGTGTTTCCGGACGGTGCATTCGCACGGTAGAAATTTTCCATGTAATCCGAGTCCAGATCGTCGCGAAGAGTGTATGAGGAATCATCCAGAACGGCGGAAAAGGATATGGCGGGAAAAGTTCCAGCCGGACCGTAGTAATTGATCAGGAAGGAATAGCGGTCGAACAGTGGGATCTCGCAATCACCCAACCTCAGCTTGTTCTCAACAATTGAGATTTTCTCGGAGATCGGTATCCCGAGATGGTGTTGTAGTATCTCCAATCCGAATGACTTCTTCAGGTCGCCGCCGAATGGAAGATAAAGCAGATAGCGTCTTGTAAAATCGTCGGAGTCAGTCAGCTCATTGACCAAACCCCAAGGAGCGCCCGCTGCCGTGAGGAGTGGCATCGGCGGGACTGCTACTGTGTGCGGCTGCACCAAGTCCCGATAGTCGGTATAGGCAATTTTTCCGCAGAGAATGACGTTTCCTGCCTCGCGGATCGCAGCTGCGAAGATGGAGTCCCCTTCCGGATCCCGAAGATTGGATTCGGAAAACGAAATGTCAAAAGCGATCCATTTCGCTCCGGCGCGGTTGAGATTTCTGATCAAACGCGCGTACAAAGCACCGCTGTAAGGGAATTTCTGATCCAAGACGGAAAGAGTTTGATCGTCAATTACAACGAGCTGAAGAGGGGTTTCACGGATTTCGCGGGGTCCTCGGATCTTGAAGCGGGAATCGAGCGTGCGGCGTTCCAGCTCTTCGAAAAAATCCAACCGGGAGACGACGAAAGCCAGCAGTGAGGATAAACAGAGCAAAAGGAGCAGGATGCTTTTTCTTTGATAGCTTTGCATTTACCGCTGTGTGGTTAAAATCTCTTGAAATAGTGCAGCCTGAAAATTCCCTCATCTGCAGCAATATCATTGAAATAGCGGGTTGCGGTCGTTTTCAGCGTATGACCCGGGTAAAATTCCCACTCCGCCGTTAATTGACCTTGCCAGCGACTCAAGTCCAGATTGCCGTCACGGCGGTGCACCCCGAAGGATAGTCTCACCCGCTGTTCTCGAAAATGACTGTTCATCGTCGCACCGAAAAGGTGATACCGGTACGGCTGCAGGACGGTTTCGCTGGAATAATAGGAGTAATCCAGGGATGCATTGAATTCTCTGAGAAAATCCGAACGCCAGTTGATGCTGTACTGCTTCGATGCACTGTTCAAGCGAACGAAATCCGGCGGGCGGTCGGCGATCTCATCCTGAAAATTCGTCTGGTTCGCATTCAGTGTGACAGTCTGCCTGAAATCCTGCAGAAAGAAAAATTGGACGAGTGATGCACCGATGGTCTTCGAATAATCATCGCGCCGCAAGTCTGAATATTGTGTGACGCTGCCGCTGTCGAGTTGCACAGACAAAGTGTCTACACGATTTAAATCGTTGTATCCGCGCGTGAAATTCACTGTAAAGGTCACCTGAGGAGCCGGTGCGCTCGGATAGAAGGCGATGGTCGCCCAACCCCCACTGGTTACCGTCGTAGCCGTTTTGTTTCCGTCCAAATTATCGCGCATTCGGCTCAATCCGAGATTCAGAAAAAGCCGCCGTCTCCACAGAGAAAACTGATCCGATAGATTCCAGCCGGCTAAATCATTCTGCAGATAGGGATTACCGAAAGAGTAGTACGCGGGTCCCACACTCCGATAGCTTGCCGAAAGCCACTGCCCGGATTGATTAAAGTTCAGAGACGTCATCCAGGCGAGAGAACTCAATTTCGACGGATCCGGCGGCGTGAGGCTCTCGTTGATTACGATGATGGATTCGAAAGGATCCGGATCAACGGGAATTTCGATGCCGGCTTCTTCCAACGCCTCGCGGCTGATGGTGCCGCCGCGTATGTCCAGAGCGGTCAGAGACATCGCCGTGGCGAAGCTCCATTCCAGCTTCCTGCGCACGATAGGAATCTGTACATCCATCCCCACGACGACGTTGTCCTGTGGCGATAGAAACGTCTGATTTTCAGGAGACGAAGTGTCCTTTGCCTTTAAGAAACTGAAACCCCAGCGGGCGCCGAAAGGCGTCGTATAATAGGGACGGACCCCAATCAGCATCCTGCGGTAAGCGAGGTTTGGGATTTCCTTGTTCACTTCGCCGAAGACTCCGAGCATGTGCATTCGATTCGAATGCAAGCCGATTTCCAATCCCCGAACGCGTTTCCCTGCGAGCACCAGATCGGAAAACTGCGGCGTCACATCGCCTATCGCGAACGACAAAGACGTTCGTTTCACGCTGAGCAGAAACCGGTTTTGCGGCTGGCGATCCCAGGCTTCTTCGCTGGTGAGATAGCTGCGAACCGCATATCGCCATTTTCCCACTTCCCCTTTTACGCGCAAGTCCCCCCGCAAAATCCCTTCCTCTTCACCGCTGAAATCTTCCTGAATCGCCTCACCAGTGAATTCCCAAAAAAAGGTCGCCGGCGGATGTTCGCCTTTTACGCCGGCAATCTGGAAAGATCTGCGGAATTCCGGGTTGCTTTTTCCTTTCGGGGACTTCGAATGGATGATGATTTCGTGCCTGCCTGCTTTCAGATCTTGTGTTTCCGCTAGGATAAAGGTGCTGCTGACCTCCTTGGGGTGGAGGATTTTGCCATCCAACAGCAGCATCAGAGACGCCGGATCGAATAGAGTATCCGGGTCGAATACAGAGACAGCGATGCCGACATCCGATTCAAAGAGAATCTCGTTTTCCTGCGGACGTAAGAGGATGAATTGCGGACCGACCGCCTCCCGTGCGGGCGGCTGCGTGACGGCGACCAGATTCGGAAACTGCAGCGGGTCACGCAGCGGGAAAGAAGCTTCGCTTCCATTTTGAAAGCGGATCAGTATGGCGTATTCGAGATGTGGAGGCTGCACCTGAGCGGCGGGGATAGTGAACTGGTATCCTCCAACAACCGGATCCATTTCCGAAGTTCTGAATTCTCCACCGGTTACACGCCAGATCAGCTGCACGGAACGGATCTGCGCGGCTCCTTCTTCCACTTGAATCCGTATTTCGAGATCGCGGTTCGCCGGCGCTTCTAAAATGGGGAGATGAAAGATCTGGGGATAGAGTTGCACCACCTGACTGAAGACGACGGAAGGGAGAAAGATTAAACCAATGTTAAAGATCAGGCTGCGCAAAGGATACGGAGGATGTTTGCGAAATAGATGAATCCGAGAGTAACGATGATCCGCCACTATAGCGTCCAGATTAGCGGTCGAATTCTATATGCAGAGTTTTGGATTGGCCCGAGCCGTCTTCAAACTTGATGTCTAAAGACCCCTGCTGCGAACCGGAAGATTCTTCTGGAATTTCCGAACTGCTCGTCGGAGCAACTTTCAGAGATCCGGTCAGATCGCTGGTTGCCGTGCTGCCCGCAGATACCGTCTCCACGAGCCCTGAAATCGGGTTTTCCACTCTCACGTCCCCTTCCAGCACAATCACCTGCGTCTGCTGGGAACGATCCACCGTCGTCCACCACCTCGTGCCTTTGACGGACGCAACGCACGTGGGGGTCACGACTTCCATTTCCTTGCGGAACACCTGAGTCAGCACTTTGCCCACTTGAAGAAAAATCCGCTTGGTAATACCGTCGCTAGATCGTTGCCCTTGAAAGATCAGTTCCGAATTGGCGATGAGCTTGATTTCGACTGCGGTATCGCCGAAAATGATGGACGCCTGCCCCCCCTCGCCGCAAAAGATCCTATCGCCCGGATAGAGACGGTCGTTCTGCTGCAACGGAACCGTCTGCTGGCTCTGAATCCGCTGAACCAGCGTCGGCTGTTTCACGCGCAGTACCAGAGCAACAAAGGAATCAGCCGAACCCGCCGCCGTTTGCGCTTCGCAAGCGACGACAAAGCAGACCGATAAAAGGGCGATCAACCCGACTTTTAGAAACTGCGCAGTGAATCGCCGCATAATCCGATCCATCATTCCGCGCGAGCGGCGGTCGTCCGATGAACTCCGCTTTCAAATTCCCGCGCCGTCGCTTCGAGATCTTCGATCGTGATGACGACTCCGTTCAGTCGAATCTCGCCGGTCGGCTGAAATCCGGTCAATTGATTCAGAGCGGATAGATAACCGGGACCTAAAATCCGCTGAATCGCCGTCAGAATCCGCACGGCATCCGGGCTCTGAGACTGCAGGATCGTGAACGCCCCGATGGGACTGGGATATTCTTTCAAGCCGCTCGTGGTTTGCACCAATGCCGTCACCTGCCAGTAATAGGTATGCCCAGGTTCCAAGGGTTTCGCGCCTGCTGCAGGATAACCGAAACTCTTACCTGTCACCGGAGCAGAAGGATCCGTCTGATAATTCGGGCGGCTCTGCATCACGGATTCGGGATCCATCGCATCCGATGTCTTCTCGCAAACAGTGATCAGAAATTGCGTTGCGCTGGAAGACCAAGTAAACAACGGCAGCATCCCGCCTATCAACGCCGGTGATTCGGGCGTCCCCGCCGGGGATAGCAACATCGTCGTGAATGGGTTTGTGATCACCGCGACCACTTCATCCGCCGCCAGAAGGGTTTGCTCTGAAGACCACAATTCGAGCAACAGGTAATAGGTAGCAGCGGGAAAATAGCCGTTTTGAAGCAATTGATCTTCGATGGATTGCGCGACCGAATTGGAATTGAAATTCTCGAGCCGGTAAGGACTCCCGACAGAGGTGAGATCCAGATTCGTGATCTGCACGATACCCGGATTCAGCGTGAAGGAACCTGTGCTGCTGCTGAAAATCTCCACCTGCGCTGTCCGCATAGAGAACACCAGGCGGCAGCTTCGCGGCGGTTCATCGGATTGAATTGTCGCTCGAAATACTTCCGATGCGGGCGCTTGTCCGCTGACGTTTAAATCCTGCAGGAAGAAAACTTGCAGATTGTCCGCCGACGATAGGCTGAGATCGAGGTTGACCGCCGCGGAGCAGGTAAATGCCTGAACAACGACCGCCGCAATAGATGCGAATCCAACGTAAAACCGATGATGGGTCTTCATGCAGAACCTCGGCTTTTCACAGCCTTTTTTATGTTAATCAATTCCCTTCGGATTGTCAAGTTCTTTTAAAAGAACTATAAGACCACAAAAGACTTTCCACCTTCTTATAATACCGCAGTTTTCTTGTGGAAAGTGTTGATGCAGATCACATCGTGGTCTGCGACGTTCATATCCGGCATTCATCAGCGTCAGAATTATCAAACGGTGCGCAATTTGCTTGACAACCAGTGAATTCTTATTATATTAAGACCAAGAATAACCAACGGTGGACTCACAATGTCTGCGAAAATTCTGGACGGGAAGCTCATTTCGGCGCAAATCAAAGAAGAAGTCGCGGCAGAGACGGCGGAATTGAAGAAAAAGGGAATTACGCCAGGTTTAGGCTTCATTCTGGTTGGCGATAACCCGGCGTCGCAGTCCTACGTGAAGATGAAGGGAAAAGCCTGCGAGCAGATGGGGTTTCACTCCATTACAAAGATCCTGCCGGGCGATATTGCCCAGGATGAATTGATGCACTGGGTGGATCAGTTCAATCGCGATTCCACTCTGCACGGTTTTCTGGTTCAGCTTCCCTTGCCGGCGGGCTTGGATGAAAGCGCCGTGATCGAAGCCGTGAATCCGGCCAAAGACGTGGACTGCTTCCACCCTTACAATGTCGGCAGGCTAGCGGCTGGGATGGATATTTTCCTCCCCTGCACTCCGGCAGGCATCATGGAGATCCTGCTGCGCAGCGGATGCAATCCGGCAGGGAAGCATGTCGTAATTTTAGGGAGAAGTTCCATCGTAGGCAGGCCGCTGGCGCTGCTTCTCTCCCGGAAAATGCCGGGAGGCGACGCCACGGTTACTATTTGTCATTCCCGAACTCCAAACTTGCCTAATTTCATCCGGCAAGCCGACATCTTGATTGCCGCCATCGGAAAACCGGAATTCGTCAGAGGGGACATGCTGAAACCCGGCGCCGTGGTCATTGACGTCGGCATCAATCGAATCGAAGCCGCTCAACCCTCTGAAGGAACTCCCTACCGCCTCGTCGGCGACGTTCATTTTTCATCGGCGGTGGAAGTCGCTTCGGCGATTACTCCGGTTCCCGGAGGCGTCGGCCCGATGACCATTTCGATGCTGTTGAAGAATACTCTAATTGCAGCCCGTCGAACCGCGGGGATTACACGATGAACAGATCATACAGGCGATGCCTTCTTGTCGTGGTTCTGCTGTTCTGCATAGGTTGCACCATTAAGACCCCGGAAGTGACCTTCACCAGCGAACGCACCGCGCTGGAAAAGCAAATCCTCGGCTCTTACCGCACCATCGAAGAGGAGAGCTGGATGATCACATCCGCCCGGTCCGCCACCGGTGAAGAAGAGAAGATCAGTGTCCCCGAACGGCCTGCGATCGCCTCCGGCAGAAAAGCCGCGCTCGAGGCTTTCGTCCACCGTAAATTCAATGCGGATGATATCGAGGATTTTAAAATAGATGGTGTTGTCGGAGAAGGATTAGAAGGATTGCTGGTTCTGATGCCTACCCAGCGCTATTCCGAAGATGAATCTTACCGCGCGCTGGTGGATCGCATCGTACAGCAGGAAAACAACGACCGGCGCATGATTATGGACCGGATCGCGGACGTTAATTCCATCGTCAATCCGGTGGATCGAAAAGCGGTCGAGCGGGTCTTCGCCCAGATGAACCGAGACTCTTCGCCGCAAGGCACTTGGATACAATCGGACGACGGCAAATGGAAAAAGAAATGATCTGATCGCGCCATGTCCATAAAAATCATTTTTTTTATCCCGTTGGTCGCAGTTTTCGCTGTTCACTCCGCAACCCCAACCGAATACACCCCCGCCGAATCGTCTCCCCCATCTCGTCTCAATATCGCGCAGCCCTTAACCGCAGATCTAAGCTCCGAAATATCCCCATCCCTGTCGCCGGACGGTCGTTGGTTCCTGTTTGCGTCGAACAAAGCGGGCAACTACGACCTCTGGATCCGTCCATCCGAAGGCGGAACCCCTCTTCAGATCACGAACACCCCTTCCGATGAGTATGATCCTGTCTGGAGTCCGGACGGCAAGCGGATTTACTTCACCTCCAACCGGGATGACCCCGCTGGGGATATCTTTATGCTGAGTTTCGCGCCCGCCAAATTGAGAGGTTCGAGGGCATACCGTCAAAAACCTCTATTGCGGGCTCCCGGTGCACAATCGCATCCCACTGCTTCACAGAACGGCCGTTTCCTCGCCTTTCAGGATGGCGAAGGAGAAGGCGCCGGAATCGTTCTTTTCGATCTGCGAACGCAGACGAGCAGACGGCTGACCCCTGATGGCTTCCTGCAGCCCCGCTTCGCGCCGGTGGATGACCGCATCTTGTGCATCGCGGTCATACCTGACGGTTCCGGTGGGGATATCTGCGTCCTTGATTGCGGTAATTTACGGGATCCCCATCCGGAAATATCATGGGTTTACCGGGGAATTTTTCCCGCGGCGATGCCCTGCTGGTATCCAGATGGAATTTCGTTTATTGCGGCTGTAGTCAATCGGGATCGCGACGGCGACCAGCGGTTGACTCCTCTGAACGGTGAAGTGCTTTATCGCTTCGATCCGGAAGATACCGCATATACCTACCGACAGCTTTCCTTGGGTGATGCGAGCGAAACCCATCCGTTTATCGCGGCTGACGGGAATCTCTATTACGTGAGTAACAAAACAGGAAACCCCGATATTTGGCGCATTTCTGCAGAAGGACCGATTCCCCGATTCAATACTGCACAAGAAGCATTTCAATTCGCCATGGAGATCGGCGCGGAAAACGAGATCATCGGAAAACCGCCGGATCGCACAACCATACTCTTAAGACTGCAGGCTCTGGATCGCGCCCGCAGGGACTTTTCGGATGACCGCCGGATCGGCGCGAAATCCATCTTAGAATCCACCCGTCTGTTGAAGGCACTGGGGGAAGACGAAGAAGCGGAATCCCTTTTGAAGCGCATATTGCGGAATTATTCGGATCAGAAGGCGATCGGCGCTGAGGCGCTGCTCGATTTTATAGCTTTGACGCATCACGCCGAATTTGACGAAAGCGGCGAATTCCGAATCAACAACCCTTCCTCTTTCATTTCGAATCTGAATGATTTTCAAGGAAGTTATTCCGAACAGACGCTCGCGATGGCGCGCAGTCATTATCTAATGGGAGCCGCCTGGGAGAAGCTCGGAGATTTTGAAAAAGCGCTGAATTCTTATTCCGAGGTCGTGCAGGAGTATTCCGATGCGGAAGATTACCCCGCCGACGCTCGTCTTAGGATTGCCGCACTCCATCTGCAATTGGAGAACAGAGACGAGGCACTGCAGACGTATCTGGAAGAAATCCGGCGCTTCTCGGATCGCGCCAAGCCGACGGAAAAGGCAATCGAAAAGATTATCGAACTGCAAGTCAGCGGGGAGGATCCGATCGCCGGCATGCAGCAATTGATCGGCAAATATCCGGATATTCCCGCATTAACCGCCGCCGCCCAGAAACGCATTGCGGATTATCTGGTGCAAACCGGAGATTTAGATCTTGCTCTGGGAGAATATGCCCGATTGCGGGATTTCTCCGAGAAATTTCCTCTTCCATTCGTTCGTTTAGTGTACGTTCAGAGCCTCTTATCAGCAGCGTTGATTGAATACGAGTCGGGGAATCTCGAAGCATCTCTGGAAAAACTGGAAGAGATCGAGCGAGATTTCGGTGAATTGCGCAAAGGCTATTATTGCCGTCAGGCACGATCGCTCCGAGTTTCTTTTCTCGCCGCGCGTGCGGAACAGCAGAACTTCAACGGGGATTCGGAGTCCGCGCTGGCGAGTTTCACCCGCGCCCTTATGCTTGATCCGGAAAATCTTCGCCTGCATCAGGGAAGAATCGCTGCGGCTCAGTCCTCCGGACATTTGGCGTCTGTAATTGAGGATTATCGAAAGGCGGTGACGGATCACCCTGATCAAGCGGAACTCCTCTATGCTCTCGGATTAGCGCTGTCATACGCCGCCGAGAAGAACGGTTCGGACTTGCAGGAATCGAATCATTATCTCGGCAAAGCTATTTCCCTGCGCCCCGACCTGGCGAATGGATATTTAACCTTAGGCTACAATTATGAATTGCTGGAGAAATTGAACCGTCGCCATACACACAAAAAGAACCGCTGGTCGGACCTGGTCGCCGTCCCAGGAAGAATCTTGAAACGCTTGGGACAAACGATCACATTCAAAGGTACTCCTCCTGTGGTGCAGGGCTACGAGCGCGCCATCGACATCCTGCAGTTAGGCCTGGCGGTCAACAACGAGCAGGAAAATCCAAGGCTCGAAGCGCAAATGCTGTTGAATCTTGGCAACAACTATTTCGCACTCGGGGAATTCGGTTACCCGCGCGCGCTCAATGCCTACCTCGAGCGCATTCACTTTGACAGCACTTTCACTTCATACGAACAAGAGGCAGTCATCCGCGAGAGGATCGGGCAAGCTGCTGCGATCACCGGAAAGAACGAGATCGCAGCGCAGAACTATCAGATCGCGATGCAGAAGTTTCAGCAGAGCAAGCATCCGGAAGACGAATTGCGAGTGATCCTGCGATTAGCGGAACTCTATCAAGTACAAGGTCTAGCGGAAGAGTCCAACGAATACTATCGCAGAGCGCTTGCGTTGGCGGATCGGGAAGGGTTGACGGCGCAGCGCGCCAAATGGTGGCAGAATATGGCTTACAATGCAATGAAATTAGGAGACGATGAGGAAGCGGCGCAGCGCAGTGAACAAGCCCTACAGGCACTTTCCGACGTTAACGGATCACGACGGACGTCGTACCGCAATCCGTTGATTTTGGATCTCTTCGGAGTTCCGATTCCAATCTGGGATTTCGGATTTATGGGCACCGGATCCCCCGCTTCAGCGCTGGGCTTCGACCGAACGGATGAGTTGCTGTTGAATTTTTCCATTTCGCAGGAATTGAACACTCGCAAGAAAGCATACCTTGAAGCGATGAATCAAGCATACAGGCGGCTTGATATTGCTCTGCAAAAGAATGATTTGGAAGGACAAGCCAATCTTTGGAGCGAAATCGGCTATTACCATTGGATCGAGAATCAAACGGATATGGCAGCGCGGAGTTTCCTGCGCAGTTTGAAGCTCAGCAACCAATACGGATTTCGCGGCGGAAGGTTATCCGCGCTGATCAATCTCGCCGGCATCGAATTGAGCGATTTCGCTCCCGATTCTTCAGTGAAGACCACGCTGTTGGAAGAGGTCGAGCTCTTTTCGCATAATGAAGTGGCAATGACGCGAAGCCGATGGCAGGAAATCGCTGAGACCGTCCGCAGGATGCCACAGACATTGGGTGCGGATCAAACCAAACGTTACCTGCGCGCGAATCTGCAAAGAATCCCGGATCCGGAACGCCCGTCCGAAGATCCTTGGGATTGGGAGCTCATTGAACATCTGCTGTTGCTGAAGGAACCCAGAATCCCGAATCTACACACGTTATTGGAGGAATTCAGATTTGAAATCCAGCGTTTCAAACGCGATCCCTTAGGATTTCAGATAGAACGAGTGCGATTCCAGGAATTATTCGCAAAACTCTGCCTGAAAGCTGCTGCTTCGCTTCCTGATTCATCCGTCGAGTACCAATTAAAACGCCTGCAATTCGAAGCAGACGCGGTGTGGGCATATCGCAGCGGTATCGCGGAAGCAGAGAAGAAGAGATTGTTCCCCGAGTACACCCGGCTGCGCCTAGATTTTAGTGATTTACTATATGCTCAGAATGAGTGGGATGCATGCGCTGAACAACTTAGCTCCGCCTGGAACACCGCTCAACAATTGGGCCGCAACGATCTGCTCTGGCGGGTTTCCTGGCGCATCGGACGGCTGTTAAGCGCAGAAACGGGTCTTTCAATGCCTTCCAAAATCCCGAGATATACAGTGGAAGAATGGTTTGCTCTGGCGGATGAGCTCCGCGATAATTTGCCGGACGATTTAATAGAAGGCGGTTTGTATAATCCGAACCGATTGGAAGCGGAAGAGATACTGCGTACGGCGTTTATTGCCGCCTATCGGGAGCGGGATTTCTCTCGCGCGGCGCAATGGGGGCAAAAAATCGCCTCCCTGCCCCTCGTCGAAGCCGCACGCACGCGCTGGATCCCCATTCGATCCGAACGACGAAAATTCATTTGGGGAAACGGCGGCGGCACGGTGCCGTATTTGCGCGGCGAGCTGTTCCGGATCAGACGTGAATGGTCGGATGCACTATTAAACCAACCGGAAGACTCTATCACCATTCAAGCACTGGAGAATGAATATGAAAACCTGCGTCGAGAATACGATCAAACGATCCGTCAAGTCGTGCAGGATGACGCGGAATTCAGTTCGTTATTCGCAAATCTTTCAGTCTCGCCGGATACAATCCGAAAGACATTAAAGCCTGGGGAGGCACTGCTTCAGGTAATGGATTTTAATGATCGTTTCTATCTTATTCTATATACGCAAGACACGCTGAACATCAAGCCGTATCATTTCGATTCCCAAATCGGCAATATGGAAATCTCACTTGTGGATTCATCCTCGATCAGCCCGCTACGTTTGATCCCCGTTACGCCGATCATATCCTTTCTTTTCGACGACAACAAAGGTGGTGTACAGCAGCTTTATAACAGACTTTACCTCGTTCAACCAACCGGGCAAATCGCTGCAATCAACGCAGCAACCTCGATTGACGCCGCGTGGGATGAACATTTTCCGGAAATCCTCCTATTGCCGGATCCGCAGAGTCTGATCTATCTTCAGGAAAAGTCCTCCCT
The DNA here is from genome assembly GCA_964623265.1 of uncultured bacterium. Taxonomy (GTDB): domain Bacteria; phylum Electryoneota; class B3-LCP; order B3-LCP; family B3-LCP; genus CAZUTK01. The sequence goes on along the minus strand of CAZUTK010000025.1, from coordinate 2,117 downwards.
GGGCAAGGGGAAAAACATCTGCATCGGATGCACGATCCCGCCCGTCGGTTTTGAGCCGGATTCTTCTGCCGGCACAACAGGCCAACGAGGTCAAATCGAAAATGCCGGGGTAGTCTTGATCCGCTTCGACTCGGAAACAGTCACCAATCCGCTCGATCGAGTGTTTTTCGATTCTTCCGGCAAGCGTTGGACCGGCAGAGAATTGTTCGGACTCGATTGCTCCGGAGAGGCTTTGATCTTGATCGGCTGTTCCGAGGATGAAAGCCTGTACAGCAGAATGGGGTTCTTCGCGGGTTTCTCCAGCGTAATCTTCCTGCCGGATGATATTTCTCAAACGGAACTGGATATTTTCACTCAGACTTTTCTCCGCGAAAAGAGCGACACTTCGCCGGGCATTGCGTGCAACGAAGCGAAGACGGCGCTGCAAAGATATGGCATCGCACCATCGCGGCTTGACAGGATCCGCTATTACGGCAATGGCGGCTTGAGCCCGAGTCAAAAACGGGAATATGCGACTAAGAACTTCCAGCGCACAGTGTTGAAGGGGAATTACAATCTGCAGCGAGGCGACGGAGATTGGGCGTTGCGATATTACGATCGGGCGCTGGCGATGTCCCGAGAACTTCAGGACACCACAGCGACCGTCAATCTGCATCAGCTTCGAATCCAGGCTGCCAAATTGATTCCTCGCTGGGAAGAATCCGCCGTTTCGCAGAGAATTCTGAACGGATATTACAAACGTATCGGAGACAAAGAAGAATTGGAAGCGGGGCTCAGAAATCTTTCCGTTTATGAGGACAACGCAGGGAATTGGGAATCAGCCATCCGGTATCGCAGTCAGGCGAGAGAATTCGCGATAGAGCGCGGGGACGAGATTCAAGCCGCGCGGGACGATCAAATCCTCGCTACTCTCTGGGAAAAACAAGGCGATGTCCCTCAAGCCGTCATAAAATTGCGCGAAGCGGCGAAGATTTTCCGCGATTGGGAGGAGCTGCAGCCTTTTGCGGAAACCTGCATTTATCTGGGACGCCTCCACATTTCACAGGATGACTATGAGCAAGCTGTTGCGGTTCTGGAGCAGTTCCGTGAAGATTGGCTGGAAATCGTGCGCGCGGTGGGCGAGCCGCAACCCTTACCGGTGGAGTTTTTCCAGCACCTCGGCGCTGCGTTTGAAGGCATAATGGATTACTCGAATGCGCTGGATAATCAGATGCAAGCCCTGGCGGCACTGGGAGATACAATTTCATTGGGGACTGCGGTTACGCACCAATATATCGCAGGCTTACGTTGGAAACGAGGAGAATTCCAGGAAGCCGTTCAGGAACTGCAAAAAGCCCGCGAGGCTTATGACCGCATAGGACAGAAAAAATATGTTTATCTCCTGGATAACATCGAAGCACTGATCCAATTGGATCTCAGGAATTACGACATAGCTCAAGAAAAAGGAAAATCCGCTTTGGAAGGAGCCGCGGAAGCAAGGGACGAAAAAAGCCGTTTGCAAATCGAAAAAAATCTAGGACTGATAGATCTGGCGGCGAATCAACTAGAAAAGGCGAAGAATCGCTTTCTTCAAGCCCTGCAGAGCGACATCGCTTCCGGAAGCCTGGAAAACCAAGCGCTGACGAAATTGGATTTGAGCAACGCTCTGTTGCAGATCAACCAAAGCGACAGCGCGAAGAAGTATTTATCGGAGGCGTACGAAATCGGTTTGTCAAAGTCGCGATCGGACATCGTAGCACGATCCTTGCTGGGTCTGGGAAGGATCGAATTAAATAGTGGGAATGCGAACAAAGCCGTTGAATTATTGAATCAATCCCTTGCCCGATATCGTGAATTCGGATTGGATGAAATCGCTTGGCGAGTTCACTTGCACCTGGGCAGAGCATTCGTTCGAAAGGGTCAGGATGATGAGGCTCTGCAGTCCCTTACGCGAGCCGCGGACATTATCGAACAGAATCGAATCTCTACCGCGGCCGAAGAGCTGAAATCAGGTTTTATGGAAAGACCGGCTGATGTATATGAATTTATGGCGGCTGTATGTTGGAAAAAGGGAGATTTGATCGGTGTTTTAAATGCATCAGAACGGGCGCGAAGTCTTGAGCTCCTGGATCATCTGA
>CAZUTK010000024.1:0-35434 GCA_964623265.1 uncultured bacterium | reverse complement strand
GCTGCCGTACGCGGAAGAATCGGAAGGTCACTCCCTTTCCACGATAGCGCGGGAGATTTCAGCCCGTTTGGGAGATGGTGAGGTGATTATACATTATTCCGATCCCTATTTGCGGGTTTGCACTTTCTATGCATCGCTTCATTATCATCGCAGATCCCTGAGAGAATATTTATACTCGAAGCATGAAATTCCCCAGCATAATGGCAGACAGTATCTAAGAGAAGGCGAATGGATACGCTCTCTGGATGACGTGAAACCGACGCCGAAGGGGATCTGGATATTAACCTTGCATCCGCCGGAATTTCTCTTTGTCGGCAGTCCGCTGAAATGGGTTAAAGAAGAAAATCTTCCGGAAGAATTAAAATCAGGCGGGTATCGCAAGGCGGATATCATTTCAAAAGGGATAGTCTTCGGCATTCATTTCGTACCGGCAGAGGAAGGAATTACAGAAGATAAATTCTAAAGGAATGATTTATCGGATCTTACAATATTGCGACCGCTGTGCGGAAGCTTTCATCCAGGACCGCTTCTTTTTGCTGAAGCTCTTTCTGCTCGCACTTACGCTGCGGATTGGCCTTGTTCTCCTGCACCCCCAGGTCAATCTTATTTCGGATATGCTCGGTTATCACGAGAGCGGTCTGAGCCTTCTGCAGAATGGAGACTTGCGCGTTAAAGGTCGCCTGAGCGCTTCGAGGCCGCCGATCTACCCGATTTTCATTTATGTTATTTATTACCTTTTCGGAGCGGGCAACATCTTCGCGGTGCGGATTTGCCAAGCGGTTTTAAGCGCGGTAACGTGTCTCTTGACGTATCAATTGGCGGAAAAGGTATTTGACAGGCGAGCGGCGGTCTGGGCCGGCCTGCTGATGGCGATCTATCCCGCAGCCTGGAGCTTCTCGGATCTATTATTAAGCGAGACCCTGTTTATGTTTCTTTTTGTGTCCGGGGTATTGTTTTTAGTCAATCTTCCCAGCGGCAGATTTTCAGATGCGGCTTTTGCCGGACTCTTTTTAGGATTGGCGACTTTAACCCGGACAGCTTTATATTTATTTCCTATTTTCTTCAGCGTCGCTGCGTTGATATTTTTCCGCGCGCGTTGGAAGCTGTTTCCCCGACTGGCGGTATTTGTTTTGGTGTTTTGGTCGGTATTGATTCCCTGGCAAGCTCGCAATGCAAGAGTCTTCGGAAAGCCGTTGCTTACAACTAAATCCGGAGTGGATCTGTTTTTCTACAATCATAATCCATTACCGTTCATATTATATAATTACAGCAAAGAAGATCCGGAAGAACTTCGCGGCGTTGTGGCATGGCAGCTTTCCGAAACCCAGAAGGATGAGCTGTGCAGGAAAGCCGCAATAGATTGGATCCGCGGACACCCCTTTCTTTTTTTGTTTAAGGGAATTCGAATGCAATGGAATTTTTTCGGCGTGGAAAGAGAGTTCGGATGGTCGCTCCTGGCGGGATATTGGGGTAAAGTGCCGCGCTGGCAGCTTGCGCTGGTTCTATTGGTCACTGCTCCAGGAATCTATCTTTTGATGCCGCTTTTCATTTGGGGAGCAATTTACGCTTGGAATCGTTCCCCAGCAAGGATTATGCTCTATTTAATTATTGCGTATTTTCTCGCGTTGACATTCGTCTATTACGGTTTCGCCCGGCATCGAGCGCCGCTCAATCCGATCATGATGGTCTTCGCCGGCTATTTCCTATCGAATTGGCGGCCCGCATTGGATGACCTGAAAAAAAGGAGGATTGCGCAACGATTCCGTCCATTCTTGGCGATCGCCGTATTCGGCTTTTTCATAATCGGCTGGATTCTCGAATTATACGTGGATCTCGGTTCAGCGTTTCATTTGGGGTTCACCCATGATTTGTGGAAGAATATGGTGCCGGGTCAATAAGCATTTGTGGATTACATCGGAAAACAACGGTAAAACGTGCAGATCACTCTAATCAGTCCCCCGCAGAACTTTTCGAAGACGCAGGAAACCGCCGGTGTTGTCCCGCCGCTGGGACTCTGCTATCTCGCCGCGATGCTGGATCCGCAGCATCATTCAGTGAAGATCATTGATGCAGTCGGCGAAAAATATCAACAAATCTTTCCTTGGAAGGATCATTACCTGCGCGGATTGACATTTCAGGAAATCCTGAATTCCATACCGCCGCAAACCCGCATCGTCGGCATTTCGAATTTGTACACGTTCGCCTACTTTATAGCCGCTGAAATCGCGCGGCGGGTCAAGGAGTGCTTCCCGGAAACGATCGTGGTCTTCGGCGGAGCGCATCCGACGATTATGACCCGTCAAACGCTGGAGCATCCAGCGGTTGATTTTGTCGTGCTTTCGGAAGGGGAGATGACTTTCTCGCATCTGGTGGAAGCCATCGAGAAGGACGGGGGATGGGAGGAGATTGACGGCTTAGGGTATAAGTATAAGGGAGAAATCTTCATTAATCCTAAGACTCAATTTATCTCGGACCTCGATCAGATTCCCTTTCCCCGCAGGGATCTCCTGCCGATGCAGCATTACTTTGCAGCCAGGGAACCGCACGGGAGCGCGAATCGGATCCGCTGGACGACAATGATCGCCACGCGTGGGTGCCCCTACGGCTGTACCTTCTGCAATACCCCTCAGATCTGGCACCGACGCTGGCGCGCAAGATCCCCCAAGAATGTAGTGGACGAGATCGAATTCTTGCAAAAGCAGTACGGGATTGAGGAAGTCCATTTTGAAGATGAGAGTCTGACGACAAATTTGAAATGGGTGCAGGAATTCTGCCTTGAACTCAGCGCGCGAAAGCTTAATATCGTCTGGCAGACTTCCAATGGTGTTCGAGCCGAGAGCATCACCGAGGAGACGCTGGATTTGATGATGCAGTCCGGATGCACTCAAATCACCATCGCCGCCGAGTCCGGATCGCCGCGGGTGTTGCAGGAGGTGATCCACAAGAGGCTCGACTTGAACGCGGTCATCCGCGCCGCGAAATTAGCGACGAAAAAGAAGCTGCACATCGCCTGCTATTTTATGCTGGGATTGCCGGACGAACGGATTTCGGACGTGTTACGCTCGATCCGGCTCGCCGTCAGGCTGGCGTTTTATGGCGTGGACGAAGTCGTTTTTTCGATCTATTCGCCTCTTCCGGGTTCCAAGCTGATCTCTCGGCTGGAGCAGGAAGGGAAAGTCGTCGTCGGAGAGAGATTCTTCGACGCCTTGACCCCGCACGGCGATCTTCTGGTCTCGAAGTCCTATTCGCAGTATATCGGGGATCGCCAGATTGTCTTGCTGAAATATCTCGGTTACCTCTCTTTTTACGGAACGAAATTGATCTTTCACCCGCTGAAGGTTTACCGATCCTTCCGCAATGTGATTCGAGGCGTTCAGGAACTCAAGACCGAACGCGCACTACGCACCTGGTGGCTACGTTTGATCGGCAGGGAGCATACGGAAGTCAAAGGCAACTCACAAGGGCTATGATCAGACGGTACCTCGCAAGATTCAAGTCGGATGAATCGTTCAGGATACGATCCTTGTTGATCTTCGCCTTCCTGCTGCGTTTGATTTCGATTCTGCCGTACGGAAATCAAATCACATTCCCTTATCGCGATCAGAATACCTATTATTCCCTGGCGCGTGCCCTCGTGGATGACGGCTATCTCGGAGTACCGACCGTCCCACGCGGTCCATATGTTGAAGACCGTACCAGAAATCCGCATCCAGAGGGGTTTTACCCGGCATTTCATGATTCAATTGTGGCGATGTGGGATGCGGAAAGAAGGCTTTACGGCATGGTGGAGTGGGGCAAGCCCAACTCTTTTTTTGAACCGCTTTATCCTTTGATGGCCGCAGGAATGTATCTGCTCTTCGGCGACCGCTTCTTCTTCTGGCGCCTTGTGCATGTTTTAATGGGTGTTCTGTTGGTTTACTTCGTTTACGATATCGGCAAGCGCGCCTTCCGCGATGAGCGCGTCGGCACCATCGCCGCATTGTATACGTGCATTTATCCTCATTTCATTTTCTATTCCTGGATTTTAATGGCGGAAGCGCTGTTATTGGTGCTTCTTGCCTTAGGTCTGTTCGCCTATTTCCGCATGTTGGATCGTCCCCGTTGGTACTGGGCGATCATTATGGGGGTGTCATTCGGGCTCTTTTTTCTGACTCGCTCCTTCATCATTGCTTTTTTCCCCGTGATGATCCTATGGATGCTGATTTTCCTTCGGAACACGGCGAAATGGAAGCTGTCCCTTTTAGCCGTCGTCGCGTTTATCTTGACCATTTCCCCTTGGATCTACAGAAATTATCAATTACACCATCAATTCATTTTGCTTTCCACTCGGGGAGGGTACAATCTCTGGATGCGCAATAATCCCTATTTTATCGCCGATGAATTGGAGGCGATGGGGGTGAAATTTAAGCCGGAAAAACTGGACAAATTGAACTATCGCGAATATATTTTAGGTTACCCGGCGTTTTCGCCGGAACAAGGGGAACTTGAGCGCAACGCCGTCTTAACTCGGGAAGGGATAAAGTTCATCAAAGCCAATCCCGGCTTTTTCCTCGAGATGTGCTGGCTGCGGTTTAAATGGACCGTCGGTTACAAGGGGATCGGCTTGAAGGGTCCTCTGATGAACGGAATCGCGCTGTTGTCCTATGGGCCCGTTTTGTTAGGTTTTATTCTATCCTTCTTTTTGGGTTGGAAAAAAATCCGTGCGTTGTTGCCGTTCTGGTCGGTTGTGTCATATTTCCTGCTGTTTTATTCATTGACGCATGAAGGTTTGCGCTACCGGCTCCCGGCAGATCCGTATATAATCCTGGCAGCGGTATTTTCTTATCTCTCGTTATTCGAACGTCTCGTCGCCGGAAAAATTTCAACGAAAGAACCGTCTGATGCCCGATAAAAGTGATAAACAGTACAGCATCTCCGTTTTTCTGCCCGCGTATAATGAGGAAGAGAACATCGAGCGAGCGGTATTGAGCTCGGTGGCGGTTCTGCGGGAAATATCCGATGATTGGGAGGTGATCATTGTCAACGATGCTTCGCAGGATCGCACCGGTGAAATCGGGGAAAGATTGGCGGCGGAAATCCCCGGGGTGAAGGTCATACACCATGAGAAGAATACCCGATTGGGGGGAGCGCTGCGCACCGGATTCGCCAACTCTTCCAAAGAGCTCGTGTTCTACACCGATGCCGACAACCCTATTGATATGAACGATTTGAAAAGAGCCGTTCCATTGATGGCGGAAGCGGATTTCATCACCGGTTACCGTCTGAACCGCGAAGAACCTCTGAAGAGGAAAATCTACTCGCGCTGTTACAATTGGTTGATTCGTCTGCTGTTCGGATTGAAAGTGCGGGACGTCAATTTTTCTTTCAAGTTGGTGAAACAAGAGGTGCTGAAGAAGGCGAAATTGCGCTCTATGGGTTCGTTCATTGATGCGGAGCTACTCATCGAAGCCCGCAAATATGGATTCCGCATCCGCGAACTGGGTGTTCGTTATTACCCGCGGACGAAGGGGGTGTCCACGTTGGCGACGCCGTCGGTGATCTTCAAAATTTTGGAAGAATTGTGGGTTTATTATCGTCGTTACTACCGAGATCATGGAGGAAACCGCGCCGACTCGACGGTTGATTGTTAACGCGGACGATTTCGGTCTGCACCCTTCTGTGAATCAAGCCATCATCTTAGCGCATCGCGAGGGCATTGTCACCAGCACCACGGTTTTAGCTGGTGGAACTGCCTTTTTTGATTCGCTTGCCGAACTGAAGCGTTGCCCTGAACTTGGAATCGGCATCCACCTCTGTCTGGTGGATCAAAAGCCGGTTCTGCCGCCGGAAAAGATCCCATCGCTGCTGGATGCGGATGGTGGATTCTGCGCTTCGTATTCTCAATTTATAAAGCGATATGCCTTAGGCAAGGTGAAATTAAATGAAGTGAAGGCAGAGTTCACCGCTCAAATTGAAATTCTGCTCGATGCTGGGATTCATCCCACGCATCAGGACAGCCATCAGCACCTGCACCTCTTGCCTGGCATCTCGCGCGTTGTGATGGAATTGGGGCGCAAGTATGGAATCCGCGGAATCAGAATTCCAATGGAGCGGGTGTTCTATTCATCGGACCCGACATCTCCGCTGCGATTGATCCAGAGTCGTTTTGTATCGCGGCTGGCTTCCAGATGTCGGCGTGAATACGAAAAAGCCGGATTCAAATCACCCGACTATTTTGCGGGATTCACCCGAGGCGGTCGATTCCTTTTGGAAAACTGGCGCAGCGTAATCCCTTCGCTGCCGACTGGTGTGACGGAAGTAATGGTTCATCCCGGCACAGATTCGGGAGTGTTGGATGAATTCACGGGGTGGGGGTATCACTGGAACGAAGAGCTGGAAGCGCTGACGCATCCGGAAGTGCGGCTAATGCTCATCGAAAACGGGGTGGAGTTGACTCATTACGGACGATTAACCTGATGAACTTTCGCGCTATCATCTTGAGGCTGGGTGAACCGCGGATCGTCTGGTGGATCTTCGCCGTCGGACTAATCCTGCGCCTGGGTATTACAGCCGCATTGGGGAACCGTCTTTTGCCGATGGCAGATCAGCCGGTCTTCCTGGACATCGCCGAGAATATCGCCCAGGGGCGCGGTCTCGTCGTCAGTCGGGAATCAGTCGGAATTCCGGAGAGTGCGACGGATTCGATGCGGGCGGTGTTGATGACCCGGCCGGAACGCATCCGCGATGAGAGGCTGGGCGCCTTATGGGGAATCATCCGACCCGACACTTCCACCGCCTTCTTCGAACCGCTCTACCCCGTTTTCGTAGGCGCCGTCCGGTTCCTATTCGGGAAGACGAGCGGAACCTCGTTCGGGCGTACGGAACTCATCCATTTCGGACCCAAGATTTACATCGTACGCGCTTTCCAGAGTCTGTTCGATGCATTGGTGATTCTCATCTTATTTTACATCGGCGGATATCTCTTCACACCGTTGGTGGGAGGGATTGCGGCATTCATCTATAGCGTGTATCCTTATTCGCTTGCTTTTGTCACCAACCTAGTCACGCAGAACTCTTATCTCTTTCTGCAGGCGACAATGCTTTTCTTCTTCGTTCGAATCCTGCGAAAACAAAGTTGGCTTAATTACATAATGCTCGGAGTAGCGGCGGGCTTGACTCTGTTGACGCGGATTTCGTTGATCAGCTTCCTTCCGCTTCTTGTTCTATGTCTTTACCTCCAATTGCGCGGCAATTTGAAATGGCGGCGCCTGGTTGTGAGCTTGCTGATCATCGTTCTGGCAATTCTTCCATGGGTGATCAGAAACGCCGTGGTTTTCGGTGTACCCCAACTCTTACCTACGAAAGGAGGTCGCAATCTCTGGGAGTACAATAATCAGCTGTTTCTGCCGGAACGGATGGAAGGGAATTTTACAGGAATGGACCGCGTTTATCAGAATTTCGCCCGGAAGCACTTCGACCATTTGCGCGCCAAGGAGCTTCTCCCCTTCCCGGAGTTCACAGCAGAAAGCGAAATTGAACGCGACCGGATTCTGAATCAGCGGGTGCTGGGATTCATCCGCGCCAATCCCGGCGTCTATGTTCAGCTCTGTCTCTTGCGCCTTTATCAGCTCTTTCGCATCCAGCCGACGAATCAGACCGGTCCGCTGGTGGCTCTCGCGAGTTGGGGAACTTTTGGATGGATCCTTCCCGCTTCTCTTCTTGGAATCGCGCTCTCTTTTCGACAATGGCGCAAACGATCCGTGTTGTACGCCGTGATCTTCTATACAGTGGGAACAGCGGCTCTGACTGCTTCCGGAATTCCGCATCGCGTCCCCACGGACCCCTATTTTATTCTCTTTGCGGCGTATTTTCTCGTGAAGGTTTTTCGACTCGAATCGCAGGTTTGGAGAGCGGATTTTTAAATGTCAGGAAATCAGATGTATATCCCCCCGAAGCATCATATCCCCGCGTTGGAAGATCCGATCGCCTATTACTATATTCCGGTGTTTCGCTCTTTTTTTCTCAAGCGGCTGCAGATCTGCTTGGACTTGCTTCCGGAGCGAGCAATCTCGCGTCTGCTGGATGTCGGCTGCGGAACCGGTGTCATTCTGCCCGAGCTGGTGCGACGAGCCGATGCGGTTTGGGCGGTGGACAGCCAGTTGCAGGATCGGTCACTGAAGAAGATGATGGAGCTTGAGAAGATATCCGCGCAGGTCGCCGCAGCGGATCTGCTCCGACTGCCTTTTAAGGATTCGTCATTTGACGCAGTGCTTTTAATCAGCATTCTCGAACACATCGCCGATCAAGCCCGGGCGCGGGATGAGATTTTTAGGGTCTTGAAACCTGGCGGAGTGGTGGTAGCGGGATTTCCCACGAAGAACGCTCTCACGGATCGTTTGTTGGGAGCTTCCACCGCGTTTCATGTCGCCACTCACCGGCAGATCCTACAATGCTTTTCGCAGACTTTCAATGACGTTCAGGTCGTTCATTTTCCAAAGTATATCCGTTTGGATTGGTCCCTGTATGCAGCATTTCGCGGCTGGAAACCGTGAGTTCTTCATTACAGCACAGAACTACGGTTGCACAAATGTGCAGATGATAGGCAAAAATGAAGCGCAAGTGAATGTTGAGCAGCGGCATGCGATATAAGACATCCAGTGTTGCAAATCTGTATGGCGTAAGGGCGAAATACGTGGAATATGTGATATTTTACGCATAAAAAATCTTGAAATTTTCATATAAATTGTTGCATTTACAAGAAATTCAATTTATATTTTATACTCAGCTTTTCTAACTCCGCACCACATCCCCCGAGGTAGACAAGGGAACTCGGATCAACAATACCCAATTGACCAAGCGAGGTAGGATGCGTCTCTTCTTCACCCGTCCTGACAGCGAGATTGTAGCGGCGCCGGCACCTTTGGGAATGATGTCGCTTTCAGCATATCTGCGAAAATATCGCGGGAAAGATGATTTCATCCTGTACGATGCTCGGGTGCGTTATACGAGCAACGACCGATTGGTGAAAATTATAAAGGAGTATAAGCCGGATATTCTTTGCATTACCAGCTTTTCGCTGGAAGCCGAAACTTCGCATGATTTAGCGGCTCGTGTGAAAGCCGCCTTGCCGGGCTGCAAGATCTTCATCGGCGGACCGTATCCCACATCGGATCCCCAAACCGTCATTCAGGATCAAAATTTCGATATTGCCTTCATCGGCGAAGGAGAGAGAAGCCTACTTGCGGTTCTGAACACCATCGAAAAAGGGGAGCCGCTGGAGGCGATCAAGGGCATCGCCTTCCGGCAGAACGGGCGCATCATCAACACCGGTTATCCGGAAATGATCGAGGATCTGGATGAAGTGCCCATTCCCGCCTGGGATCTGATTGACCTCGAATACTGCTTTTCCCGCAAGGGGAAGCGTTCGATGATGAATAAATTGCAGCGGCGCAATCGTGCGGTTTCGGTCTTCACCACCCGCGGCTGTCCTTATCAATGTACCTATTGCCATAACGTCTTCGGGAAGAAGCTGCGCAAGCACTCCGTGGATTTCGTCCTGGAGGAGTTGAAGCTGCTGCAACAGAATTACGGCGTCCAGGAGATCGAATTTCTCGACGACATTTTCAATATGGATATGGAGCGCGCCGCCGCGATTTTCGACCGGATGGAAATGGAGGGGCTCCGCTTCGACATCACGTTCCCGAACGGCCTGCGTTCAGAAAGGTTGAATGAAGAACTGCTGCGGAAATTCAAACGCGGCGGGGTCTATTGGATCACAGTCGCCATTGAATCGGGGAGTCCCCGCATCCAGAAAGAGATCAAGAAAAATGTGGACCTGAAGAAGGCCCAGGAGAACATTGCGCTGATCTCGAAGATGGGGATCAACTGCAACGGTTTCTTTATGATGGGTTTCCTGAACGAGACCGAGGAAGATATCCGAAAGACCATTGATTTCGCCGTCCGTTCGCGTTTGGTCATCGCCAGCTTCTTCATTTTAACGCCGTTTCCCAACACTGCGATCTACAACCAGGCATTGGAACAAGGCGTGGATATGACGGCTCGTTTCAGCGACTACCACGACATATCCGTGAATCTCTCCAAAGTGCCGACCAAGCGGCTTTGGCAGTTGAAGAAGATGGCGTATCGCAAGTTCTATTTCAGTCCCAAACGCATCTATTTGATTTTGCGGGCGAATCCATTCCGCGTCGGTCTGCTGGAAGGCATTCTGTATTTGTTCAAGATGGTTTTCACAGGCAGGGAACTGCGGCGCAAGCGAAACCAGGGAATCGAACCGATTCCGGAAACCGCGGCATTGTCGGTGGAATGCGTGGAGAACAAATCGCCGTGAAAATCCTGCTGCTTCGCCCCAATTCCGGAATCCCGGTCGCACCGCCGCCCATTGGTTTGATGTATTTAGCCGCCTATCTGCGCAAAATGCGGCCTGATCAAGATACCATCGAGGTATTGGATGGGCGCAGCGAGCTGCCGACGGACGATCAGGTGGCGCAGACGCTGGAACGGGTGCAGCCGGATTTGGTGGGGATAACGGCTTTCACGATGGAAGGGGAGACGGCGCACCGCTACGCCGCCCTGGCGAAGCGGCATTGTCCCGATTGCGTCACCGTAATCGGCGGGCCGTACGGCACTTCCGACGCCGCGGCGGCGCTGGCGGATCAAAATGTGGATTTTACGGCGCGTGGGGAAGGCGAATTGACTCTCCTGCATCTGGTGGAGCGGCTGGAGAAGAATGAACCCATCGCCGGGCTGGATGGTCTGGCATACCGACAGAACGGATCTGTCGTCCCAGGGACGTTTCCGGAATTGATCGAAAATCTGGATGAAATTCCGTATCCAGCTTGGGACTTGATCAATTTGGAAAGCTATTTCGTCGAAGGGCGGGTGCGCCGTTTGACCAATCCCATCCAGTCGCGGCTGCGCGGCATCTCCATCTTTTCGACTCGGGGTTGTCCTTATCGTTGCACCTACTGCCACAACGTTTTCGGCAAGAAGCTGCGCAAACGTTCTGTGGAGAACGTGCTCGGGGAGATCCGCTGGCTAGTCGAACGCTTCAAAATTGAGGAGATCGAATTCATTGACGACGTCTTTAATCTGGATCGCGCGCGCGGAAAAGCCATCTGCGACGGCATCATTCAAGCCGGCTGGAATCTGCGCCTCTCGTTTCCCAACGGCTTGCGCGCCGATCAGATGGATGAGGAGTTGATTGATAAACTTCGCGCCGCCGGCACGTATCGTATCAATTACGCTGTGGAGTCGGGCACGCCGCGCATCCAGAAGATGATCCGGAAGAATCTGAACCTCGAACGCGCTCGGGAAATCATCAATTATACGGCGGAAAAAGGCATTTCCACCGGCGGCTTTTTTATGTTGGGATTCCGAGATGAAACCGAAGAGGAAGCCTGGAACACCATCCGCTACGCGTTGAAGACGAAGCTGCACACCGCCAGCTTCTTCATTCTGACTCCGTTCCCCAATACTCCGATGTACGAAGAAGCTTTGGCGCTGGGCTACGATATGGAGGCGATTTATTCGGATTACGGGGCGGTCAGCGCGAATCTTTCCAACATCCCGCGGGAGCGCCTGGAACAGTTGCGCAAGATCGCGTTTCGCAAATTCTACTTCAATCCCAGGCGGATGTGGTCCATCTTCCGCACGACGCCCCGCAAATGGGTGCTGTTCAAGAATTTCATCCGAACGGCGCGGATTTCCTTTTTAGGGAAGGAATTTTGATTCAAAACTGTGCGGTTTTGTGCGTATATTTTATCAGAACGGATTATCGCAAGAACATTGAAAAAATATGAAAATTCTGCTGATCAGACCCCATTCCGAAGTACCTGCGGCAGCGCCGCCGATCGGTTTGCTCTATCTGGCGGCATATCTGCGTCAGCACAGCCCGCAGTACGACGTCCACATCTGCGACGCCCGCTTAAAAGAATACGATTTCAACACTCTGGAAGGCATCATTCGCGATCACCATCCCGATCTGGTGGGCATCACCAGCTTTTCCCTTGAATTCCGCGAAACTCACGAGATCGCCAGGCGTAGCAAGCGCGTGTTGCCCGGGGTTCCCGTCGTCGTGGGAGGACCTTACGCCACTTCGGATTACCATCGTCTGTTAGGCGACACCAACGTGGATATCGCCATGATCGGCGAGGCGGAAAAGAGCTTTCATCAACTTCTCACCCGGATGGAGAATGGCGAGGATTGGACGCAGGTGCGGGAGTTGGCGTACCGCCGCAACGGCGCGATCGCCAAGTCCGAAATGAGGGAGTTCGTGGACGATCTGGATTCCCTGCCTTATCCCGCCTGGGATATGCTGGATCTGGAGGAGTATTTCAATCGGAAAGGCACGCGCAAGCGGACTTCCTTCAACCAGCATCAGATGCGCAGGCGTGTCTTATCCATCGTGACTTCGCGCGGATGTCCCTATCGCTGCAGCTACTGTCACAACCTGTTCGGGAAGATGCTGCGCAAACGGTCGGTGGAAAACGTGATCGGCGAACTGCGTATTATGAAGGACCGCTACGACGTGGAAGAGGTCGAAATCATTGACGATATTTTCAATCTGGATCTGGAACGCGCCAAGCAGATTTTCCGCCGGGTGATCGAGGAGAAATTCGATTTCAAGTTCAGCTTTCCCAACGGCTTGCGCAGTGACCGCTTCGATGAAGAGTTGCTCGACCTCTTCAAAGCCGGCGGCGTTTACCGCCTGGTTTTCGCCATCGAATCCGGCACGCCGCGGATTCAGAAGCTGATCCGCAAGAATTTGAATCTGGAGAAAGCCAAGCAGAACATCGCCGCAGCCGCCAAACGGGGCTTTTCGCTGGGCGGGTTTTTTATGATGGGTTTTCTGGATGAAACGGAAGAAGAGGTTTGGAACACCATCCGCTTCGCGCTGGAATCGAAACTGCAGACAGCGGCTTTCTTTATTGTGACGCCTTTTCCCAATACCGACATCTGGCGGGAAGCTCGGGATCGCGGGTATAATCTTTCCGCAGACTACGAAAACTACCAGAAAGTCTCCGCGAATATCTCTAAAGTGCCGACACGGCGACTGGAGAAGCTGCGGAAAATCGCATTCCGCAGGTTCTATCTGAACCCTCTCCGCCTCTGGAGCTTCGTGCGCACGACGCCTTGGCGGGATCGCTTCTTTGAGAAAATCTGGATCCTGATCGCCGCTTCTTTCTTCAGATATGAGAAGTAGAGTTAACCTATCTGCAAATCTGTAAGGGTACAAAGAATAAAAGATGAGAGTGCTTTTTATTCGGCCCTGGGCGGATATCATTCAAGTGCCTCCGCCGATGGGTCTTCTGTACCTGGCTTCTTGCCTGCGGCAGTCGGGCGATCATCAAGTTAAGATCATTGATGGGAGACTGCTGGAACTGAAACCGGAGGAAATCATCGCGTGTGCGGAAGATTTTGATCCGGACGTTATCGGCATCACTTGTCTGACAATGGAAGGTCCGATCGCACATCAGATCGCCGCTCTGGCGAAGAAAAGATGGAAGGAACGCCCGGTGCTGCTGGGAGGACCCTATCCCACCAGCGATAAAGAGAAAGCAATCTCGGATCCGAATGTGGATTTCTGTTTCCACGGGGAGGCGGAAAAAAGCTTCGGCGAATGGATTAAAACACAAGTAAGCGGAGGTGAAATCAGCAGTGTCCCGGGGATCTCGTTTCGATCCAAAGGGGTACCGGTCATCAATCCCCGCGCTGGATTCATCGAGAATCTGGATGAAATCCCTTTCCCCGCCTGGGATCTGCTGGAATTAGACCGCTATTTCGAGAAGAAGTTCCTTCGTATCCGAACTATGAATCCTCACCAGATGCGAGACCGCGCCGTGCCGATGGTGACTTCGCGAGGCTGCCCGTTCCGCTGTTCTTATTGCCACAATCTCTTCGGCAAGAAACTGCGGCATCGGTCGGTGGAAAATGTGATGGAAGAGCTGCTGTTGCTGAAATGGCAGTACCATATCGAGGAAATTGAGTTCATTGACGACATCTTCAACCTGGATATCCCGCGGGCGAAAGCCATTTTCCAGGCGATTATAGATCATGATTTGGGTATGTACTTCTCCTTTCCGAACGGGCTGCGTTCGGACAGCTTCGACGAGGAGCTGTTGTGGCTGATGAAGAAAGGAGGTGCGTACCGCCTCGTTTTTGCGATCGAATCCGGATCCAAGAGGATCCAGAAAGCGATCCACAAGAATCTGAACCTCGAGAAGGCACGCGCCAACATCGAGTTGGCGAACAAGCTCGGATATTTTCTGGGCGGTTTCTTCATCCTCGGCTTTCCCGACGAGACGGAGGAAGAGATCTGGGAGACGATCCGTTTCGCGCTGAAGTCGAAGTTGCACACAGCAAACTTCTTCATTTTGACGCCCTTCCCCAACACCGAAGTATGGGAACAGGCGCTGAAAGCCGGCATGCCGGTGGACGGGCATTTCGAGCATTACTATCAGGTTTCCATCAATATGTCGCGTGTGCCCAGTGAGCGTCTGGAGAAATTGCGGCGCATCGCCGTCGCCCGATTCTTCCTGCATCCGGTGCGGGTCGTGCGATTCATCCGGCGGGTGCCGCATTTCACGAAAAGGTCGCTCGAAATGTTCATCATCATCGTGTTGACGATTCTCGGATTCTGGAAGAAATGACGATCCCCGAAACCCTTCGAAAATAAAGCAAGGCCGCTATGGCGCGATTCGCCTTCATACAAAATCTGCTGACGGAAAATCTGGGGCTGATGTACCTCAGCGCCTATCTGCAGCGGGAAGGACACGAAACCCGAATTTTCATTGACGTGAAAGGGACTAATGCCTTCGCCGATGTGGAGGCGTATCAACCGCAGGTGCTGGGATTTTCCTGCACAACCGGGCTGCATCACTGGGCGCTGGATTTTGCAGAACGCTACAAAACCCGCCATCCGCAGGCGATCGCGCTGTTCGGCGGGCCGCACCCCACGTTTTACCCTGAAATCATCCGCCATCCGGCGGTGGATTACGTCTGCGTCGGAGAAGGAGAAGGCGCCGTCAGCGACCTGGCGCGGTCGTTGGAAGGTGATGGGGATCCCAGTCGGATCGCCAATCTCTGGGGAAAAGTCAACGGAGAGATCTTCCAAAATCCGCCCAGACCCCTCATTCAGGATTTGGACGGTCTGCCCTTCCCGGACCGCAGCTATTATGACCGTTACCCGATCACCGCTCGCGAGACGTCCAAGAATTTCATTTCCGGCAGAGGTTGCGCCTTCAAATGCAACTTCTGCGCCAACCACACTCTGCAGGAGCTCTACCGCGGTAAGGGGAAGTACGTGCGCTTCCGCAGCCAGGAAAACGTCATCGAGGAGATAAAGCAGGTTAAAAGCCGCTATCCGGTTCGCTTCGTCGGTTTTTCCGACGACATCTTGATCATCAACAAAAAGTGGCTTTTCCCTTTTCTGGAGCTGTATCGTCAGGAGATCGGCTTGCCGTTTCTATCCACGGTTCGCGCGAATCTGGTGGATGAGGCCTTGAAAACTGCGGGCTGCATCTCCTGCGTTTTCGGCATTGAATCCGGCGTGGAGAAGATCCGCAACGAAGTGCTGGCGAAAGGGGTCAAGGATGAGGAGATCTACGAAGCCGCGCGGCTCTTCAAGAAATACAAGATCCGATTCGGGACCTACAATATGGTCGGACTGCCGGGGGAGACCGTCGCCGACGCGTTTCAAACCGTGAAGATCAACTCGAAAATCCGTGCGGATTTCCCCTGGTGCTCGGTTCTGCAGCCGTATCCCGGCACGCAGATCCGCAAGCGGATCGAAGCGGATCTGGGCAGAGAGCTACCGGTGGATGAAATCGGCGCCAGCTATTTTACGACTTCCGTCGTGCGAAGCCGCGAAATCCGCCAGTTGGAAAATCTGCAGAAGTTCTTCCACATTGCTGTTCGATTCCCGTTTCTTCAGCCTCTGATCCGCCAGTTGATCAAGCTGCCGCCGAATCCTGTTTATCAGATTCTATTTCAAGCTTGCTACGCCTGGCAGTTGATGCGCAGATCGAGGATCAATTTCTTCAAATTGATCCAGTATGGTTTAGCTTCCAATCGGATTTTCCAGAAGAACAAATCGTCGCGCGTTCCCGCAGCCGAAAAAACTCTGCAGGATGCGCCGACACCGGCGCGCTGATCGTCATGAAAGTGCACTTGATCAACCCCCCCTCACCCGGCGAATTCGGATTCACCCGCGAAGGGCGTTGTATGCAGAAGGAAGGGGTCTGGACGACCACCTGGCCGCCCATCTCCCTGACGCAGACCGCCGCCGTCCTGCGCCAGCGCGGCCATGAGGTGCGCGTCAACGACTGCAGCGTCGAAGGAGTTGATTCCATAAAACTCAAGGCGATCCTCCTCGAATTCAAACCCGATCTTCTGGTTATGAATTCCACGACGCCTTCGCTGAATTTCGACCTCACGATACCCCCATTGGCGAAGAGCGTCCTGCCGGATGTGAGGGTGGCGGCCTTCGGGATTCATGTCGGCACGTTGCCGGAGGAGACTTTTTCGCAGGCGCCGGAACTCGATTACATCGTGCGCGGTGAGCCGGAAATTACCATCGCGGACCTGGCGGACGGGCTGGAAAAACGCCGGAGTCCCGCCGACATCTACGGTTTGTCGTATCGCGAAAACGGAACTGTTCTGCATAATCCTGCGCGCGGTTTCATTCCGAATCTCGACGAGATGCCGTACCCATCTTGGGATCTGATCCAGCTGGATCATTATAGACTGCCTTTTTCCGGACGCCGCTTCCTGATGGTGACGACGGCGCGCGGTTGCCCCTATGACTGCATTTACTGCGTCGCTCAGAGTTATTATGGCAGAAAAATCCGCGCCCGCAAGCCCGCAAACATCGTCCAGGAATTGATCTATCTGCGGGATCATTACGGGGTCAGCGACTTTTTCTTCTGGTCGGAATCCTTCACCATCATCAAGGCGGCGATCAAGGAGCTCTGCAGAGAAATTATCCGGCGCGACCTGAACATCCGCTGGGTCTGCAACAGCCGAGTGGACAACGTGGATGAGGAGCTCCTTGCGCTGATGAAGCAGGCGGGATGCTGGATGATCTCGTACGGCATTGAATCCGGCGAACAGGCGGTGCTGGATGCCGTCAAGAAAGATATCACCCTCGATCAGATACGGAATGCCGTCCGATTGGCGCGGAAGATCGGCTTTCAGATCGCCGGACACTTCGTGCTGGGGCTGCCCGGTGAGACTCCGGCTTCTCTGCGAAAAACCTACGATTTCGCCTGCAGTCTGGATTTAGATTATGCGCAGTTTTACTGCGCTTCTCCCTGGCCGGGGTCGGAGTTTTACTCGATGGCGAAACGGGAAGGATGGTTGGGTTCCAGCAATTGGGATGATTATGAGCAGGATAAATCCATCTTGAATTATCCGAATCTGACCGCTCAGGAGATTACCCGTTTCCGGGATTGGGCTACGCGCCGCTTTTATCTGCGCCCCAAAATCATCTGGCGGACAATGAGACGCATTAAATCGCCTGATGAATTTATGAACTTTCTGCGCATGCTGCGGGCTTTTCTGACTTGGGTCTAATCCGGCGGAATGGATGAACCTTGAGTTGATACGGCAGATTGATTCTAAGATCGGCAGCGTCGCCTGCCGGTACCTTTATCATTATGACCGTTTCCGGGCGCTCTTTCCGCCGTTGCGAAGACCAGAAGGCGTCAAGCGCATTCTGGTCATCAAGTTCTGGGGGATCGGCAACCTGGTGCACGTTTCGCCGACGATGCGCGCGATTCGCAGACTTTTTCCTGATGCCGAGATCGTCTTCCTGACGCTGGATCAGAATAAGGGAATCTATGAAAATTCCGGTATGTACGATCAGGCGATTTATCTGCGGCTGACGACTCTGACGGACTTTATGCGCGTTTTAGTTCGCTTGTTTTTCCAGTTGCGCAGCTTCCGTTTTGACCTCATTATTGATCTTGAACCTCTTGTGCATTTCGGGGAGATCATCAGTTTTTACGTGGGCGTCGGCCAGACGGTCGGTTTTTCCGTCCCGGGGCGCATCTCCCTCTTCACGAAGCCTGTGGAATTTCGGGAAGATGAACACATCGCGCGGACTTTCTATCGCATTCTCGAACCTTTCGGCGTCATAGAAGAACCGACGATGGAACAGCTGCTGGCGGAACCGATTCCTCTGAACCAGGAAGATGAAGCGGGAGCCTTGGAACTGCTGGCGGCGGAAGGAGTCTCGCCACAAGATTTCGTGGTGGGCGTCAACGTCAACGCATCGGACGTCGCCAAAGAGCGTCGCTGGGCGCTGGAGAATTTCGCCGAACTGGCGGATTTAATGATCCGACGCCTGAACGCACGTGTCGTCCTGATCGGTGCGCCGGATGAAGTGCCCTACGTCGAGCGCGCCGTCGCAATGATGCGAGAAACGCCCGTCAATCTGGCGGGCAGGACTACGTTGCGCGAAGTCATCGCCCTGATCTCCAAGATGGATCTTTTCATCACCAACGACTCCGGACCCTTGCATCTGGCCTATGCAACCGGCGTTCCCACAATCTCGTTTTATGGCCCGGAAAGTCCTCGGAGGTATGGGCCATTGGGGGAAAAGCACACGACGATTTACAAGGAGCTGGATTGCAATCCCTGCATCTTCTTTAAAAATTTGAAAAAAATTCATTGCAAGCGTGATGCACTTTGCCTGCGTCTCATCACCGTGCAGGAAGTGTTTGATATAGTCAAGGAATTTAAAAACAACTGCCGTACTGCTTCCGGAGAAGACAGGGTGTTGAACCGATCTTAGCCGAAGAAAGCGACGATTCACGGAAATAATTTATGGCTCGCGTGCTCTTTCTTCAAACCGTCCAGTTCGAATTCACGGGCGTGATGTCCATCGCCGCGTATTTGAAAGCCGCCGGGCATCAGGTGGATCTCCTGCTGGAAGGAGAAGAAGGCAAAGATTTTTTTACGAAGATCAAGGAGTATAATCCGGATCTGATAGCCTTTTCCGCTATGACCGGTGACCATGTGCGCTGCCTGGAAATCGCCGCTCAAGTCAAGAAGATTCTGGACCGCCCCATTCTCATGGGCGGGCCGCACCCGACGTTTTTCCCTGAAACGGTGGAGCATCCGGCGCTGGATATCATATGTCGGGGCGAAGGCGAGGAAGCCGCCGCCGAACTCTGTTCGCGGTTGGATGTCGGCCAGGATTACACGGATGTGCGCAACCTCTGGGTGAAGCGCAACGGCTCTATTTTCAAGAATGAAGTCGGTGCCGGCGAGAACGATCTGGATCGTTACCCTTTGCCGGATCGCAAGATCTATTATAAGTACCCATATCTTCGGGACTACCCCACCAAGCCTTTTATCACAGCGCGGGGCTGCCCCTATCTATGCAGTTTTTGCTTCAACCGTGATTTCAACCGCATGTATCACGGCAAGGTGAAAATGCTGCGGCGGCATTCCCCGGAACGCGCCGTCGAAGAGATGCGTCTGGTGAAAGAACAATATCCGCTGAAGCGCATCTTCATCAACGACGATATTTTCATTCTCGACAAAGCTTGGCTCGGACGCTTTCTCCCCTTATATAAAGCGGAAATCAATCTGCCTTTCGCCTGCAACGTGCGCGTGAATCTGGTGGATGAAGAAATAGTTCGCATGCTGAGCGATGCCGGCTGCTATCTGGTGATGTTCGGCATCGAGTCCGGGGATGCGGACTTGCGGCGCAACATCTTGCACAAGAACATCACGGACGAACAGATCCGCACCGCCGCGGCGTATTTCCGTAAATACAACATTCGAATGAAAACCTTTAATATTATGGGTTTGCCCGACGAGACCGTGGAGAAAGCTCTGAAAACGATTCGGATCAATGCCGAAATAAAAGTAGACTACCCTTGGTGCTCGATTCTCCAGCCCTATCCCCGCACGGAATTGGCGGAAATCGCGCGCTCCAAGGGATTGCTGGATGAGAACTTTTCTCTGGATCATTTGGAAGCGTCTTTTTTTTCCGACAGCGTTCTGAAGCAGAAGAACATCCGCGAACTGACCCGTTTGCAGAAGCTCTTCTACATCGGTGTGAAAATGCCCTGGACGCTGCCCGTGATGGTTCGTCTGATCAAATTGCCTCTGGATCGCCTGTTCTTTGTTCTATTCGCGCTTTCATATACTTATCGTTTCATGCAGGAAACCGACATCGGTTTCTGGAATGCGCTGCGCTTTGCCATCCGACACCGCAAGAACCTCTGATCCGCTCCTGATGGCTGTCAACCGTGGCTCATTTCGCTGACTTAAAAGCTGAGGAATCCATTGAAATCGCTGGTCACCGGCGGTGCCGGTTTTATGGGAGCTCACGTCTCCGAACAATTGCTGCAGTTCGGTCATCAGGTGGTGGTCCTGGATGATCTGTCGGGAGGATTTATCGAAAACGTTCCGGCAGGGGCGGAGTTTGTTCAGGGTTCGATCCTGGATGTCGAATTGATTCAGGAGATCTTCCGGAAGCACCATTTTGACTATGTCTTTCACCTTGCCGCGTATGCCGCCGAGGGACTTTCGCATTTCATCAAGCGTTTCAATTACCGGAATAACCTGATCGGATCAGTCAATTTGATCAACGCTTCCGTGAACCATCAGGTGAAGCGGTTTATATTCACTTCCTCCATTGCCGTTTACGGCGCGGGTCAGCTCCCTATGACCGAGGAGATGATCCCGGCACCGGAAGATTCCTACGGCATCGCCAAATATGCCGTGGAGATGGAATTGAAAGCCACGCACGAGATGTTCGGTCTGGATTATGTAATCTTTCGGCCCCATAATGTCTACGGTGAAAAGCAGAACATCGGGGATAAGTATCGCAACGTCGTGGGCATCTTTATGAATCAGATCCTTCAGGGGCTGCCGATGACGATTTTCGGCGATGGGGAGCAAACCCGTGCGTTCTCGTACATCGGCGATGTGGCGCCGGTGATCGCACAATCCGCGAATCTGGAAGGAGCGCGCAATCAGATTTTCAACGTGGGTGCGGATGAGCCATACACAGTCAACCGCCTGGCGGAAATCGTCGCCGAGGCGATGGGGGTGCCGCTGCGCACGCGGCACCTAGAGGCGCGCAACGAAGTCCTGCATGCGTTCAGCGATCACGCCAAGGTGAGGAAGATTTTCGGTTACACATCGCGAACCCCGCTGGAAGAGGGCATTCGCAAGATGGCGAAGTGGGTGAAACTGCATGGCGCCCGCAAGTCCAGAGAATTCGATAATATTGAAATAGAGAAGAACCTGCCGCCCGCCTGGAAGAAGTCTTGAGTCCGGATGATCCAAAATACAAGCTGTCCATCGTAACCGCCAACACGAGTGAGCGGCATTTCACATTACCTATGCTCGAATCCGTCTTTCAGACGGTGAAAAAGGCGGTGCCCTTCGAAATTTGGATCATTGACAACGCCTCGAAGGATGGTTCTGTGGAAGCCATCCGCGAGCGTTTTCCCGCCGTGAATCTGATCTGCAACACCCGCAACGCCGGATTCACGGAAGCGAATAATCAGGGCATCCGCGAATGCCGGGGGGAATATATTCTCTGCTTGAATCCGGATACCATCTGTCTTGAAGGCGCCCTTGACCGGCTGGTCGAATATCTGGACGAGCATCCCACTGTGGGCATCGTGGGTTCGAAGATCCTGAATCCGGACGGGTCTCTCCAGTCCTCTTGCCGCAATTTTATGACCAACCGGCGACTGCTGCTGCAGCATATCTTCCCCTGGCATAAGTTTTTTCCGAAGCTCGCCGGAAAGATCTCACTGATGTATTGGGATCACAATTCCACCCGCGAAGTGGATTGGATGCTCGGGTGCGTCTTGATGATCCGGCGGCAATGCCTCGACCAGATTGGGCTGAAGGATGAATCCTACTTTATTTTTCATGAAGACAGCGATTGGTGCTTTCAGGCGAAGAAGTGCGGCTGGAAGGTCGTTTTTGTTCACGATGCCCAGATTATTCATTACGGATCCCAGACCGTGCAGAAGCTCTGGGGCGGCAACGTGAACATCGAAGTCTATAAGGCTCAGCATAATTTCATCCGAAAAAACCTCGGCAGGACGGAGCTTTTCTGGCATAGAGTCCTGTTGACGGCTTTGTTGTTGCTGCGGTTACTACGGCTGAAGATCCAGAAAGGATTGCGAAGAGTGAGTAAAGAGGATTATACAACCGGCAGGGATTTCCTGCAAAAAGCGATTCATGTGCAGCTCTATTCACCGCCGGTGGATCGGAAACCGCGTCTGCCGATGCGCGCGCAATCGGATCCAGTGGACAGATAAAACGGACATGAACGGATGCGAGAAGAAGCATGATTTCGGTCATCATACCCGCTTACAACGCTGAAAAGACGCTGCCCTACACTCTGCGGGCTTTGCAGAATCAGACGATTCCGCGGGAATTGTTCGAAATCATCGTCGTGGACGACGCTTCCACGGACGGGACGGCGGCAGTGGCGCGCGAATTCGGCGTGCGGTATCGGCTCCAAAACAAGGAAGGACCCGCCGCGGCGCGTAATCTGGGTGTCCGCATCGCTCGCGGGGATATCATTCTCTTCACGGACAGCGACTGCATTCCCAAAGAGGACTGGATCGAGAAGATGGTCAAACCCTTTGAGGATCCTTCGATCGCCGGCGTTATGGGGAGATATCTGACAAGGCAGAAAGAGATCTGCGCCCGCTTCGTCCAGCTCGAATTCGAAGAACGTTTTCGGATCTTGAAGAATTTTGAGAAGATTGATCTGGTTCCATCCTTCGCCGCTGCTTTCCGCCGCTCTGTATTCGAGGAGGTAGGCGGTTTTGACGCGCATTATCCGCTTGCCAACAATGAGGATGTGGAAATATCGTACAAGATCGCTTCGCGCGGATATACCATGGTATTCTTGGATGACGCCGTGGTCTATCATCGCCATCCTTCGACTTGGAAGAAGTATTTCGGCACGAAGTTTTCCCGCGCTTTTTGGCGGACGCTGGTCTATAAAAAATTCCCCGGAAAGATTTTGAAGGATACCTACACCCCTCAGAGTCTGAAAGCTCAGATCATCACCTCTTATCTGGTTTTGGTCTCATTGCTTGCTTTTGTTTTCGGCTTAGCCTGGGGGTTTACAGCGTTCGGCGTTTCCGCCGTTCTGTTCGTTCTCAGCTGTGTTCCGTTTATCCGCCGCACCTACTCCTATGACCCCCAAATCTCTCTGGCTTCTCCCTTGATTTTATTCCCCAAATCCATTATCTTTGGCTGCGGCATTTTTGTCGGATTGATTATTGGCAGCGAAAGGGACACGATTTTTCCCGTCATATTAGCCATATCCGACGGCTTGATGTCCGTGGCGGCGGTAGTCTTAGGTTTTTGGGTCAGATCCATCATCTTCCATACCTCGCTGATTTTCACAAAACCGGTGGAGTATTTCGTGCCCATCCTGATGATTTTTCCCTTCGTGGTGATCATCGTCTTCAAAAATATGGGACTGTACCGCGTCAAGGTGATGTACTCCAAGCTCCAGGAGATGATCATCTTCTTGAAAGGATTCGCGGTTGTGGCTCTGGTGATGATGGCGGGGATGTTCATCATCAAGGTCAATTACTCCCGATTGCTTCTGGCGGTCGTTTTCCTCACTGCTTTACCGTTGATCGGCATCGCCCGAATCATATTGAAGCTATTGCACGAACGGATGGTGATGAAAGGGGTCAACGCCACACGGGTTCTGATCGTGGGGAGCGGCGAAACCGCGCAGATCCTGCTGGAAAAGACGCACAATTTCCCGGCTTTGGGTTATTACGTGGTTGGTTTTGTGGCTGAAGTCGGGGTTGGAAAACGGTATTTGGGCAAGGAAATTCTCGGATCCGTCAAAGACATCCTGAAGATCGTGGAAGACCATCAGATTGATGAGGTCATCGTCGCCAGACCCAACCTGTCGCGCGAGAAAGTGTTGGACTTGATTGCACAACTCGAGAAGGTGGACGTCGGTGTGAAGATGGTCAGCGATCTGTACGATATCGTGACGTCGCAGACCGTCATAGACGGCATCGCCGATATCCCCATGATCGAGATCCGCAAACAGCGGTTCGGCTGGTTGCAGAACGGGGCAAAGCTCCTGATGGATTACACCTTAGGGACGTTATTGCTGATCTTCTCACTGCCGTTCTGGCTCGCCATAGCCGTCATCATAAAGATGGAAAGCAAGGGTCCGGTTATGGTGCGCGTCACCCGGATCGGAAAGAAGGGTCGAGCCTTCCAATTGTACAAGTTTCGCACTCTCTACCGCTTCGACGCAGCCGTTGAGAAGATCGTCCGCGAAGACGATCCCCGTGTCACGCGCTTCGGGCGGATTCTCCGCAAGACCCGTTTGGATGAATGGCCGCAGTTGATCAATTTGATGCTGGGGCAGATGTCTCTGGTCGGACCACGCCCAGAAATGCCGGAAATCGTCGCGGAATACAAGGACTGGCAGAAATTGCGCTTGGAGGTGAAGCCGGGCATCACCGGTTTGTGGCAGATCATGGGGCGCAAAGACCTGCTGCTCCATCAAAATCTCGAATATGACTTCTACTACATCAAGAATCGTTCACTGCTGCTGGATCTCTCCATTTTAGCGCGCACCATTCCAGCCATTCTCTTCGGGGCGAAACCCGCCTATCGTGGGTGGCTGCAAAACGTCGAAGCGGAGCGGCAGGTTTTCGAGAATCTCGACATGAGGAAAGAAAACCCGGAAACCTTTCAGCACGGAGCGCGTGCTTAATGATATCCTTCGCAACGGCTCCACGAGGAATCCATAGCCCTTATCTATGACGGGGAAACGATATGAAGCTGTATTTCAAACCCTTACTGACACTGTTGCTGTTCTCGTTGTCGGCAGTCGGAGCTCAGGCGGCGGAAGACGAAATGTACCGCATCAAGCCGGGGGACGTGCTGAGCATTTACGTCCATCAAAACGAAGATTTGACGCTCTCCGTCAGCGTGCTGCCGGATGGGACGATTTCGTATCCGCTGATCGGAAACCTCTATGTGCAGGGTTTGACCACCGCCGGCTTAGAAAACATCCTGACGCAGAAGCTGACGCAGTATCTTCAGAATCCGGTCGTCGTGATCACCATATCGTCCGAAACGCAATACAAGATCTTCGTCATGGGCGAAGTGCGGATGCCGCACGATTACATCTATCAGGAAGGCAAAAGGCTGACGGATTATCTGGCGATGGCGGGTGGACCCGGCGAAGAGGCGAATCTGAAGAAATGCCACGTGTATCCCGCGGATGTGACTCGCCCCAGGATTACCATTGACCTGCGGGCGATCTTCGATGATGAGAATCGCAATCTCAACATTGAATTGCAGCCGAACGACACCATTCTGCTGGAAAGACGTTCCGGTTTTATTGTCACGGAATGGTACGAGATCGGTCAAATCTTTAGCATTCTCGTGGGCATCGCCACGATTTACTTGATTTCGGAACGCCGTTAAAGGACACACTAATGTGGAATAGATCGAAACTTATCTGGATTACAGTTGCATTCATCCTCCCGCTGACACTCCTGGTCATTCGCTGCAACAAAGAACAAAAATCCTATCAGCCGACCGGACCCAAGATGATCATCCTCGGTTTCGATGGGGTGGATCCGGACTACATGAACCGCCTGATGGACGAGGGGCAATTGCCGAATCTCGCTCGACTGAAAGAAATGGGGGACTACAGCAAACTCGGTTCCACAATTCCTCCGCAGTCTCCGGTCGCCTGGTCCACGTTTGCCACCGGCGTTAATCCCGGCGGGCACGGAATTTACGACTTCATCAATCGCACTCCGGAAAATTACGTCCCCGGTGTGGCGACGATGTTTCTGCGTCAACCCGAACTGCTTTTCGGGATTGTCCCCACGAAAAAAGCTCACGGCGAAGTCACCCGCGGAGGAACTTCGTTCTGGAAGGTCGCCGCAGATTCTGGGATTCACGTGACATTGTTGACGATCCCTTACACGTTTCCCGCGGAAAATGTCGGTCCGGGGCGCATGTTGTGCGGCTTGGGCGTCCCAGATCTGCGCGAGACCAATTCAACCTTCACCTATATGGCGACGGATCTGACGGCGGAAGAATTGGCGGAACCGGTGGGCGGCGGGAAATTGGTGAAGGTGAAACAGATCAACGGCGAAATTGCGGATTATCTGGAAGCGGCGATTCTTCCGGGTAAGTCGGAACGCGCCCGCATTCCCATTAATTTCACCGTCCGAGGAACGGACGAAGTGGAGATTCGTCTGAGCGATCAGAGCTTGATTTTAAAGGCGGGGACTTGGACCGAATGGGTGTCGTTCTATTATAAAGCGACTCCGCTGCTGAAAGTGACCGGCATCTGCCGCTTCTTTCTCTTTACCGCCGCGCCGGAATTTCGCCTATACATCAGTCCCTTGAACATTGACCCGTCCAATCCCTATATAGACATCTCCTATCCACCGACCTTCGCGCAGGAGCTGTTCGAAAAAGTGGGGTATTTCAAAACGGTCGGGTGGGCGTATGATACGTCTGCATTAAATGAAGAGCGCTTGACCGATGAGCAATTCCTCGAGGATATGAAGCACACCACTGCCGAACGCGAGCGGATTTTCCTGAATGAATTGGAAAAGCGCGATTGGGATCTGTTCATAGGAGTGTTCACGGATACGGACCGCGCCGCACATATGTTCTGGCGTTTCATTGATCCCCTAAGCCCTTTCTATAATTCACCGGATGCTCAAAAGTACGGTGACGCCATCGCCTGGACCTATCGTCATATGGATGATTTTGTCGGTAAGGTGATGGATCATTACCTCGACGATCAAACTGTCCTGTTAGTCCTCTCCGATCACGGGTTTCACAGTTTCCGCCGCGGTTTCAACACCAACACCTGGCTGGTGAAGAACGGCTATATGTTTCTAAAGGGGATGGAGAAATTGAAACCCGGCGATGAAATCCCCGCGAGCCTCTTCACGGATAAAGAGTTTTTTCAAAATGTGGTCTGGAGGAAAACCAGAGCTTACGCTCTCGGAACCGGTCAGATCTACATCAACCTGATGGGCAGAGAAGGTCAGGGGATTGTCAAGCCGGGCGCCGAATACGATCAACTCCTCGATGAGATCAAGAACGGATTGATGGCGCAAATGGATCCGGTCAATGGTCAACCCATCTTCAAAGTGATCTACAGATGCCCGGATGTATACCGAGGCGAATTCATGGGTAAGTCTCCGGATCTGCAGCTCGGGTTCAACGATGGATATCGCACCTCGAAAGAGACCATGCTGGGTGGGATTCCACCGGAAATTTTGTCCAACAACCTTAGCAAATGGTCCGGAGATCACTCCGCATCGGCGATGGAAGATACGCCCGGCATCCTTTTCGCCAACGTAAAGATCGAGAAGGATAATCCCACGCTGCTCGATTTTGCACCGACGGTCCTGGAGTATTTCGGGCTGCAGAAGCTTCCGGTAATGGAAGGCGGTTCGTTCTTGAAAACACAAGCGCAGAAGACGACGCAGACAATGCAATAAACACGATTAAGGTTTGTAGTGATAATGAGTCACACTTCAGTGAATCCGTCCGACCGGGTGGTGCTGCTCGGACTGGATGGCGCCACCTTCCGTTTGCTCGAACCTTGGGCGAAAGAGGGGCATCTGCCCAATTTCGCCCGCTTATACGAGGACGCCGTCTGGGGTAAGCTCGCCTCCACTATTCCACCCACGACGCCGCCCGCCTGGGCTGCCTGTCTGACCGGAAAAAATCCCGGAAAGCACGGCATTTTCGATTTTATGGAATCCCCGCTGAAATTTCCCTCGAGACCGTTGATCAACCTGAGTTCCATGCAGGGGCGAAAGCTCTGGCATATTTTCAATCAGGCGGGGCGGAAAGCCGCCATCGTCAACGTGCCGATCACTTACCCCCCGGAACCGGTAGACGGCATCATGGTTTCGGGAATGATGACCCCGTCGGATGATTCAGAGTACACCACACCGCCCGAGCTCAAAGAGGAGATCCGCCGAGCCGTCGGCCGGTACGTCGTTAATATTGATATACCCAAATACGACGTCGAATTGGAAGCCGACGCCCTGAAGTTTATGGATGATATTGATCATTCCTTCCGAAAACGGAAAGAAGCCTTCTTCTACCTTCTTGAAAACAAGGAATGGCATTTCTTTATGATCGTGTTCATCATTATGGATCGGATTCAGCACCTCTTCTGGAAGTATCTGGATCCGCAATGGGAGCTGTACCACTCAGCGATGGCGAAAAAGCTACGCCCCCGCATCATCTCCAGCTTCAAGATGGTGGATGAGATGCTGGGCGAACTTCGGGAAAGACTGCGCGATATTCCGCTCTTGATTATGTCCGATCACGGTTTCGGTTCTACGCGGGAGTGGTTTAACGTCAACACCTGGCTGCAGCGCAACGGATATCTGAAAGTCAAATCGGACGTGCTGTTCAAGAAGCAGATTTTCAGCTTCTTTATGAATCTGAATGACTCGCGCTTGGTGAAGACCATCGTTCCGAAGAGCTTGCAATCCGCGGTGCGGGGAAAGATCCGCGGCACTCGCTCGACCTTCAAGAGCGATCTGGAAGCCGCTCTCGATTACACCGGCACCCGCGCCTTTTTCGCTTCCATACCTTCGCAGGGGATCTTCATCAATGTCAAACGCGACGGCGCCGGCATCGTCGAACCCGGAGCGGAATACGACCGTCTGCGGGAGGAGATCCGCGGCAAACTGCTGGAACTGCAGGATCCGCTGACCGGCAAGCGCGCTGTTGAAAAGGTCTATTTCCGCGAGGAAATTTACCACGGCGATCAAACGCGCTTCGCGCCGGATATCCTGTTTGTGGCGCAGAATTACGGCTGTCTGGGACGCCAACTCCTGGGATTGCCCGCCGTATTTCAATCCAGCGCTCACACGCCCAACGGTTTTCACCGTCCGGACGGCATTTTCTACGCAATCGGGCCGCAATTCCGGCGGGGAAGCGAACTGCAGAATGCCACCATTGCGGACATCGCTCCGACGATTCTGCACTTGACCGGTCAACCGGTGCCGGATGATATGGATGGATCGGTGCTGGCGGATGCCTTTTCGCCCGAATTTATGCAATCGCATCCGGTGAAGAAAGTTTCCGCCGAATCCATCGCCGAATCGCAACGACAGGATTTCACGGCGCAGGAAACCGATGAAATCGCGCGCCGGCTGCGCAGTCTGGGGTATCTTGAATAAGGGGGGAATGGGATTTTGAAGAAGACGCTGATCACCTGCCTGAAGATTGCTGTTACGGCGGTCATCCTCTATCTCATCTTCAAGAAATTTCAGATCGGATTAAACGACATCCTCGCCGCCTTTCAAAAGCAGCCCGAATGGTTCGCCGTATCCTTTCTGATGCAGATCGGCGCGGTTTTTTTCTCCATCGCGAGATGGAATACTTTGCTCCATGGGCAGGATCTGAACGTGCCTTTCCCCCATATCGTCAAGACCTTTTTGGTGGGGCGTTTTCTGGGGACATTCACGCCGACGGGGATCGGATTGGAAGCTTACAAAGCCTACGATATCGCCCGCTACACCGGCAAAGCGGAAGCCTCCATTTCTGTGGTGTTGATCGAAAAAATGATCGGCACGTTTTTTTCGCTCTCGCTTCTAGTGTTGCTGACCCTGCCTTTTTTCGCAGCTTCTGTGCACCCCCGTTTTCTCTTCGTATTCGGAGTTTTTTTCGGCATTTTACTGATCCTTGCGTTGATTTTGTTGTTTAGCCCGAACCTTTTCCGATACGCGCTGAAGTTCAACCTGCCGATGAAAGGCAAAATCGAGACATCGTTGAATCGCTTGATCGAAGCCGTCACAATGTACAGCCGCAAGCGCAACAGTCTGCTCTACGCAATTTTCCTTGGGTTGATCGTTTATTTTTTCTGGTTTATGACGTATTATTTTAATTCATTGGCTTTAGGAGCTGGGTTGTCGCTCGGCGATGTCTTCAAAGTCGGTCCTTTGACCCAGATCGCCACGATGATCCCGCTTTCCATCGCCGGGATCGGTTTGCGCGAAGGCGCATTCATGGGGCTGCTGGACAGCCTGGGCGTGATGCAGTCTGCTACCTCCGTCGAGCGCAGCGCCATTATGCTATCAGCGACGATGGTGTATTTTGTCTCGATCTCCGTGAATGTTTTCGGAGCCGTAATCTTTCTGCTTAGACGAACGGATTACAAGCGCAATCTCGCGCAAGCGGAAGAGGCATCCGCGATGGCACGAGTCGGGGCAAAAGAGGTATAACGAGAAAAGGATGAAAAAAGTTCAGGATAGGATTTAAATATGGAATGGTTGAAAGCTGAT
Source organism: uncultured bacterium (assembly GCA_964623265.1). GTDB lineage: Bacteria > Electryoneota > B3-LCP > B3-LCP > B3-LCP > CAZUTK01. The sequence continues at coordinate 5,105 of CAZUTK010000024.1, read as the reverse complement.
TTTCATATGCACACCCGGGACTGCGTCTATGACGGCGTGAAACATTCCACCTGTCAGCTAATAGACCGGGCGGCGAAACTGCAATTCAAGGTGCTGGCGATCACCAATCACTGTTATGTCATCTACAGCGAATGCTGGCGGCAATATGCCGAGGAGCGCGGCATCTTGCTGCTCCCCGGCGTCGAAGCGAATATCGAGAGGCGGCATGTATTGATCATCAACGCGGATCGCGATGCGGATCGGCTGCGCAGCTTCGCCGATCTGGCGGCGTATCGCCGATCGCATAACGTTCTGATCATCGCTCCGCATCCTTTTTATCCGGGATTGATCTGCCTGCGCAAAGAGCTGATCAAGCACATCGAGCTGTTCGATGCGGTGGAATATAACTCTTTCTACTTGAAAACCTGGAATCCAAACCTCGCTGCACAGAAATTCGCCGAGGAACAGCATCTGGCCTTGTTGGGTGGGTCGGATACTCATCATTTATCGCAGCTGGGCAAAACATATTCTATGATTGAGACGGAACCGAATCTGAATGCCATTTTTCAAGCGATCCGGGAGCGGCGCGTCAGAGTGGTGACGGAGCCGATGCGGACGTTGTCCGCGGTCGGCTTGTTGACGCAACTGCGCATCCGGCAGGCACCCAAGGATGTGCGGCGGGTTTTCTTCCCCGGCACGCTTCAGTGTCAATACACCCCCTATATTTACAATCTTCCCAATGAAATTGCGATCAAACGCGCATCCTGAGAACATGCGGTTTGCAGGTGGAGTCCTTTATGCCGAAAAGCGATAAACTTCACGGGATAAGTTCGTTTCCGCTGGCGGTTTTTGCTGGAATCTTCGCCGGCATTTGCTCGGGCATTATTGAAATCCTGATCATCACGCGTCTGGGAGCGACGCCGGCGAATTTTTCCGGCCTCCTCTTCGCTGTGGTTGCTTATGGGATTTTCGGCGGTGCCTTAAGTTTGATCATAAATCTGATCTTACAAATTATGCCGTTGCACCGCGCAAAGAAGCAGGACCGCATCCTGCTCGGTTCCACACTCTTCAGCGGTGCGTTTGCAGGCATTCTATTCTTGATATTTCTGTTCCGAGCGTTCCGCGATTTTCACGCCGAACGGGTGCGTTATCTCGAACCTTTAGGGTTAGTGACCATCGCCGTTTTGCTGATCGGAGCGTTTTTTGCGTTTCTGCTTGTGCGGTTTTTCACTTCGAGGGTGGTGCCGGGTTTGCTGTATCGCGTTCTGCGTCCCGCTGGCTTTCTGCTTATCCTAGTGTTAATCGGGATCGTCGGCGTTATCTTGCAAATTTCCTTCGCGGGAGAAACCGAAATCGTTCGGTCGGCGTTTTCCGCGAATCGCGTGGCTGAGATTCAGGATAAGCCCAACATCCTGATGATTATGCTGGATGCACAGCGAGCGGATCGTTTGGGTTGTTACGGAGACGAGGAAGCTGCCGCCACACCCAATATGGATGCTCTGGCTAAAGATGGGCGAATCTTTCTGCATGCTTATTCCCAGGCTTCTCACACTAAGCCCTCCACCGCGTCCCTGCTGACATCGCGCTATCCCACCGAGCATCGCGCCATCCATAAAACCGAGGCACTGCCTTCCGGCGTAACAACCATTGCAGAGATTCTGGGAGAAGAGGGGTATTATTGCGGCGGCATCGTCAGCAACGTCAATCTTGCGCCGGTGTATAATTTCCAGCAGGGATTTCACGAATATACTTATCTGCCCCCGAAATTCCTCTTTGGCGCAAACGAAGCGGCTTCCCGGCTGGTGATCTACGGCGTGCTGCGTCTGATCCGAATGAAGTTGGTCAAGAGCATTTATGTGGATCATTTCTATCGCAGCGGCGAAGTCGTGACGGCGTATTTCGACGATTTCTTTCGTCGCAACAAAGATCACAAGTTCTTCCTGTTTTTGCATTATATGGACCCGCATGATCCATATTTCGAACATCCCTATAATGGGCACGGCTATTCGAGAGCGGTGATGCCGAATCCGGATCCTCGGTTCGTGAAACCGTTCAAAGATTTGTATCGTCAGGACGTCGAATACACGGATCACTGGATCGGCCAAGTGACGGATCGCCTGAAAAGCGAAGGGTTGTACGACAAAACCCTCATCGTGCTTACTGCAGACCACGGCGAAGAATTCTACGAGCATCAAGGTTGGTGGCACGGAACGACATTGCATGAGGAGCAGATCCATGTGCCGCTGATCATCAAGCTGCCCGCGCCTGCGGATACTCTGCACAGTGATCCTCTTCCCGCTCGCAGTGTAGATATCGTGCCGACGATTCTCACTGCGGTGGGTATTGAACCTCTGGACGTGATGCGGGGAAGGGATTTATTCGCGCCGGTATCGGCGGATTTCGTGCCGGAGGTCTTTTCCGAAGCGGATCACGAGGGCAATGTCGTGCAGATGTTGCGCGTCGGTTCCTGGAAGTTCATAAAGACCAATCCGGACAATCCACGTCGTCGTCCTCCCGTGCAGTTGTACAACCTCTCCGATGATCCCTTCGAGTTGAAGAATCTGGCGTCTGAAAGGCGCGAACTGGCGGCGGATTTAGAGGCACAGCTCCGGGAACTGTACGCGGACATTACCGCAGCACGCGAGGAAGGCGCCGAAAAAACCATGGACCGCGCCACGCAGGAGCGCCTCAGAGCGCTTGGGTACACTCAGTGAGTCGGCGATGAAATTATTGCTCCTCGCACTGGATGGCTTGGATCCTGATCTTGTAACCAGATGGGGTGACGATCTGCCCCATCTCTCCGTCCTGAGACGCGAAGGTATATTCTCGCCCATCGCTTCCACGATACCGCCGATGACCTTTCCTGCCTGGTCCACCTTCCTGACCGGCGTCAATCCCGGAAGACACGGCATCTTTGATTTCACAGAACGCAGTTCTGGATGCTTGAAGCTGCGTTTTGTAAACGCCACGCGACGATGTTATCCCACCTTCCTGAAATTGATCTCGGATCAGGGCTTTCGCGTCGGATCCATCGGATTGCCTACCACATACCCCCCCGAAGCGCTTTCCGGCTATCAGATTTCGGGATTTGATACTCCGCTGCCGTCGTGTGCGGATCGTTCTTACGTATATCCCCGCCATCTCGCGGATGAAATCAACGCACATCTGGGGGGCTACTTCTTCGGCAACTTCAACGAGAGCCGGATAGAATCGAATTGGCATTCGCGGGTGTTGCGGCAGCTGCGGGAAGGGATCGAACGGAAAGTCAGGTTGGTTCAATTTCTAGAGAAGAGAATACCCCTGGATCTTCTCCTGCTCCACGTGGGCGAAACGGATACTGTCGGCCATCATTACTGGGCGTTCTGCGACGCGCGTTCGCCTCGGCATCTGCCTTCGCGGGATCGCGAGATTGCGGATGCCGTCCGCCTCATTTACCAGGCTGCGGATGATCTGGTGGGGAAAGTGATGCAGATCTGCGCTCCGGAAGCGACAATCGTCGTAAGTGATCACGGTATGGGCGGCACCTCTGATCGCATCTTGTATTTGAATCAATTTCTCTCCGAGCGCGGATTTCTCACATTTACAAAGACGCGTTTTCCCGAAGTGATTGGAAAACTGAAATCCTGGGGGTTGAAATGGATGCCTTACCGTTACCAGCAGCAGGTTTTCAAGATCCTGAAGGGAAAGATTGCCGCCGAAATCGAATCCGCAGTGCGTTTCGGGGGGATTGACTGGGAAAAGACGCAAGCGTACAGCGAAGAGTTGAATTATTACCCAGCGGTCTATATCAACTGCCGTCAGCGCGAACCTTTCGGAATCGTTTCGGAGGATCAGTTCGCCGAGGTTCAGGAACGCGTCATTGGCGCACTCCTCGATTGGCGGGACCCGCAGGATGGAACCCGAATCGTACGAGCCGTCCATCGCAGGGAAGAGATCTATTCAGGACCGGAGATCGAATTTGCACCGGATCTGATTCTCGAGCTCAACCAGCCGGATGGTTACAGTTATGCGCTGGGCAGATCTGTATCCGCGCCGGATCGCAGCGCCTGGCGGAAGTTGAAACCCGAGGAATATCTCGGCAGCAAGGGCGCTTCAATGAACGGTTCGCATCGCGCGAACGGCACGTTTATTCTTCATCACGCGGATTTCAATGATTCACCTCCTCCGGATATATCCCTTGCAGATGTGGCGCCATTGATCTTCCGTATCTTTCGCGTGAAGGTGCCGTCTTGGATGGAGGCTGAGAAAAGGTTTTCGTCGCAGTCGGTTCAATTGGAAGATCCAACTGAGAGTCGGGAGTTTACGGCGTATGCACCTGCGGAGGAGGATTCTTTGCGGCGGCAATTAACGCGACTCGGGTATTACTGAAATGCGGCTCGGCCCGGCATTGAATATCGCCATGGTGGCTGCGTGTCCCTTTCCCACATCGCAGGGTTCGCAGGTGTTGATTCGCGAATTGTCGGAAACTCTGGCGCGCCGCGGGCATCGAGTGCACGTCGTAACCTATCATTTCGGCGAAGATCAAGTATGCCAGGGGGTGAAGATACACAGAATCCCGCAGATATTCCCTTATCGCAAGTTTCGATCCGGCCCGGAGATCCGCAAACCGATCCTCGATCTGCTGCTGGCTCACAAACTGGATCAAGTCGTACGTGAAGAGAATATTCAGATCCTTCATGCGCATAACTATGAAGCGCCATTGGCGGCGCTTCCTTCGAAGGTTTTACGGAAGATTCCACTCGTCTATCATAGTCACAACACGATGTCTGACGAGTTTTACACTTATTTCCGGTTGAAATTTCCCCGATTTATGGCTCGTTTCGCTGCGTATTTAATGGATAAGACGATCCCCCGCCAGGCGGATTTCATCATCGCTATCAACCGTAAGGTGGCGGATTTTCTCATTCAGAAAGGTATCTCACCATCCAAAATTAAATATATCCCTCCGGGGATCGACTTCGGTCATCTGCCGCGGCCGAATCCGGAACTGCGGCGGAGTTTGAATCTGGGAGAAGGTCCACTGATTCTCTACGTCGGCAATCTGGACGGCTATCAGCGTCTGGATTTGTTGATCCGGGCATTGCAAATCGCCTTTGCGAACCATCCGAACGCGAAATTCGTCCTGC
>CAZUTK010000023.1:13599-38172 GCA_964623265.1 uncultured bacterium | reverse complement strand
CGGTCTTTCTGTTCTTTGCGGTCCGACTGGTTCTGTTGATTTTGATTCTGCTGCTGTTTCTTCATAAGATGCAGCGCCAGTTGCAGATTGTGCAGGTAATCTTCCTGACCGGGTCTCAGGCGCAGAGCGGACTTATACGCCGCCGCCGCTTCCTGGTATTTCTGCATCCCGAAGAGGGCGTTGCCGGTGTTGTACAGGGCATCCGCGCGCGTCAGACTGTCCGCGCTGCTGAGCGCACTTTGGAAGGATTTGACGGCATCGTCGTATTTTTCCTGAGCGTGAAAGACGTTGCCCAGATCGTAGCGGATGAGCGCGGAGTCTCCTTTTGAGCTCAGAGCTTCCAGATAGCGGACCAGCGCCTCGTCGTATTTTTGATGTTCGTATGCCTTATCGCCAGCGCGCACATCCGAGCGCCAATTGTCGGCGTGAAGGGTTGCAGTCAGCAGGAAGACGCTGATCCAGATGCCGATCCAATTTCTGATCATGGCTGTTTTCCTGCGTTGGTTTGCGGATCGCCGGCGGCGAAGATGCGCAACAAGCCGACCAGCCGCATTTTTTGATCCGACAGTAGAAATTCCACCGCCAGCAGCAGCAGAGCCGCCAGCAGAAACGGCTGAAAGCGGTGTTCGTATTGGGTGAAGCGCTTCATTCCCAGTTCGCCTTTTTCCAAGCCGGAGATCGCAGCGATGATCTGATCCAGTTCGCCCTCGCTGCTGCTCCAGCGCTGGTAGACGCCGCCGGTTTCCGCGGCGATTTCCTGCAGCGTTGTCTCATCCAGCCGCGTGACGACGACGTTGCCATCGCGGTCCCGTTTGAAATCCCCGCCCTGAGCGCCGGTGGGGATGGGCACGCCTTGCGGGGATCCGATTCCCACCGCGTGGATCACCACCCCTTTTTCTTTCGCTTCTTTCAGTGCGGAGGAGATCTGCTCTTCGTGATCTTCGCCGTCCGTGATCAGGAGGATCGCCTTGCCCGCATGGCTTTCTTCGCCGAACGCCTGCAGCGCAGTCTTTATGGCGGCGCCGATGGAAGTGCCCGGATAAGAGATCACATCGGGATCCATTACATCGAGAAAAATCTCGGCGGCGCCGTAATCCAGTGTCAGCGGGCAGACGATGACGGCTTTGCCGGAAAACGCCGCCAGCGCCACGCGATCGCCCTGCAGTTTATCCAGGAGCGTGCGCACCTCGTGTTTGGCTTTCTCCAGGCGGGAAGGCGCCACGTCTTTCGCCAGCATAGAGTGGGACACATCCAGAGCTACGACCAAGTCAATCCCTTCTCGCTTGACTTCCTCCAGGCGGGTTCCGACCTGGGGATCCGCCCAGGCGATGGTGACCAGAACCGCCGCCGACATCAGCAGAAAGTCCTTGAGGCGTCGGCGGGCGACGGAGAGCCGAGGGGCGATCCGAGGCAGCAGATCGTCGGAAGCGAAACGTTCGCGGAAACGTTTCGCCGCCGCGGCTCGAGCATAAAAGAGAAAGATGCCGAGCGCCAGGATCAGCGGTAATAGGTATAAGACCGTCGGATGTCCCCAGCGGATCATGGCAGTGACCTCAACCGCGTCCCCGCGAGCAGCATTTCGATCAGCAGCAGGATCGCCGCCCAGCCGGTGTACGCCGTGAAAAGCTCAGCCGTGCGGCGGTATTGATGCACGCGGATTTTGCTCTTCTCCAGTTTATCAATTTCCTGGTACACCTTGCGCAGCGCTTGTGCATCCGTGGCGCGGAAATACTTCCCGCCGGTTTCGTCGGAAATGTGGCGCAGAAGCTCCTCGTCAATTTTAACCGGCACTTGCTGGTAGACGATTCTGCCGAAGGGATCCTGCATCGGATAAGGCGCCATCCCTTCCGTTCCCACGCCGATGGTGTAGATGCGGATCCCCAGAGCCTTGGCGGCGGCGGATGCCGTCAGAGGATCAATTTCGCCGCGGTTATTCTGACCGTCCGTCAGGAGGATGATGATGCGGGATTTGGCTTTCGAGGAGCGCAGGCGGTTGACGGCGTTGGCGATCGCTGTTCCGATGGCGGTTCCGTCTTCGATCGTCCCTTCGGTCACCAGTTGAATGTTGATGTTGTCCAGCAGACGGGTCAGCAGGTCGTAATCCAGCGTCAAAGGGCACTGGGTGAAGCTCTGCCCGGCGAACACCACCAGACCGATCTGATCGGATGACCTGCCGCGGATGAATTCCGCCGCCACCAGTTTGGCGGCTTCGAGGCGGTTTTTCGGCTGAAAGTCTTCCGCCAACATACTGGTGGAGATGTCCAGCGCCAGCATGATGTCAATCCCCTCGGTGCTGACTTCCCGGTCTTCGGAGAGCTTCTGCGGACGCGCGATTGCGATGATGATCAGGATCACGGCGAGGGCGCGCAGCACCGGCAGCAGGTAACGCCAACGGGCTCCCCATCCCCCGCCGGTCGCTTTCAAGAAAGCGAGGGTGGGATAGCGCAGAGGGATTTTCCGCTTCCTTCCGCGCAGGCGCAGGTAGATCGCCGCCAGAGGCGGCAAACCCAGCAGCAGCAGCCAGAGGGGATCCCGGAAGCTCATCACGCAGCCTCCTCGGCGGCGGCTAAAATGGGTTGCGGCGCCGGTTTGGTTTTCTGCACGAAGACATAGCCTTTTTCCAGATCCCGCTGGCAGGCCACTTCGTCCGGTTGATGCTTGGCGAATTTCGCCAAGTCGGCGTCTTCCAGCAGGCTTTCGAGCACTCCGCGGAGGTTTTCGTCGCGGATTTCGACTTCGATATCCCGAAGCAATTGAAAGCTGGTGGATTCCAGAGCCGGGATGTCATAGCGGGCTTCGATGTAGTGGCGGATGATACCCGACAGTTCGCTGTAGTACTCTTTGATCCGGCCGGACTGAAAGAGCCTGCGGTCCCGCAGTCGGTCCAGCTCTTCCAGCGCGAGCTCATGGGCGGGCCGGGGCGGTGCGGCGGGAAGCTCCGCAGTCGTTTTGCGTTTTCGATGCTTGAGGAGATATCTCACAAGAAAGAATCCGCCCGCGGCAGCGAACAGGATGAGGATCCAGGGGAGGAATTCCGACAGCGCGAAGCCCAGCTTTTTGATGTGGTTGGGGTGCAGCAGCGCGACCGGTTTCGAGGCGGTGTCCGCCGCCGCCAGGACAGAATCCGGCACGACCCCCCGCACATAGAGAATCATCGGTTCGGTTTCTGCGGTATCCTGCACGCTTCCGTCCTGCGAAACCCAGACGAAAGTGAGCGGAGGCAGAACTTGGTCGCCGGCTTCGTAAGAGGTGACTTTCAGATTCCAATGCAGCGGAGACCCATCGGTCTTCTGTAAGGCTGAAGTATCCGGAGGCGCTGATAGTTCAAAGGGTTCGAGGTCCTGGGAGAAATCGGGCGGCAGCAGGCGACCCGGTGAGGGAGGTTCGAGGGTCAGCTGCAAGAGCAATGGATCGCCGAGGCGCAGGGTATCGGCTTCGGGCTTCAGAGTTACGTGAAACGCAGCTTTTCCTGCAGAGACGGTGAGTAAAGAGAACAATCCGACTGTGATGATTCCGATTCGTCTCATCTGCGCTTGGCTCTCATGCGAAAAAACCGGGACAACGGCAGGATATAGTCCTGATCCGCGCGGAGTTCCACCACATCCACGCCGCTGGTTCGAAAGAGACGGGTTAATTTCTCGTTTCGATCCGCGATCATCTTGCGATATTTTTCGAGGACGGAAGCATCGAGCGTATCCACCCAGAGCTCTTCGCCGCTTTCGGCGTCCTGCATTTTGATCAACCCCACGGGCGGAATCTCTTCTTCTCGGGGGTCGCGCAGTTTCAAAGCGATCAAGTCGTGTTTCTTGCCGGCGGATTTCAGCGGATCGTCGAAGCCGTCCGCCCAGAAGTCGCTGATCAGGAACGCGATGCAGCGCCGTTTCTGAACGCGGGAGAAATACTGCAGAGCCGCGGCGATGTCGGTTCCGGCGCGTTCCGGCTGAAAAGAGATCAATTCCCGCAGGATGCGCAGGACGTGCGCCTTTCCTTTCTTGGGCGGGACGTATTTTTCGATGGTGTCGGTGAACAGCAGCAAGCCGACCTTGTCGTGATTCTTGATGGCGGAAAAAGCCAGCAGAGCCGCCGTTTCAATGGCGACTTCGATTTTCAACTGCTTCGCAGAACCGAAATATCCGGAAGAAGAGAAGTCGCACAGGAGCATCAGAGTCAGTTCCCGCTCTTCCTCGAACCGCTTCACATAAGGGTGCCCCATTCGGGCGGTGACGTTCCAATCCACGGAACGGATGTCGTCGCCGGGGATGTATTCGCGGACTTCGGCGAACTCGATGCCCCGCCCTTTGAAGACCGAGTGATATTCGCCGGAGAAAATCTCTTCGACGATGCCTCGGGTCTTCAGTTCCAGCAGGCGGACTTTTTTCAGGATCTCGCGGGTTTCCACGTCAGGGAACTTCGATGTGATTGAAGATTTCCTGGATTACCTGTTCGGAGCCGAATTCTTCGGCTTCCGCTTCGTAGGTGACGGCGATGCGGTGGCGCAGGACGTCAGGCCCCACTTCTTTGATGTCGTCGGGGATGACGAAGCCGCGGTGGCGCAGGAAGGCGTGGCATTTCGCCGCCTGCATCAGATAAAGCGTGGCTCGCGGCGAGGCGCCGTATTCGATGTAGGGCTTCAGTTTCGCCAGACCGTACTCTTCCGGCTTACGGGTGGCGAAGACGATGTCGAGGATGTAGTTTTCGATCTTCTCATCGGCGTAGATGCCGGTCACGGCTTTTCGCGCGCGCAGGATTTGTTCGGGTTGGACGACCGGTTGGATGTTGAGCGCGTGCGTCACCGCGTGGCGATGCAGGATTTCCCGTTCTTCTTCCCGCTGAGGGTAGCCGATCAGCACCTTGAGCATAAAGCGGTCCACCTGCGCTTCCGGTAAGGGATAGGTGCCTTCCTGCTCGATCGGGTTCTGCGTCGCCAGCACCAGAAAGGGCTCTTCCAGCTTAAAGGTCTCTTCTCCGATGGTCACCTGGCGTTCCTGCATCGCTTCCAGGAGGGCGGATTGCACCTTCGCAGGGGCTCGGTTGATCTCGTCCGCCAGGATGAAATTGGCGAAGAGGGGGCCTTTCTTCACGCGGAAGGCGCCGTCTTTCTGGTTGTAGATCAGGGTACCCACCAGGTCTGCGGGCAGGAGGTCGGGTGTGAATTGGATGCGCTGAAAGTGCGCCTGAATCGCCATCGCCAGCGATTTTGCCGCCAAGGTCTTCGCCAGTCCCGGGACGCCTTCCAGCAGGATGTGTCCGTCCGCCAGCAAGCCGATAAGCAGGCGCTCCACCATCTTTTTCTGACCGACGATTTCGGTCTGAATCTGCTTAAGGAGATCATCCACGAAGGCGGAATGCTCTTCGATCTGCCGGGTGATCTCGCGGATATCCTGAGAACTCAATACCTGCGCCAAGGTTTACCTCGCCTTTTTCCACGTTTGAAGAACTCATTTTGCATAACCGATGCGCTATGTGAAAAGTTCCCCATCTGCGGTTGCGGTTCGAGCGGGGGAACGGATGCAATTCAAATGAAAGGATGGTCATTTTTAGATATTCTACACGCGGCAAAAGGGCAGGGCGTGGTGAGATTACGGAAGACTTCATCGAACCATCGGGCAGAATTTAGAGCAGGGGTCTAAATATTCTTTTTTTGGCTTGCAATAATTTTCATCGGGGTTTAATTTAATCGCCGGCGGGCTGAGCTATGCGAACAGCTTGCCGGTATCGTTTCGGTTTTATCTTTATCCGGTTTCACGTAGTGAATTTCCTCAAGCATTCTGTCAAAGTATCCGGCGTGGCGGCGGCAATTCTCTTCCTCGAACTCACCTTAGCCGCGCGCTCTTCGGAAGTATCAACCCCTCCCGCTTATCAGACGCTCGTTTCCGAATCACTGCAAAAACCGGAAGTAAGGATCATTCGGCAGGGCGCCGGATTCGTCGAGTTGGAGATATTATTTCCTGAGATTCAGGCGCTGGATTCCCCCGCGGGGGAACTCATCCGGATGGGCAAGCTGCACGGGAAACCGGACGCGGAAGGATATATATTGCCGGTGTATCAGTTCATTCTCCCTGGAAAAGCAACAGATTACAGGCTGCATCTGCAGGAGGCGAAAACATCTATCCTGCCGCTGGATCAGCCTCCGGCGCGATACCTGCGCGATTATCGCAATGAGGAAACCGCTTCTCAAGACAGCACGACGCCGAGCACTGCATTTAAGAGCGCTGCGCGGAAAATCAAGACGGGATACGCAAACTGGGTGACTCTACAAACCATTGGGTCTGCGCAGCGCTCGCCGATTTGCGCTCTGGAGTTGCGAGCCGCCCGCTGGGATGCCAGGCGCAAAGACCTCGTGTATCTCCAGTCGCTGACGCTCCGGCTGGACTTCCAGATCCACCCATCCCCCGTTCCCAAGACAACTCCGATTCCCGCCGCCTTGCGCAACCGGACGCTGCCGGTCTCCATCCCGGCGGTGAGTCAGCTTCCTGCGCCGCGTCCACCGGCCAGTCAATCCGCGGCGCAGACCCGTTTGAAAATCTATGTATCGCAAGATGGGATTTATCATCTGGATTCCGGGTATCTAGCGGGCGCGGGCGTGTATCTTTCCGGCGTGGATCCTCGCACATTGCGCTTGGAGAATCGGGGAGGCGTTGTGCCGATTTACGTCGCCGGGGAAGCGGACGGGCGCTTCGACGAGGGGGATTACATCGAATTTTGGGGCGAGAAGCTGCACGGAACGTACACAGAGCAGAATCCCGAGATTTACAGCGATCCCTATTCCGACGTCAATGTGTACTGGCTGTCCTGGGGCGGGGATCTGGGGGCGAGGCTGGTGGAAGAGAGCGGCGAGATCGTCGAGGTCAACGAACTGAAGATGTTCCGCGCGACGTCTTATCTATATTGGGTGCATATTGAGCAGAACAATTATTACAATCGTCTTTCGCAAGTGGATCCGGATTCTTTAAAGGAGCATTGGTATTTCGACGGCGGGATCAAGGCTTCGGAAACTCGGGATTATTCCGTTTATCTGCCGCATCCGGACAATAACGCTCTGAGCAGCACCCGAGTCCGGGTGGCATTGCAGGGGCTGACCTATGCGGATGCCTTCAATCAGGGCGGTCAGCATCACGCTTATGTGAGTCTGAACGACCAGAATTCGCCGGCATTGGAAGCCGGATCTTCGGGCGCCTCCTGGTGGGTCGGACAGACGGGTGTCATTCTGGATGCGCAGGGGAATCAGGGGATCAGTTCCGCTATGTTGAATCACGGCAACAACCATCTTTCCGTTTTCGTGCCGGTGGACACCGACGCCGGTCCCAACGACACCATCCTGTTGAACTGGTTCGAGATCACTTATCCGCGTCTTTACAAGGCGGATGGGGATTGGATTCGCTTTTCACCGCCCGCAGCGGCGGTGGATACGCTGGTGGATTACCGCATCGATGGGTTCACAACATCCCAGATTGACGTCTTCAAGCTCGGTCAGTCCAAAGTCATCAACGTGGAGATTCTCCCGTATCAGGCGGGTAATGCGACGCGCTATAAGCTGCATTTTCAGGATCGTCCCTATGGGTCGCCTCAGTATGTCGCGCTGACACCTGTCGCCAAGCTCTTTCCGGATTCCACGAAGCTGGACGAAGGCTCGAATATACAAGGGACGCTCAGTTCCGGACCGGGGGTGAAGCTGCTGGTCGTCGCCAACCGCATCTTCTCTCAGAATCCCGATCTGCAGGATTATTTGCAGCGGCGCCAGACGAGTCTGGGGCGCACGGAGCTGGTGTTCATAGACGATGTATTTGACGAGTATTCCCACGGGATTTACGATCCGCAAGCGATCAAGGCGATGTTGCTGGCGATGCCGGAACCGCCGGATTACCTTTTGCTGGTGGGCGACGCTTCCTACGACACCCGCAACATCTACGGCAAGGGCGGCAACCTGCTGCCGGCGCATTACATCCAGACCAAGGCGTACGGAGCCGTCGCCAGCGATTTCTGGTACGGTCTGATGGACGCGGATCTCATCCCCGACGTCGCGGTGGGCAGAATTTCCTGCCGGACCGACGAAGAGCTTTCCGGCTATCTGGCGAAGCTGAAAGAATACGAAGTGAATCCGGAACCCGGGGACTGGCATGCCAAGCATCTCTTCGTGAGCGGAACGGGCGGCGTGGACTGGCTCACCTTCTTGAATTTGAGCCAGACGATCATCGGCTACATTTCCAACGACGTCTTCGTCGAGAGGCTGGCGACGGATCCCGTCAGCAGTCCCTTCTACGGCGGGACGACAGATCTTCTGGATCTGTTCGACGCCGGGGCGGAGGTGGTGGTTTACAATGGGCATGGTGCGGGCGCGGTCTGGTCGGATAATTCGCTCTTCCGGCTGGAAAACCTGCCGCAGCTCTCCAATCGCGGGAAATACCCCTTTGTCAGCAACTTCACCTGTTTCATCGGCGCTTTCGACACCCCCGAACAGGGGACGATCTTAGGCGAGGAGTTCCTCTTTGAACCGCAGAAGGGCGCCATCGCGGTGCTGGGTTCCACGGGTCTGGGTTGGTTTATCAACGGGAGCTGGCTGCAGGAGCAGTTGATGGAGCTTCTGTATCAACAGCCCGATCTGAGTCTGGGAGAATTGATCAACACCGCCAAGACTCTCTACTATTCCTATTACGGGCAGGGGCAGTCCGAAGAGTCCTATGATACAATTCATTTGATGAATCTTCTGGGCGATCCTTCGATGAGATTATCTTTCGCTGCCGCGACGGTACCGGCATCCGCGACGCCGCAATTCGTGTCGGGCGGCGATTCGGTGCATGTGAGTCTCTCCGGAGACTATTCCGGCTTCGAAGGGATCCTCCGGTTTTACGATCAGGATGATTATCCGATTTTGCAATACGGCCAGCCCTACGAGATCCCATTGGTCACTTCTTCGCAAGGGGTCCAGGCAAATTTTCTGATGCCTCAGTTGCCGGACACTTCGAACGCGGCGGAGGGGACGATCCGCATGACGTTCTGGGATCCGGGCGGAAGTGCCGCATACAAATCGGCAGCGGCGTTCTTCTCCAGCTCCGCTTTCGCAGACAGCGCCGTGGCGGATTCATTGGCGCCTTATCCGGAACCGGTGTATTTGAAGGATGCATTCGGATTCCGCGCGCGCGCCCTGGATCCGGAAGGAATCGAAGCCGTTTACGTTCATTTCCACATCGAAACCGACGAAGGCGAACCTCTCGTGGATCATGACTCGCTGTGGATGGCACCGACCGGGCAGAACAACTGGTATCAGAGCGAGGCGGCCGTGGATACGGGGGCGTATCCGTACGGAGTGGGCGACCGCGTGATCGCCTGGGTAAAAGTTCTGGATCAGCAGGGGGATACCGCGCGGAGCGCGGAGAAGATCTTCTATATTTTGGACGACCGCCCCAATCCCGCCTGGGTCAACGGCAGCTTCAGGATGGACGTTCGGGAGAATCAAGCTGCATTAATCATCGAGGTCGAGAACAAGGGGAAGAGCGGGATAGATTCGATGGATGTCGGATTTTATCTTGCGGAACCTGCGCCGCAATATTTGGGCGGCGCCGTGCTTCGGGATTTGGATCCGGATTCCACGAAGGAAGCCTATCTCCCCGTTTCTCTGCCGCCGGGCTTGCTGGAATTCGAAGTGCGCATGAACGAACAAGGCTGGATTGCGACGACGGATTCGGCATCCGCCTACGGCGCCTCGCTGGTTGTGGATCACTTCACCGTCACGCGCTCGGAAGGGAGCGGTGACACGTTGAATCTGGGCGGCGTCTTTCGGATCTATCTGCCGGACAGCAGCATCAGCGGGGAGTCGGGCGTGTTGATCTTCCGGGAACGGCGGGATCTGCAGATTCCGACGTCCCAGGAAGGGTTCTCCTTCGCGCTGGAGGATTCCTCGGGAGTCGTCTCCGGTTGGGGGGTGGAAGTCGATATGACTGGCGGCGTCAACTTGGTCGGCAACGCGCTGTATCTCGCTGTGGATCTGACTTCGCACATCGCTCAGCCTTCCAGCGACATCGCTCTGCATCGGCAGGAGGCGGGCGGGGTCTTCTGGCAGTTGATCGGCGGCTCCGTGGATACGCTGGCGCTCAGTCCTTATCCGGTCTTTCGTTATTCCACGTTGACGAACCAAACGGGAAATTTCACGCTGCTGCAGAATGGGGATCAACAGGGACCGAAGATCGAGATCAGCGCGGCCGCCCAGATCTACACCGACGGAGGGTATGTATCCACTCAGCCGAAGATATCGGCGGTGGTGCAGGATTTAGGCGGCGTGAACACCGCGTCGGGATCGTACTGGCTGTCCATCGACGGCGTAACGGAGGATACTTCCCGGATCACGTTGCATGTGGAAGGGAGCGGGCAGGTGATGACGCTTTCCGTGAATCCGACGTTCTCGGCGGGAAGCCACACGCTGTCGGTGGTGGCGCAGGATCTTTCCGGCAATCTCGGAACGGCTACCATCAACTTTCAGGTGACGGGACAATTCCGGCTGGACTTTTTAGGCAATTATCCTAATCCTCTGAAGGATAAGACTTATTTCGCCTACCGACTGACGGAACAAACGACCGAACCGGTGCAGATCCGCATCTACACGGTTTCGGGCAGGCTGATCCGCACGCTGTACAGTTCCAGCGGGGAAGAGATCAACTACGGCGAGATCTTCTGGGACGGACGAGATGAAGACGGCGCCAACATTGCGAATGGGGTCTATTTCTATAAGTTCAAGGCGAAGCGAGGGGATACGGTCATCGAGCGGACCATGAAACTGGCGAAACTACGATGAGGCAGGATTCGTGACATTCCACTGGAGAAAGGGCCGCATCATCGTCGCCTTACTGATTCTGGCGGGGGGTACGGCAAAGGAGTCGCAGGGGACGCGCTACGCGGGGGAATTTCTGGAGATCGGAGTCGGCGGGAGAGCATTAGGCCTGGGGGGAGCCTACTGCGCTCTGGCGGACGATCCGTCCTCCTTCTACTGGAATCCCGCCGGATTGGCGCGCGTCCCCGGCATTTCCATCTGGGGGATGTACGCCAATCAGTTCGGGACGATCGGAGATCCGCTGGCGCAGCATTCGGTGCTGGGGGTCGCGATTCCCATCACCGGTTCGGTGCTGGGGATTCATTGGATCCGGCTGGCGGTGGATCAGATTCCTATTTTCCCGGACTATTCGGAAGAAGCCGGTTACTCTTTCGAACAGCGAAAACAGCTGATCAACGGGGTGCCGCAGGGGTACTTCGACGATTCGGAGGATGCGCTCTTCATCAGCTTCGCGAGGATGAACAAGTTCAACCTCGATCTGGGCTGGTCCTTTTTCATTCTGCCGGTGGAGCTGCCGATCGGCTTCAACTTGAAGATGATCCGGCAGAAGCTCTACACCGGAGAAGCCTTCGGCATCGGAGCGGACGCCGGGATGCAGCTGCGGTTCGGGCTGGAGGATATGTTCGGCAAACCTTTCAACGGCGATGTAGCGTTGGGCATTACATATCAGGATTTCACCAAGACGGGCATTGACTGGGGGGAAGGGAACACCGACGTCATCACGCAGAATCTGCGGGTCGGCATCGCCTATCATCAGCCGATCCTTCCGTTGAAGAGCGAGTTCAGCTTTGAACGGGTTTCGAACACGCGCTACCCTTACGACGGCAGGTTGGGGCTGGAGTATGTCTGGGACAAAACCCTGTCGTTTCGATTCGGGTTCACGCGATTGGACTGGGGGAAATTCGTTTCCGGCATATGGGGCGACATTGATTTTGGCGTTTGGACGGCGGGGGCAGGCATCCGGTATTGGAAGATAGCGGCGGATTACGCCTTTTTGAAGGAGAATTTAGGCAATGTGCACCGCCTGTCAGTCATCTATCAATTCTGAGCGGCGCTTCAAGGCGGGTCATAAGATGCGCCGCCGACTTGGGATTTGGGCGTATCGGCTTGGGGTGCTGCTGATCTGTTTCTGCGCTGCCGGGTGCGTCAGCGAGAAGATCGCGGCGGACCTCGACCCGCCGCCGGTGCCGCAGTTTGTGACGAGGACTTCCGATTTATCTTTAGTGGAGCATGGGATTGACGCGGTGGCGGAGGGGAACTACATATATATCGCTTGGAACCCTTCCGACGCCGGCGATCTGTCGGGCTATAAAGTGTATCGGCAGGCGCAGGATTCCATTTCCTTTCTGCCGCCGGAATTGATCGAAGACCTGCCGCTCTCAGAGCTGTCTTCCGCGTCCGCTCCGGATTATACGGACCGCAGCAGCCTTCTGTCGCCGAATGCGCAGACAGGGTTATCCCAGGGATTTTACTATTGGGTCAGCGCGTATGACGCCAGCGGCAACGAGAGCGGCTTATCGGAATCCGCCTTTTACAAGCTGCTGCCCAAGGCGACGCTGTCTCCGCCGGTGCAGCAGAATGATTCGCTGGTGATCCAGTGGAGCTACGCTACCGCAGCTGTATCGCAGGTGGATTACTTCGTCGTGCGCCTGTTTCAATCGGGCGGCGGCGCCTGGGAGCCGTTCTGGCTGCAGCAGCACGCGTTTTTCGATCCGCTGCGGGTTGTGTATCCGCAGTCTTTAGCCGCGGGGTCCTACCGCGTTCAGGTGGATGTCGTCGGAGCGGCGCCGGCGAATCAGCCGGCCGGCAGTGAAGCCGCGCTGATTTTTAATATCCCTTAAAATGATAATGATAAAGTTGTAGAAGTCGGGTGTGCTGAAATGAAGAACGTCTTCCTGATGGCCGCGCTGACGCTGTCGCTCTATACCCTCGGATTTGCGGATGATTTCGGCAAGGTGTCGCTGCCGAAGCAGATCGAGCGGGGCGCGCAATATTACATTGGCGATGAAAACCAACTGATGATCCGGGTGAACATCTGGGGTCGCGTTCAGAAACCCGGTCAGTATTTCGTGCCTTCGGACACGGACTTGATCACGATGATTTCCGTCGCGGGGGGGCCGGCGGATAAAAGCCGGATTGACAATGTCAAGGTCGTACGCATCAATGCGTCCGGCGTCGAGGAAGTCATCGAAGTGAATATCAAGAAATTTTTGAAGACGGGGGACCGCGAACTGATCCCGGATCTGCAGCCGGAAGATACCATTCTCGTCTCCGGTTCTATGTGGTACATTTTTACCTCTGTGGTGCAGGTTGTCTCGCAATTGGCGATCGTGGCGAACGTCTATTATCTCGCTTCACTGGCGAGCAAACGATAACCCGAAACCTGAGAACCTCCTCTCACCAGCGTGCATCAAGCGGACGAATGCGTCCGCTTGGTGTTTTTATCGGATCTCCGCGGCGTCGCATTTTTATTGTTAAAATTGTGGATTTTTATTCGATTTCATAGTATCTTATGCGCGTTGCGAATGCCTGCTATCCAGCCAGAGGGCGGGAGCGACATCCGGCCTGAGAAGTGCAGGTTCTCTTGGGAACCCGAACCTCATCCGATCTGACAGGTTCACCGCCGATCAAAAATCTTGAGGTTGCTATGAAAAAGATACTCAGACTCATTTCGGTTTCTCTGCTGTTCTTGGCGGCTGCCGCATGGGCTCAAGACGGCAAGACCGTGACCGTCACCGTTCGCGGTGAGGCGACCATATTCGGAGGCGATATCCCGGCGGCTCGGGAAGAAGCGCTGGTGGATGCTCAACGCAATGCGCTGGAGCAGGTTCTGGGGGTGCAGATCAAGGCGCAGACCGCCGTGCAGGATTTCATGCTGGCGGACGACACCATTTTATCCATGGTGTCCGGATATGTGAAGAACAGCAAGATCCTTTCGGAGAAGACGGAGAAGGAATTCCTGGTGATCGAGGCGCAGGTGGAGGTATCGAAGGAGATCACGCCGGATGCGGCGGGGAAGCTTTTGCGGAATTTTTCCTGCGTGGTGGGCTTTTTTTCCGAGATGGACGGGCGGGAGGTTTACGATGACCGACTCACCAATCAACTGGTCGCCAAATTGGTGAAGGGGGGCTTCGATGTGCGCGATGCTTCGCAGTTATTCGCTTTGAGCGGATTTGAGGATCGCGTGATCGCCGCGGCGATCAAGCAGGATATGACGGCGGCTCGCAACATCGGCTGGCAGGCGCTCTCCAATATCGTCATCGTGGGCTACGCCAAGCTGTCCGCCGGCGAGACCAAGGAGGTGACCGGATTCGCCGGACCGGTTGCCGTGTACACCTACAATTGTTGGATTGACCTGCGCGCCATCGAAACTTCTTCCGGGAAGATCATCGCGCAGTATGCGCCGGATATGGGAGGCGTGACGGGCACCGGATCGTCGCCGGAAAAGGCGTCCCAGGATGCTCTGACCAAGGCGGGGAACAAGGCGTTCGGCGCGGAGCTCTTCGATCAGCTGGCTGCGTACGGCAAGGAGAAGGGGATTGAGGTGCGGGTCGAAGTGGAGAACATCCCGACGCTGGAAGAATACAACCTGGTCAAGCAGATGCTGAACAACGTCCGTTTCCGGGATTCAGATGTCCGGGATGAGGGCTTCGAAGCGGGGAAGACATCCGTTTTCAGCTTCAAGTATTCCGAGAATATCCAGTTGATCGCTCTGAAATTGGATCATACGCCGAAGCTGTCTGTGATCGAAACCACTAAAGATAAAGTCGTCGCGCGCTACAATCGGGACGATTTATAAGCGACGAGCAGGCAGGAATTGATGCTGTCTTCCATTCAACAGAACGGGAAGAAGTTCATTAAAACGGAGGATTCATGCAGCCGAACCGCTTTCGCGCAGGGATCACCCTGATTTTGCTTCCGACGGTGATGTTCTCGTATGTCATTGCAGCGGCGCAGGATACGCAGGCGAAGTACTCCCGCAAATCCATCTCATACGTGGATGCGGTCGTTCATGCCGGAGATGTGACGCTCACCCCGGGACAGGAGGCGATCTTGCTGCAGGAGATCAAGCGCGAGATCGAGATGTCCCGCTTTGATTACAATCCTCTGCCGTC
Source organism: uncultured bacterium (assembly GCA_964623265.1). Classification (GTDB taxonomy): domain Bacteria; phylum Electryoneota; class B3-LCP; order B3-LCP; family B3-LCP; genus CAZUTK01. The sequence continues at coordinate 23,235 of CAZUTK010000023.1, read as the reverse complement.
GGAGATTATGAGCGCCTTCAGACAGCAGCTTGAGGAGCGCAATCCGATGGATCTGGACGGCATCGCCGCGGTGATGAACGACGTGCTGGCGCCGGAGATTTTAAGAGCGGTGGATTATGAAAAGGAAATCCGCGCCAAGGGCTTGGTGGACGAGGCGGCACGGCATTCTTTCGTGGTGGAGAAAGCCAAGGAGGCGGGCATCACATCCGCGCACCTCGAGGCGGTCATGAATTCCGCTTACATTTACATCCCTGTCATCTCCGAAGTGAAGGAATACGATAACGCTCTGACCAACACCATCAATTACGATCTGCGCGGCGGGATTATCTGGTTTGCGGTGAAGACCGGAGAGACGGGATCGAACGTGCAGATTCTGGTGAAGAAAGAAGCGGTGGGGAAGAGCGGCGCCAAGCGGTCCGCCCGCATCGGGTATAAAGGGCGCACGCTCTCGGGGCCGGAATACGCCTTTGTGACTTCCGCCGAAGTGCTGGCACGCAATCTGCGCATCGCCACGCAGGAGATCCCGGAATTTCAGCTGACCAATCCGCTGACGGAGACCGGCCACGGGTGGGTGGAGTTCGGCATCGGCAAGAAGGAGGGGCTGGGGGTGGATGATAAATTTATCATCAGCGAGTTTTACGAGCAGCCGGATGGATCGTTGACGCAGAAGAAGCTGGGGATGGTGCGCGTCGCTCGAGTCGCCGACAACACAGCCGGGAAAGCGGATTCCCGCGCCCGCACGGTGATCGGCGGCGACTATGAGCGGGGGATGCTGGCGCAGGAACACCCTCGCCTGCCGATTGATCTTTCGTTTCGGTTCGCGATCGTGCCGATCGGCGCCGATAAAAATATGAACTACGCGAACCTCTACTTTGAATCGGACGCGAGCAGCAGTCTTTATGCGGGGCAGTTGTGGTTCAGCTACAATCTCGCCCGCACGACGAAGATTTCGCAGTTCTTCGCTTCGGTTTACGGCGAGATTGGAGGCGGTGCGATTTCCGGGGCGAAAGTGTTCGGGGAGGACGCCGGCGGAGGGCTGTACTGGGGCATCGGGGGCGGTCTGGGGAAGAAGTTCTACGTGAACCGTCTGCATATCGGACTGGAAGCGCTATTGGCTTATGTGGATTACACCTTCACCACGACGGTGTCCGATGTGGACTACGAATGGAGCGCTTCGAATCTCGGACTGATCTTCAACGGCAATCTGGAGGTGGCACTGGGATATGATTGGAATCTCGGAGCCGGCATCGGTTATCACGCCTTCGGGCCGACGTCGGATTGGACCTACAAAGAAAATGATACGGAATATGACGTATCCGGTTATTCGGATCTGCCGGAATTGAAGTTCGGCGGTCTCGGGTTTCAGCTGTTTCTGACCTGGTCGCTGCCGTCGCTGGGATATGACCCGATGAAGATCGCTCGCGGGGCGCTGGATTTTTAGCGAGGGTTTAGATAGACTGCATCGTTCCGGTCAAGATCACCTTTCGAGAAATAGCTTCAGGTTAACGAAAAATCGGGATCCGGAGCTGCAAGTACGATTTCGGAAAGATTCCATCCTCACTTTGCTCGGAGGAAGTATGCGTGTTATCCTACTCATTTCAATCTGTGTGATGCTGTTATCCGCCTGGAGCCTGCCACAGGCATCGGCGGCGGATCAGGGGAGCAATCTGCCGCAATTAAAGCAAGCCAGCTTCATTGAATCGTATTCACCCACGGAGTGGATGATTCGGGCGGCGGGCATCGGGAGCGGCAGCAAGAAGCAGCAGGAGATGAACGCTCTGGACGACGCTCGCAAGAGCGCCGTCTATTTCGTGCTTTATATGGGGACTGACCCCTTGCTGACTACGCCGGAAGAGAAGCAGCGTTTCGCATTGATCGAGGAGCAGTTTTTTAGCTCGAGCAACATTATGAAATATATCGCCTGGGAATCGGAGGAGTACTCCCAGCGAGTGAAGACTCCTGACGGCAAGCAATTGAAGATCGAGAAGACCTTCCGGGTGAATGTGGGTCAGATTAGGGAAGACTTGATCGCCAAGGGGGTGATGATGGCGACGGCGGATCTGACGGCGGAATTGGGCAATCCTCAGCTGCTGGTGATCCCGGAGGTGCCCAAGGGGGGCAATCCTCTGGAAGAGATTCAGCAGAAGCCGGCGGTGAAGCAGGCGGCGCGAGTGATCGAATCCTATTTGACCGCCCGCCGGTACGAGGTCATCGTTCCCGAACAGCAGGATTTCCTGAACAACTACGGCGAGACCATGCAGTTGATCAAGGGGGTCGGGGAGGACTTGTCCTACAAGATCGCTCTGGCGATCGGTTCGGATGTTTACATCACATACTCAGTCACCATAGACAGCCGCTATGTGGGTTCCACGGAGAACAAGAAGGCATCGGTATCGGTGCGCGCGTTTGAAACCACCACGGCTCGGCTGCTGGGGACGGAGACCGGCTATTCCTACGAGCGGCCGGCATCCGATGAAATCGTGACCGAAGAAGCCATTCACGACGCGATTGACAAGGTGCTTTCGCGCATCAATGCTTATTGGAAAGAGGACTTGCAGCGCGGCGTGCAGTACAAGATCATCTTCAATATCACCGGAAGTTTCGATAAGTCGCAGCTGGAGACCATTCAGGATGCGGTTTCGGATGTGCTGAGCAGTGTGGCGAACCGGACGAAGGAGAATATCGCCACGGATCAGACGATGGATTATCTGGTGTGGGCGAAGCCGGCGCAATATTCGAAAGCCCGCGATTTGTATCGAGCGATGCGGGATGAGTTCGCCGCAGAGGTACGTTTCGCCGCTCTGGAAAGGCAACAGCTCAACCGGAAATTGCTGTTGTTGTCGGTCATCAACAATTAAGATTCGCAAAAGACGCGGGAAGCCCGCAGCGGATGGAAGACCGCCGCGGGCTTTTGCATTGGAGATGGACGGAGCCCATTTTGAGTTTTTTCACCAATTCGATTTGCGCTTTTGCGCAGCAGACAGCATTCGGGGGAGAACGAATATTCTCCTGAACCAACCGACGCGGGTCTGTTTCAGAAGCACCATGATTTCATCATTTTTAGGATCCTGGGCGTATGCCATCAGCAGTCTGCGCCGGGCTCGGCTGATTTTACCGTCCTTGAGGTACAGCTCGCCCAAAAGCATATGCGCGCGCGCCCGGTATTTTCTCGGGTGCGATCCGCCGTGGGCTTCGGCGGCGTAGCGCAGAGTTTCCCTTGCGTCATCGAGGCGACCGACCGCCAGGAGGGCTTCTCCGTAACCGCAATGATATTTGGCGTTGGTATTTTCCGCCAAACAAGCGGCTTTCAAGTGGCGGACGGCTTTTTCGGCTCTGCCGTGTTTCAGGAGAGCCATACCGAGGCGGTATTTCTGGTCCGCTCGACGAAGGAGCTCGTCGGTGCGGATGTCTTCGGAAACTCCGGTCTCTTCCTGATCCACCAGCAGTTCCAGCAGGGGGTCGAAAAAAGCGGGATCTTCTTCCAGCGACTGGCGGAACTCCTGTTCCGCTTCCAGCAGGAAGCCTTCCTGTTTGAGTTGCAATCCGCGGCGGTAGTGATCTTCGGCGGCGGCGCGACGTTCAAAAATGGTTTCTGCCATAGTTTACCGAGCCTTTTGTTTGAATGATACAGCCGTTAATGCAAACAGAATGCCGGAATTACAGCCCGGAGGCGCGGGAAGAAGTTGGATCTGGATTTGATTGAAATATTCGAAGAGAAGCCGGATTTCGGCGGAAACATCTTAGAATCGGGCGAAAAGAGAAAGGGCAGAAAAAGCCGCATTAGCCGACGGGAGCGGCGAAATATCGCCGCCCAGGGGAAGGAGAAGGGCGCAAGGAACTTGGGCTGCAGTTTCGAGAATTAGAGGGCAAAGAGGTTGACTTTTTACATCGTATTTGTTATCTTTTAAATCCTATCTTTTTAATGGGGCTGTAGCTCAACTGGGAGAGCGATACGTTCGCAACGTATAGGTCGGCGGTTCGAGCCCGCTCAGCTCCACGCGGGAATATAGGTTGGCTGTGCTAGGCGGGGAGTTAGCGGTGCCCTGTAGCCCGAAATCCGCTATAGCGGGGCTGAATACCCACTGCGAGAGCGCTTTGCTTCCGGATCCGGGAAGCACGTGATGTTGAAGGTCAAGTCCCACGCAATGAAGCCTCGCCCAACCCCGTCAGGCCCGGAAGGGAGCAGCGGTCAGCGAACGTTTCATGTGCCGTGGGGAAGCTTGGCTGGAATCGGCGGCTTCGCGGTGAAGCGACAGCGGGTGTTCGAGGGTGGGGCACAGCCATATGAAATAAGTATCAGTCGCCGCCTCCGATCGCTCGTCGCGGTACCTTGCGGGGGTGAAGCCTCACAGCGAGAGCATGCCGCTTCGGGCGAGAAGTTCAAATCGTGAGGTATTCTTTTGTCCTTCCTGGTCACAGCACGTAAGTGGCGCCCCCGAATCTTCGCCGAAGTCGTAGGACAGAGCGGCGTCACGCGGACTCTGCAGAACGCGTTGAAAGCCGGCAGGGTGGCTCACGCCTATATTTTTTCAGGACCCCGCGGCATCGGCAAGACGACGACCGCGCGCTTGCTGGCGAAGGCGATCAATTGCGAGAAAGGTCCCACCGCGGATCCTTGCAACGACTGCCTGCACTGCCAGGAGATTTCGGAGGGACGATCGCTGGATGCGCTGGAGATAGACGGCGCCTCCAACCGCGGAGTGGGGGAGATCCGCAACCTTCGGGAGAACATCCGATTTAACCCGGTATCGAGCCGGAAGCGGATTTACATCATAGATGAAGTGCATATGCTCACGATCGAGGCGTTCAACGCGTTGCTGAAGACGCTGGAAGAGCCTCCGGAGCATGCGGTCTTCATCTTTGCGACGACGGAGATCAATCGCGTGCCGGCGACCATCCTGTCCCGCTGTCAGCGCTTTGATTTCCGGCGTCTTTCGACCCGTGAGATTCAGGCTCATCTGCGGCATATCTGCGATCGGGAGGGGATCCGGGCGGAGGATGCGGCGCTGGAGCTGCTGGCTCGGCGCGCGGATGGAGCGATGCGGGACGCTCAGAGCTTATTAGATCAGATGGCGACGTTTGCTCCGGAAGGAATCACTGCGGAGCAGGTGCGGACGGCGCTGGGAATTGTGCCGGAAGATCTCTTTTTCAAGGCGTCCGATCTGGTCTTCCGACGAAATACGGCGGATGTCTTTTCTATAGTGGCGGAGCTGGACGAGCAGGGGTACAGCCCGCGGGAATTCATTCGGGGTTTAAGCGATCATTTTTTAAATTTCATAAAAGCTCGGGAACCGGTTACCGCATCCTCTATAGAAGCACCGGTGGAGGTGCGCAAGCGTTATGAAGAGGAAGCGAAGCGGTTCGACATCAACGATTTGCTGCGCATCTCGGCGATTCTCCAGGATGCATTCACGGATATACGGCTGCACCCGCAGCCGAAGTTGAAGCTGGAACTGACGCTGTTGCGTTTGGCGACGCTGGAACGCACGGTGCAGATCGAGGAGCTATTGAAACAGCTGCGGGGGGAAGCACCGCCTTCCGGTGCGCGGCAAACGGGAGCGCCCGCGTCGGCGGCGCCGCCGGAACGAAAGTATCCGGATGCTTCGTCGGCGCAGGTTTTGAGAATCGCGGAAAAACCGGCGGAAGAATTCGCTGTTCAGCCGTCAGCCGGCGGCGTTTTCCCGCTGGATTTCGAAGCGATCCGGGCGCACTGGTCGGAGCTGGTGGATCGCATCTGCAACGGGCGGTCGTCTTTAGCTTGCCAATTGCGCTTGGCGCGGCCGGTGCGGCTGGAGGAAGAAGTGCTCGTGGTCAGTTTTGGATCGGATCTCCACGATCTGCAGCTGGAGCGCCTGCAGAAGGTGGCGGTAACCGGCGGTTTCGACGAAGGGATGACCCTGACGTTCGGCAAGCCGGTGAGGTTCCGCTTCGAGCGGCATGAGGAGCACAAGGCGGATCATAGTGTGGAATCTCAGGAAGCTTCCGATCCGCTGGATCAGGAGCTTGTCCGCACGTTGGGCGCTACGCGGATTTCCTGAGAGCGATGTTTCAGCCATGGAGAGAATCATGAAGAAATCCGGGATGGCGGGACTTTTTCGGCAGGCGCAGAAGCTGCAGGAGGATATGGCTCGCGCGCAGGAAGAGCTGGGCAGCCTGATCGTGGAAGCCAGTTCCGGCGGCGGGGTCGTCACCGTGAAGGCGACGGGGAAGCAGGAGATCATCGAGATCAAGATTGATCCGGATGTGATAGATCCGCAGGACGCGGAGATGCTGGAAGATCTCATCGTGGCGGCGGTGAACCAGGCGCTGCAGAAAGCCCGGGACGCGGCGGAAGAGAAGATGCAATCGGTCGCCGGCGGATTGATGGGCGGTTTGCCGGGCGGATTCAAACTTCCGGGGATGTGACGGATCAGGTGATGACAGCGATTCCTCCAACCCTGCAATGTTTGATTGACGAGCTGGCGAAGCTGCCCGGCGTGGGCAAGAAGTCTGCTCAGCGAATGGCGCTTCATCTTTTGAAGGAACCCCGCACACGTTCGCAGAGGCTGGCGGAAGCGATTCTGGCGGTGAAGGATCGGCTGACTGTCTGTCCGCGCTGTTTTAATATCGCGGAAGGCGCCGATTGTCCCATTTGTTCCGATCCCAAGCGCGATGCAGGCATCCTCTGCGTCGTCGAACAGGCGTCGGACATTTTGCCGCTGGAAAAGTCCGGCGCTTATCGGGGTCTGTATCATGTATTGGGCGGAGTGCTTTCGCCGCTGGACCATCAGGAAAGCGGGGATCTGCGGCTGTCGGAGTTGGTGGAACGGGTGAAAGCCGAAGGGGTTCGGGAAGTGATTGTGGCGACCAATCCCACCACGGAGGGGGAGACGACGGCTCTGCTGGTGGCGCAGATGCTGAAGCCCACTGGCGTGAAAGTAACCCGCATCGCGCGCGGAGTACCGGTCGGTTCGGATTTGGAATTCGCCGATGAGGCGACGTTGACGAGGGCGCTGGAGGGGCGGGGGGAGATGTGAAGAAAGCGTTGCGGGCGCCCATTGCTATTTATATCGAGTGTGATCCATTGTAGTTCAGAAAGTTCAATCCGCAACTTACATAGATCGAGGAACAAGAGATGAACAAAAATGACTCGCGCATGCTGGAGATCCGCTGGCACGGTCGTGGTGGACAGGGAGCGGTGACGGCTTCCAAGGTGCTGGCGGAGTCCGCTATGTCGCTGGGGAAGTTCATTCAGGCTTTCCCGGAGTACGGCAGCGAGCGGCAGGGAGCTCCAGTCAAGGCATTCACACGTATATCCGACGAGCGGATCATGCACCACTCGCAGATCAATCATCCTGATGTGGTCATCGTTCTGGATCCGACCTTGATCGGCATCGTGGATGTAACGGAAGGGCTGAAGGAGGACGGAATCCTGCTCGTCAACACGGAGGAACCGCCGTCCGCCATCCGGCAGAAGATGAACCTGAAGGGCCGCCGGATTTACACCGTGGACGCTACCGGCATATCGCTGCGCAACATCGGGAAGGCGATCCCCAACACGCCGATGATCGGAGCCATCGTCGGCATCACCAAGCTGCTGTCTCCTCAGGCGGTCGCCGACGATTTTAGGATGAAGTTCAAGGGGAAGTTCAAGGATGAAATCATACAGGGAAACGTTCAAGCGATCTTGGACGCTTCCAAGGAGGTAAAGGCGGAATGAAGAAATATCTGGAAGGCAAATACAAGGATTTGCCGTTAGCCGGCGTGATCGAAGAAGCCGGCACGGCGGAGCATTACAATACAGGCGGATGGAGCGCCTTCAAGCCGGTGTTCCATGCGGACATCTGCATTCAATGCCTCTTCTGCTGGGTCTACTGCCCGGACAGCGCCATTCTGGTGGAAAACGGCGAAGTCGTGGGAATAGATTACGACCACTGCAAGGGATGCGCCATCTGTTCGCACGAATGCCCCACCAAACCGGAAAAAGCCATCACCATGGAGAAGAAATAATTTTACTTCGAGGATCATACAAATGCCTGAACTACTTGCTCTGACGGGAAACGACGCCGTAGCCTACGCGATGAAGCAGATCAACCCGGACGTGGTCGCGGCGTACCCCATCACGCCGCAAACCTCGTTGATGCAGAAATTCGCGGATTACGTGGCGGACGGCTTGGTGGACAGCGAACTGGTCTTGGTGGAATCGGAGCATTCCGCTATGTCCGCCACGGTCGGTGCGCAGGCGGCGGGAGCCCGTTCCATGACCGCCACATCCGCCTGCGGATTGGCGTTGATGTGGGAAATTTTATACATCGCATCGGGCTACCGTCTTCCCATCGTCATGCCGGTCATCAACCGCGCTTTATCGGGGCCGATCAACATTCAAGGGGATCATTCCGATACGATGGGCGCGCGCGATTCCGGCTGGATTCAACTTTTCAGCGAAAATGCCCAGGAGGCGTACGAGAATACACTGCAGGCGGTTCGCATCGCGGAGCATCCGGAGGTGCTGACGCCGGTGATGGTAACGCTGGACGGCTTCATCATCAGCCACGGCATCGAGACGGTGCAGGTGTACGATGACGCGCCGGTGAAAAAATTCGTCGGTGAATACAAACCTCGTTATACGCTGCTGGATCCCGCGCACCCCATCACGTTAGGAGCGATGGATTTCTCCGATTTCTACTTCGAGCATAAGGTCTCGCAATTGGACGGGATGAACGCTTCGCCGAAGGTGATCCTGGAAGTCGGAAAGGAATTCCAGAAGACCTTCGGGGGGGATTGCTGTTACGGATTTCTGGAAGCCTACCGGATGGACGACGCCGAGATGGCGGTGGTCGTGCTAGGTTCGACGGCGGGCGCGGCGCGTCTGGTCGTCAATGACCTGCGCCGGCGCGGCATCGCCGCCGGCATGATCAAGATCCGCAGTTTCCGTCCTTTCCCATACGAAGAAGTCGCGCGCGTGCTGAAGGGGGTTAAAGCCTGCGCGGTGCTGGATCGCTCCATCGCCTACGGCGGCGACGGCGGACCGGTGCACATTGATGTGAGAGCGGCGCTTTACGGCCAGCATCCGGTTCCGATCCTGAGCAACTACATTTATGGTCTGGGCGGCAAACCGATTGATCCGGAGCATATCGCCACCGTTTACGATGATCTGAAAGATACGATCGTCAAGGGGCGGCCCAAGCGTCGCATCGGTTATCTGAATTTGAAGGAAGACGGAGTTCCTTCGATCGTCTAATCATACTGGAGATACAATGGCTAAGCTAAAAGACCTGGCAATGGTGCCCGAGAGGCTGTCGGGCGGTCATCGTCTCTGTCCGGGCTGCGGCATCCCGAATATGGTGCGACTGGGACTGCGCATGACGTCGGACCATCTGGTGGTGGGCGCGGCGACAGGGTGTTTGGAAGTATCCACTACGATTTATCCTTACACCGCTTGGAAGTGCAGTTTCATTCACAACGCCTTCGAAAATGTAGCGGCGACGGTATCCGGTGTGGAGACGGCGTATCGCGTTTTGAAGAAACGCGGCAAGATTCAGGACAACTTCAAGTTCATCGCGTTCGGCGGGGACGGCGGAACCTACGATATCGGCATCCAGTCTCTTTCCGGAGCGATGGAGCGCGGTCACAATATGGTGTACGTTTGCTACGACA
>CAZUTK010000023.1:0-13466 GCA_964623265.1 uncultured bacterium | reverse complement strand
GATCATGATCGCTCACCACATTCCCTATGTGGCGCAGGCGACGACCAACAACTGGAAGGATTTGTCGCGCAAGTTCGAACGCGCCTTTGAAGTGGAGGGACCGGCGTTCATCAACGTGCTGGCGCCCTGTGTCCCCGGCTGGAAATACGACGCCGAGAAGACCATTGACATTTCCCGTCTGGCGGCGGACACCTGCTTCTGGCCGGCGTACGAAGTGGATCACGGCAAGTGGAAGTTGAATTACAAACCCAAACAGAAGCTGCCGGTGGAGGAGTTTCTGAAGCCGCAGGGTCGTTTCCGGCATCTCTTTCGTCCTGAAAACCGCCATGTCATTGATGAATTGCAGGCGGAGGTGGATTACAAATGGGAAGAGATCCTGCGCAATTGCGAGGCGAGCAAATAGTCCGCAGCTCGACGGTGCGGCGGGCGGTCATTATGCCTGAGGTCGGCGAGAACAAAAGGGACTGGCTGAATCTGCCCAATTTTCTGACGGGCTTGAGATTCGGTCTGGTTCCGGTGATTCTGTGGTTAATCCTTTCGGATCCCTGGACGCTGCAGCTTGCCGGGACGGTTCTGTTTATCTTGGCGGCGGTGACGGACCATCTGGACGGGCGCATCGCCCGCCGCCGCCGCCAGGTGACCTCGTTCGGCAAATTCGCCGACCCGCTGGCGGACAAGCTGTTGACCTTGACGGTTTTCACCGCCATCGCTCTGCGCCGTGAATTTGCACACGTCTTCGTCTTCATGGCTTTATCGGTGAGCATCATCGCGGTTCGCGAGATCGGCATCACGGTGCTGCGCATCTGGGCGATCCACCGCAGCGCTCCGGTGGAAACCAGTTTATGGGGAAAAGCCAAGACCACCGCACAACTCATCACCATCATCACTACCCTCATCTTCCTCAATTTCCGCCAGATCGCGCGCTTCATTCCGGAAATTCGTCCGTTTTACCCTGGGGATCAAGTGCTGGTCTTCACGGTGAAGGCGTTGATCTTCATTTGCGTGATCCTGGCGGTTGTTTCGGGAGCCCTGTATCTGTCGAAGAGCCGTCCGAGTCTGCAGGATTCCGGGGGGATTTCGTGAAGACGGCGAGGCGGATAGCGGGGTGCGTCGCTTGAAGTTTCTCCTGCGCTTGATCGGCAGCGGGCTGGGGACGGGCTACATTCCGTTGGCGCCCGGGACGTTCGGCAGCGTTGTGGGGCTTGCCTTCTGGCTGCTCCTTCCGCCGCTTTCCGGCTGGCAGCAGATTGTTCTGGTGGGAGCCGCCTTCTTCGCGGGCGTGCCGATCTGCTCGCAGATGGAAGCGGAGTACGGGCACGATCCTCGCCAGGCGACCTTCGACGAGGTTGTCGGACAATGGGCGGCGCTCGTCTTGGTTCCCAGGACGTTTGGTTACTTCGCGGCGTCTTTTCTGATTTTTCGGGCGCTGGATATCTGGAAACCGTTTCCGGCGCACAGGTCGCAGAAATTACCCGGAGGGTGGGGGATTATGGCGGACGATCTGATCGTGGGGGTGTATACGTGTCTGTTGCTTCAGATCGCATCGGTATTTTTTCATAGATAGCAGAAGGGTCGAAAAGACGCTGAATCTGCGGTTTTTTCACTCGTGTTCCGCGCCGCTCTTGAAACCAAAGCCTTTTTCCGACGGAATCCCTTCCAGTTTGATCTCTCCGAAACGACTCTCGTAGCGTTCCAGATTTTCCTGCAAAGCCTTAGCGAAACCCTTCAGATGTTGAGGCGCCATGATGATGCGCGATTGCACTTTGGTCTTGGGCACTCCGGGCATAACCCGAGCGAAATCGAGGACGAATTCGGCGGCGGTGTGAGCGATCATGACCAGATTGGCGTAGATGCCATCACCGATGTTCTCATCTATAGCGATGTTGATTCTGGGTCCCTGCGGCATCGGCTGCGGGGGAAGGTGCTTGGGATCAGCCATATTTTGCCTCCTGAATCGTGAAACAGAGTCTGCAGAGTGCTGATGCTTTTAGTATAGCGATTTTTCCTTAGAATAGCAAGTGAAATTCGTCAAAAGGCTGAATTCCGCTTGCGTTTGATGCGAATTTTTCCTATCTTTTTCAATGCGGAACAGACATATTTCACGATCGAGACGGCTTTGAATTTCAGAATCTTAGGGGCTTGCGCGGCGTTGATGTGCATTTCAATCAGCGCCGAAAGTTTCTGCCAGCCACGATACTGGGTGTACTTTCGGGACAGGGGCTTCACAACCCCGGAGGAAATCCATGCGGCGCTTGCCCGGGAAGAGACGCGTCTTTCGCCTGCCACCCGCGATCGGCTGCGGAAGATGCGTTCGGAAGCGAGTTTATTGGGGGAGCATGACCTGCCCGTTTGCAACGACTATCTCCAGGAGATAGAAGCGGTGACCGGATTGGAGCCGCACGCCGTGGTGCGGTGTATCAACGCGGCGAGTTACGCTTTCGATGCAGGGCAGAGGGAGCTGGTCGAAAAGCTCCCCTTCGTGTTGAAGATAACGCCGGTGCGGCGCTTTGCGCGCGACATAGAGGCGATTCCGGACGCGGTAAACCGCCCTACGCGCTTCCTGCAGGCTGCGGACACGCTGAATTACGGCGATTCGTACGCGCAGAATGCGCTGGAAAACTTTCCGCCGGCTCATGACGCAGGATACGACGGTCGGGGAGTGCTGGTGGGGATGCTGGATGCCGGCTGGAATCTGCTGGAACATCGCTGTTTCGAAACGCTGGACATCGTCGCGACCTGGGATTTCGTCAACGGGGATACGAGCGTGGCGAACGACCCGGGTCAGATGGGGGAAGGTTCGCACGGCACCAAGACGCTCTCCTGCCTGGCGGGCTATGATCCCGGATATTTGATCGGCGCGGCATACGGGATCTCGGTCGCGTTGGCGAAGACGGAGAACACCGAATACGAGCTCCCCATCGAGGAGGACAACTGGGCGGCGGGCATCGAATGGCTGGATTCCCTGGGCTGCGTCATCGCCACCAGCTCGCTATCTTATCCTTCCCTGCACACATACGAAGAACTGGACGGCAACACCACAGTGATCACCATCGCGGCGGACAACGCCGTAGCGCGCGGGATCGTGGTGTTGAATTCGGCGGGCAATCGGGGGAACTACCCCTATCCAAACAACAAGATGGGACCGCCGTCGGACGGCGACAGCGTGCTGGCGATCGGGTCGGTGAACGCGGATTCGACGCGTTCTTCTTTCTCTTCCCTGGGACCGACCTACGACGGGCGGATCAAGCCGGATCTGATGGCGATGGGCAACGCCGTCACCACGGCATCTTCGGTCAACCCAGAGGGATACACGGTCGCCAGCGGGACGTCCTTTTCGACGCCGATCACGGCGGGCGCCTGCGCGCTTCTCTTGCAGGCGGATCCGGAATTGACTCCGATGCAGGTGCACGCATTCTTGAAATCCACCGGCACGCAGGCGCACAACCAGGACACTCTGAACGGCTGGGGGATCTACGACGTCTGGCGGGCGATTCAGGCGGTTCTGGCCGGGGTTTCGCCTGAGCTTTCGACGCAGGCGCCGCGGGGATTTCAGATCACGGCGGTGCATCCCAATCCGTTCAACCCGCAGACCGTCATTCATTTCACTCTGCCGGCGGCTGGGGAGGCGCGACTGCGGGTCTTCGACGTTTCAGGGCGTTCTCTGCGCGGCGTGGAACGGCGGATTTTCACCGCGGGGGAACATCGCTGGATGTGGGATGCCGGAGGTCTATCTTCCGGCATTTATTGGCTGCAGTTGGAAACGGACTGGGGCGCGCAGGTTCGAGAAGTCATCCTCTTGAAATAAGGCAGCTTTCATCCGTCCAATCGGGAGCGAATATGAAGCCATCGCAAATCAGCGCCGCCGCGATCGTTTTTTTCGTCGGCGTAGCGACGATGCAGGCGGCGGATCGGAATGCTCCTATGAGATGCGATCCTGCATCCGCAATCTCTCGAGCGCAAGCAATCGCCAATCCCTTCATCGCCGCGTCAAGCGATGGGGTGGATCAGGATTCCACCATTTTCTTCGAGAACTTCGAAGTTCAGCCGACCGCCTGGGAGACTGCGGATTTGACGGATGTGGGACCGCAATGGCATCCCGATCCCTTCAATGCCTGGTCCGGCAATTCCTGGTGGTGCGGCGATTCTCTCTGGATGGGGTATTACAACCTCTGGCTGCAGTATTTGGTGACGCCGACTCTGAATCTGCAGGGGGCGTCCAGCCCGCAATTGACGTTCCGAGTCCGCTGGGCGATGGAGAGCACGACGACGTCGCCTCCGCCTCCGCCCTACAACGGCTGGGACGGCTGCAACGTCTGGATTTCGACGAACAACGGGGGAACCTGGCAGGTGTTGCAACCGATATCGCCAGGATACACCTGCACCAGCCTGTCTTCTTTCGGCAGCGTCTGGGGATTCGGCGCGGGGATTCCGGGCTGGGCGGATTCATCGGGAGGCTGGCAGCCGGCGACGTTCGACCTCAGCGCGTATCAAGTTCCCAATGTGAAGATCCGCTGGGCTCTCTGTTCGGATCGCGCCGTCAGCTCCCAGGGGCATCCGGAGATCACCGGTTTCTTCGTGGACGACATCCTGGTGCGCAGCGGAAGGGATACGCTCCTCTGGAACAACGCCGACGGAGCGGAATTTCCGGGACCCTTGACCTTCGACGTCGGGCCGCCTTTCGGCGATTGGTGGGAGTGGAGCACGGCCAGTTACCATTCCGCATCGCATGCGATGCGAGTGGATGACGATCATTTCTACATCAACGATGCCTTGATCTCGCCTCCGATCTCCATTCCTTCGGGGTACACGACGAAATTCCGCTATTGGGTGCGCTGCGATATGCCGGATTCCACTCACCCCGGGTCGAATTCCCTGCGGGATTATTACTTCGTGGAAGCCAGCGAGGATGGGGTAGTCTGGGATACTTTGTTTTACGATTATGCGCGCGGCGGCGCCGGTTATCCGGGCTGGGCTCAGATGGTTCCCGGACTGCCCTACAACGGCAATATGGATATGAATCTCAGCGGGTACGCCGGACAGACCATCCGGTTGCGGTGGCGCGCTATCACGGATGGGGATCACACTTCCGGCAACGGTCAGGGCTTGTTCATTGACGATGTCGAGGTGTTCGTCAATGCGCTGCCGCCCAACGATGTGGGGATCAAGGAGATTCACATCCCGTTCCCCGCAGTGGCGGGTTTCGCGGGAACGGTGACTGTGCGCAATTTCGGCATCAATCCGAACAGCTTTTACGCGTTCTGGCGCACGAACGGCACAACGCATCCGGTGGGTTCGACGCCGCTGTGGAGTTTGCCGGGCGAGCATGATTCCACCGTGGCGATATCGTTCAGCGCGGCGCCGGGCAGTGCGATTTTCGTGGATTCCTACACGCAGATGAATGGGGATCAGAATCCGGCGAACGACACCAGCAAAGCGGGATTGATTGATATTTTCCCCCAGGGCGAGTGGACGACGGAATACGGGTATGACGCTCGCGGCTATTCCTATCAGCCCAATTTGCTTTCCCTGCATTACTATCAGGGCAATGGGCCGCTGGTGAGATTTGTGCAGGATAGCCCACAAGGCTGGGGATGGATGCGGTTCTTTTTCGTGGAAACCGGCAGTTTCACCCTGCACTTTTACGACACCGGCACGCCGCAGGCGCCGGGTCCGGAGCTGGGCACTATGAACGTGACGGTCAACGCCGGCGAAGTCTACCCCAACTGGAAGATCGTGACCATTCCGGAAACGATCCCGCAGATGTTATACCGCAATGCCCCCTTCTGGGTCTGGCTGGAGATGACGCAACCGGGCGGCGGTCCGAATCTGCTGGCGGATTACGAACATTTCGGGCAGGGGCACTTCTTCGACTACAACGGCAACACGGTTTACGATGCGCAGTACGATTTCTACATCCGGGCTCTGGGCAGCGACGCCGTCGGCGTGGAAGCGGAGACGCCGGCATTTATGCCTGCAGAGGATCGGTTGGTGGGGGCATATCCCAACCCGTTCAACCCGCAGACGAATATCCGCTTTGAGCTCGCTGCAGCGGGTCCCGTGACTCTGGAGGTGTTCGACGTGAGCGGGAAGAGAGTGGCGACGGTTCAGGAGGGTGATTATTCCGTCGGGTTGCATCAAATTTCCTGGGATGCGTCCGGTCTGGTCTCGGGGATTTATTTACTTCAGTTAAAGACGAAGCAGAGGGCGGAAGTGAAGAAGGTGGTGATTCTGAAATAGTGAAGGGCTATAATGACCGCTGATCAATTTTACGAATTGCAACCCATCGCCATATTCGGAGTATCATCTCGGGGGAGGGGATTCGGCGCTTTTGCGTTCAAAGAGTTGCTGAAGGCGGGGATCCGCTGCTATGCCGTCAACCCGAAAGGTGGGGCAGCGGCGGGCAACATCGTTTTCACTTCACTGCGGGAACTTCCGGAGACGGCGAAATCCGCTGTCATCCTGACTCGCGAGGAAGGAGCATTGCAGGCGGTGAAAGAATGTTCCCGCCATAACGTCACCCACGTCTGGCTGCAGGGCGGATCGGATACGGCGGAAGTCCGCAGGCTTTGCGGGGAGCTGAACGTGGAAGTCGTCCGCGGCGACTGCATCCTGCTGCGCAAGGGAGGCTTTCCGCACAGCATTCACCGCTTCTTCCGCGATCTATTCGGCAGGAAAACGAGGTAAATCAGCACAATTCTCTGGTTTTTCCAGACCGCTGCGGGAGGTTCAACATGAAGGGTATGAATCTGAGTGTTCAAGAGATCAACGACGGGGCTTTGTTTGAAGTTTCCGGCAGGTTGATGTACGAAGCGGATTCCCACCTGTTTCACGATAAATTGGACGAAGAGTTGAAGAAGGGGAAGAAATGGTTCGTCCTGGATCTGTCCAGAGTCATCGGGCTCTCTTCGACCGGGCTGGGGATCCTCATCGCCGCTCACCGGGCGATACAAGATCGGGGAGGTTCCATCCGGCTGGCGCATCTATCCGACAAAGTGCGCGCCGTGCTGCAGATCACCCGTTTGAACGGCATCTTCGAGATTTTCGACAGCGTCGAAGATGCAGTGGAACATTCAAAGAAAGAGGTTGCCTGAATTCGGTGGGAGTTTTTATAAAAAGGAGGATTTATCGAGCAACGGGAGAATTTGCATCTTGAATTGTGTGCTGGGCATCCTGATCTCAGCGGGGGCACGGCGACGATTTGTGCAGCGTCCGCAGAGAATTGATCCTATTCATCATTGAAGACAAATCCGGCGGGATTCTGCAGGCGGGAACCATAAAGCAGTGACGGGTTGTTCATAAAGAAAACCTGTCGAAGGGGATGAAAATGAAAACGATGACAATTATAGCGGGTGTAGTAGGCATGACGGCGGTCGCGGCGTCTCAAGTCACCATCACGGTTTATAACCAAAATCTCGGTCTGGTGAAAGAAGTGCGCTCAATAGATGTCAAGAAGGGCGCGTTCACCTACGAAGCGGCGGATGTCGCAGCTCAGATGGATCCCACGTCGGTGCATCTGAAATTGGAGGGAGCCGCCATTTATGAGCAGAACTTTGAGTACGATTTGGTTTCCCGCGAACGTCTGCTGGAGAGGTACCTCGATCAGAAGATCCAGGTCTTCACGGAGCCGGGGGAGATGTTCGAAGGGACGCTGCTTTCCACATCCGGGTCGCAGCTCATCCTTCGCTCTGAGGACGGTCGGGTGCAGATGGTTTCGCCCGACGCCGTACGCGACGTGAGGTTCGGCGATTTGCCTGGCGGATTGCGCACCCGCCCCACTCTGGTCTGGACGCTGTACGGCGAGCGCGCCGGCAAGCGGGACGCGGAACTCAGCTATCTGACCGGAGGAATGAACTGGCACGCGGAATACGTGGCGGTGACCGGCGAGAAGACGGAGAAGTTGGAATTGTCCTCGTGGGTATCCATCGAGAACCACTCCGGCGCAGGTTATGAGAACGCCAAGTTGAAGCTGGTGGCGGGGGACGTGCGCATCCTCCAGCCTCAAGGACCGTTTGACGGGGGGCGCGGAGCCTACCCGGAATATATGATGAAAGCCACTCAGGCGGCGCCCAAATTCGAGGAGAAGGCGTTCTTCGAATATCATCTTTATACGCTCGATCAGCCGACCACTCTGAAGGACCGCCAGACCAAACAGATCAGCCTGTTCCCGACCGCGGAAGTCAAGGCGCTGAGAGAATACATCTACGATGCGGCGAAGAATCCCGAGAAGGTGATGGTCAATTTGGTCTTCAAGAACGGCAAGGCGGAGGGATTGGGGATTCCGCTGCCGGCGGGCAAAGTGCGCGTGTATCAGAAGGATGATGACGGATCGCTGGAATTCGTCGGCGAAGACATGATAGACCATACGCCGAAAGATGAAGAAGTCCGATTGGTGGTGGGATCGGCGTTCGATCTTGGGGCGGAGCGGGAGATTGCCGACACCAAGCGGATTTCCGATCGGGTGCGCGAAGAGACGATCCACATCAAGCTGCGCAATCACAAGAAGGAGGGGGTGGAAGTCGTCGTGACGGAGCGGCTGTGGGGAGATTGGACGATCCTCGACGCTTCGCTGCCGTTTGAGAAGAAGAACGCCTATACGGCGGAGTTCAAAGTGAAGGTACCGGCGGATCAAGAGGTTCTTCTGACCTATCGTGTGCGCCGACAATAATACCGCGGTGAAGGAATCGAAGAGCCGTTCGCAGAGCCGGCAACGGCAGATTCCTCACGGCAGCCTCGAGACGCCGATCCAGTATGTCCCCGGCGTGGGACCCAACCGGGGTCGGCAGCTGGAGCGGGTCGGAATCCGCACACTCGAAGATCTGCTCTACACCCTGCCGCGCCGCTATCTGGATCGGAGTCGAATTGTTCCCATCCGGGATCTGGCGCTTTCGGATCAGGAGATCACGGTGGTGGGAAAAGTGATGGCGTTTCGGATTGTGGGGGGCGGTCCGAGCGCGCAGCGCTTCGAGGTTGCGATTCAGGATGGGACGGGGTCGCTGCAGGGAGTTTGGTTTCGGGGACTGCAGTACTGGGCAAAGGCATTTGAGCGCGGTCAGACGGTGGCGTTCAGCGGCAAGGTGAGTCTTTATCGCGACCGGCTGCAGATAACGCACCCCGCCGTGGATTTTTTCGACGAGAAGGAGACTCACAGCCTGGCGTTACCGACCGCTGCATGGAAGGCGAAGACCGGCGCGATCATCTCGCTGTATTCTTCCACGGATGCGTTGACGCGTGTGGGTCTTGACAGCCGTGGTTTTCGTCGGATCATCGCGGATGCGATGGCGCTGGCGAAAGGGAAAATTCCGGAGATTCTGCCACCGAGTCTCATCGCGAATCGGAAACTGGCGGGGCGGGAAGAAGCGCTGCAGAAGGTGCATTTCCCTAAGACCTTTGAGCAGATTGATCAGGCGCTGCGGCGGTTGAAATACGAGGAGGTTTTTCTCCTGCAGTTGACGCTGGCACTGCGCCAATATCTGCGCAAGCATCGGCAGAAGGGGATCCGATTTCCGCACCCTGCGCCCGAAGGATTGACGGCCAGAGCGGTCAAGCAGTTTCCTTTCACGCTGACCGAAGGACAGCGGAAAGTGCTGCGCGAAATCCGCTTGGATATGGAATCGGAGTATCCAATGAACCGCCTCCTGCAGGGAGACGTCGGTTCCGGCAAGACGGCGGTGGCGATGCTCGCGATGGCGATGGCGGTAGAAGGGGGGTATCAGAGCGCCATCATGGCGCCGACGGAGGTGCTGGCGGAACAGCACTTTCGGGTGATGACGCCGTTCTTCGAAAAGCTGGGCGTGCGAGTCGCACTGCTGATCGGCGGTCTATCCGCGGCGGAACGCAGGGAGCGACTGAAGGGGATTTCCTCCGGGGAATATGCCATTGTCGTCGGGACGCACGCCTTGATACAAGAGGAGGTTGGGTTTCACAAGCTTGGATTGGTGATCGTAGATGAGCAGCATCGTTTCGGGGTCAATCAGAGGCTGGAGCTCCGCCGCAAGGGTGTCCAGCCGGATGTCCTCGTTTTGACCGCTACGCCCATCCCTCGTTCGCTGGCGTTAACCCTTTACGGCGACCTGGACGTCTCGCTGTTGAAAGAGCGGCCGGCTCAACGCAAGCCCATTCAGACCGGCATTATGAACGGGAAGGAGGAAGAGCGGCTGCTGGATTGGTTGAAGAAGGAATTGCGCAAGGGCAGACAGGGGTTTATGGTCTTTCCGCTGGTAGAGCCTTCGGAGAAGCTGGATCTGCAGGCGGCGGTGGATGCGTACGAACGGTTGAGTCAGGGTCCGCTGCGGGAATTCCGGCTGGCGCTCTTGCATGGCAGGATGTCCACCGAAGAGAAAGATCGTGTGATGCGGGCTTTCGCAGCGGGGGAATACGATCTGCTGATTTCCACGGTGGTGGTGGAAGTGGGGATTGATGTGCCCAATGCCACGGTGATGGTGGTTATGGGGGCGCAAAGATTCGGGCTGTCGCAGCTTCATCAGCTGCGCGGCAGAGTGGGCCGAGGCGAACGGCGCGGGGTTTGCGTGCTGGTGATCGAACCGCCGGTGACGGCGGAGGCGCTGGATCGGCTTCAGGTTCTTACGAAGACGGAGGACGGTTTCGTCATCGCCGAAGAAGATCTGCGCATCCGCGGGGGGGGGGAGTTTTTCGGTACCCGCCAGCACGGCGCGCCGGATTTCAAGATCGCCAACCCGATCGAAGATCGGGAGCTGCTGGAATCCGCGCGGAAAGACGCCTTCCATCTGGTGGAGCAGGATCCGCAGCTGCAATCCGAGGTTTTGCTGCGCCGCCACTTCGAGCGGGTTTATGGGCATCGCATGGAATTGATGGATGTAGGATAGTCGGGTGGGCAACACGCCGAGCATCCGTTGAGAAGTATGATAATCGCTTTGTGAAAAACTTTCGGGAAGATGTCTCGCATCATAGCCATAGCCAATCAGAAGGGCGGTGTGGGGAAAACCACCACTGCCATCAATTTAGCCTGCTTTCTGGCGGCGGCTGAGAAGCGCACGCTGCTGGTGGATATAGATCCTCAGGCAAATGCCACATCGGGGCTGGGCATCCCGCCGGTGAAGCGCGACCGGACCGTCTATGAGGTTTTGCTGCATCAGGCGGAGCCGCGCGACGTCATCCAGGAGACGGAGCTGGAATATCTGCGAATCCTGCCTTCCGACGTGAAGCTGGTGGGCGCGGAAATCGAGCTGGTGCCGCTGGAGAAGCGCGAACAGATCCTGCGGCGGGTTCTGCGGCCGTTGAAGGAGGAGTACGACTACATCCTGGTGGACTGTCCGCCTTCGCTGGGATTGCTGACATTGAACACGTTGACCGCCGCAGATTCCGTCTTGATTCCCATACAATGCGAATACTACGCGCTGGAAGGGATCACGCAGCTGCTGGGCACGGTGCGCCTCGTGCAGAAACACTTGAACAACGATCTGATGATCGAAGGAGTGCTGCTGACGATGTTCGATCCGCGGTTGAACCTGTCCAAGCAGGTGCGCAAGGATGTGCAGGGGTATTTCGGCGACAAGGTGTTTCAGACGGTGATCCACCGCAACGTGAAGCTGTCGGAAGCGCCGTCTTTCGGCAAACCGATTATCTTTTACGACATTACATCGCGCGGCGCGCAGAATTATCTATCGCTGGCGCAGGAGATCATCAATCATGGCTGAGAAGTCGAGCCGTCTGGGACGGGGGTTGGCGGCGCTGTTGCCCGCGGATGCGGATCTGGGCGGGCGCGCTCCCCGATTCGCCGAGATCGAAGTGGATCAAGTGCGCGCCAATCCGCAGCAGCCCAGGACCCGATTTGATGAGGCGTCGCTGCAGGATTTAGCCGCATCCATAAAAGAGAAGGGGGTGGTGCAGCCCATCATCGTACGGCGTATGGGGGAAGGATATGAATTGATCGCGGGCGAGCGGCGGCTGCGCGCCGCGCGCCTGGCGGGATTATCCCGCATTCCGGCGTTCGTCGCCGAGGTGTCGGACGGTTCGGAAGCGCTGGAATTGGCTTTGATCGAGAATCTGCAGCGCGAAGATCTAAACGCTCTGGAAGAAGCGGAGGGTTACAGAAGACTTTCGGAAGAGTACGGACTAACTCAGGAAGAGATATCCCAACGGGTAGGCAAGAGCCGCGCAGCCGTCGCCAATACGCTGCGGCTGCTCCATCTGCCGGCGGAGATTCAAGAAAGCGTGCGCAGCGGCGAAATCAGCGCCGGACACGCCCGCGCCATACTCGCCTTCGACGACCGCGCTCGACAAACGGCGCTCTGGAAGCGCATTCTCAAGGAAGGGCTCTCCGTGCGTCGCGCCGAGCAGGCGGTGAAAAAGATGAGCGGCACGCAGGCGCAGCAGGCAACTACTAAGCGCCGGTCCGCGCACATCGCGCAGATCGAGGATCGCCTGCGCCACCTGCTCGGGACGCATGTGCGGCTGCGTCACAAACCCGGCAAGGGGGGTTCGATCGAAATCGAATACTACACCGACGAGGATCTGGAGCGGCTGCTGGAGCTGTTCGAATTGATGGAGAGGACGTGGTGAAGAAGAGCATTTACTGCCTGTTGCTGATCGGAGTTGTATCTATTCCCTCCCACGCCGGCGATTGCTTCACGATTGTGGTGGGGAAGGCGGCATCGGCGGACGGGTCGGTGATTATGGCTCACAACGAGGACGACGGAGCGCCCGCAATCGTTCGGCATCTCAAGGTGCCCCGTAAACAGCATCCGCCCGGGGAAAAGGTCAAGCTGATCGGCGGGGGGGAAGTGGATCAGGTTCCCGAAACCTGGTCGTTTCTCTGGTCGCAGATGCCCGGGCTGCTCTTTTCCGACAGCTTCGTCAATGAGTGGGGGGTCTGCATCGCGTCGGACAACTGCCCTTCGCGGGAGGACAAGCCTCAGTTCAGCGACGGCGGGATCAGCATTATGCTGCGGCGGCTGGTGGCGGAACGGGCGAAGACGGCTCGGGAAGGCGTCCGGCTGGCGGGAGAGTTGGTGGAGAGGTTCGGTTACAATGCGTCGGGCAGGACCTATGTCATCAGCGACCCGGTAGAGGGCTGGTTTTTCTGTGCGGTGCACGGCAAACACTGGCTGGCGGCTCGCGTGCCGGATGATCAGGTGGCGATGGTGGCGAACACCTATACGATCCGCGCAGTGAATTTGAAGGATACGGATCACTTTCTGGCATGCAGAGACATTGTGGAGTACGCTCGAAGCCGCGGCTGGTACAACCCGAAGACAGACGGACCTTTCGATTTCGCGGCGGTTTACGCCGATCCTGCGTCGGCGTCGGATTCCAGCAATTTCTGCCGGCAGTGGGCGGGTTACCGTTACGTCGTGCCGGAACCGATGCCGCTTAGTCCTGACTTGCCGTTTTCCGTCGTTCCAAAATCGGAAATCGGAGTGAAGGAGATCATGGAGATTTTGCGGGATCACTACGAGTGGACGGGTCTTCATCAGGCGGACCCGCGA
>CAZUTK010000022.1:30821-38775 GCA_964623265.1 uncultured bacterium | reverse complement strand
CGCGGAGTCGTCTGATGGGTTGTGAATCCCATCCCAGCGATTTTTCCCGTGTTTTTCCGGGGTTTTTTCCCTATATTAGAGCGGCTTCGAAACGGGTCCAGATCCGCTAACAGTATATAGCAGACGCGAAAACAACTGAACTCGTATTTCAGGACGTAGATATAAAGAATTAACATTCGATCAAGTCTATAAGGTATGTCATCATGGCGATCTTACTGGATGGCGGCTCTCTAACGATAGAAAAACTGGTGCGCATCGCTCGACTGGGTGAGAAAGTCGAGTTGGATCGGGATGCTTTGCAGCGCATTAAGATTTGTCGAGCGATGCTGGAGGAGAAAATTCAGGCTCATGAGATTATGTACGGAGTCAACACCGGCATCGGCGAATTTTCCGAAGTGGTGCTGAACGACGAGCAGGTCCGTCAGTTCCAGCGTTATCTGATCTACAATCATGCCGCCGGCATCGGGGATCCTGCGCCGGTGGAATACGTCCGAGGAGCCATGGCAGCGCGCATCAACGTCCACGCCCACGGCAACTCCGGCTGCCGTCCGGAAATCCCGTTGACGCTCGTGGAAATGCTGAATCGAGGCGTCACACCGGTGGTCTGTCAGAAAGGATCCGTCGGAGCCTGCGGAGATCTCGCGCCGATGGCGCAGATGGCTCTGGCGCTGATGGGGGAAGGAGAGGCGTTTTATCAGGGTGTCCGCATGCCCACCCGGGAAGCGATGGAGAAAGCCGGCATATCCATCCCCGGTTTACAGGCGCGAGACGGTCTGGCGGCGATCAACGGATCGAACCTGCTGACCGCTATAAGCGCTCTGCAGCTCTATGACATCAATCGCTGGTTGAAGCAGGCGGAGATCGCCTGTGCAATGAGTCTGGAAGCCTTGTTCGCCAACCTGAAGCCCTACGACGTGCGACTGCATCAACTGCGGGGCTTTCCCGGCGCCGTCCGCAGTGCGAACGCCATTATGAAGTGCATTCTCGGCAGTGACCTGCTCTCCGGTAAGATCAAGACGAAAGTGCAGGATGCTTATTCTATGCGTTCTACACCTCAGGTCATCGGCGCTGCGCACGACGCCGTCGCCTGGGCGGCGCGGCAGGTCGAAACGGAGCTGAACGGAGTTGGGGATAATCCCATCTTCCTGCCGGATGTGAAGCTGACCTTGACGGGAGCCAATTTCCAGGGGACGCCGGTGAGTCTCCCGATGGATATGGTCGGCGCCGCCGTGACGATGGTTTCCGTCTTGTCCGAACGGCGCATGAATCGTCTGAACAATCCGGCGCTCTCCGTCGGTTTGCCCGCGTTTCTCACTCGCGGAGCCGGGATGTTTTCAGGGCTGATGCTCTCCCAATACACTGCGGACAGTCTGATCGTCGAACAGCGGATTCTCTCGATGCCTGCCTCCATTCAATCCATCCCTGCAGCGGCGGACCAGGAAGACTTCGTCTCTATGGGCATGAATACTGCCATCAAGAACGGGCAGATTCTCGAGAACGCGTACGGCGTGTTGGGCATCGAATTCATGGCGGCTGCGCAGGCTTTAGATTTCCGGGATTTCAACCCGGGCAGAGGCGTGAACGCCGCGCGTCGGGTGATCCGAAAATATGTGCAGCATCTTGACGAAGACCGACCTCTGTATCCTGATCACAACCGCATGAAAGAACTGGTGAAATCCTGCGAAATCTTGGAAGAAGTAGAAAAAGAAGTTGGCGAATTGGAGACGCCGTCTGGGACGAAATAATCGGATAAAACCTGCGCGTCGGGAGCGAAGATTTCCGAGGTTGGTGGATTTGCATCCGCGCCGGGCGTCATGACGACGCTGTTCATCCGCGACATCGCCGGGATCCTCGGTTTTTCCATCGCTGTAATCCTGCTTTTTCAGCGCCTGCGGGTTCCGACGGTTCTCGGCTTCCTGATCACCGGCGTGATCGCCGGACCTCACGGGCTGGGTCTGGTGGGAGCCGTTCAAGAAGTCGAAATTCTGGCCGAAGTCGGCGTCATCCTGTTGCTCTTCACCATCGGCATCGAATTTTCCCTGAAAGATCTGCTGGCGCTCAGAAAATCCGTGTTGTTGGGCGGAACGCTCCAGGTTCTACTAACGATTCTGTTGACGGTCTTATGGATGCGGTTCGCCCGCATCCCTCTTGGGAATGCGCTTTTTTACGGAATGCTGGTATCTCTGAGCAGCACCGCGATCGTGTTACGATTATTGCAGGATCGAGCCGAGATCAACACGCCGCACGGGCGCACTTCTCTGGCGATTCTGATCTTCCAGGACGTCGCCGTCGTGCCGATGATCTTGATCACCCCGCTCCTCGCCGGTGCTCAGGAGAGCCAGAGTGCCGCTTTGATCGTTCTCTTGATTAAAGCGGTGGGGGTTATTGCTCTTGCCGTCGCGGCGGCGAAATGGGTCGTGCCCTGGCTGCTGCATCAAGTGGCGCGGACGCGCAGCCGCGAGCTCTTCCTGTTGTCGGTGATCGTGATCTGCTTCTTCGTCGCCTGGTTGACCTCCAGCATTGGTCTGTCTCTGGCGCTGGGGGCGTTTCTCGCCGGCTTGATCATCTCGGAATCGGAATACAGCACGTATGCCGTGGGGAATATCCTCCCCTTACGGGATCTTTTCACCAGTTTCTTCTTCATCTCCATCGGAATGCTTCTGGATGTTTCTTTTTTTTTAGAACATCCGTTCCTGTTGATTTTGCTGGCAGCCGCGGTCGTTATAATCAAGGTGGTCGTCGCCGGCTTCACGGCGTTTGTTCAGGGGCATGCTTTTCACGCAACGGTTTTTGTCGCTCTCGGCTTGGCGCAAATCGGCGAATTCTCCTTCATCCTGTCCCGCACCGGGATTCGCGAAGGCTTATTTCTCGACGATCATTATCAAGCCTTTCTGGCGGCTTCCATTTTAACTATGGCGGCGACGCCGTTTTTCCTGACGGTCGCATCCCCCCTGGCGGATCTTCTTTCCCGTCTGCCGGGATTTCGAAACATTCAACCGGGAATTTATCCGGTGCCACAAAAAACGACGGGAACGTTATCCGAGCATCTGATCATCGTGGGATACGGCGTCAACGGCAGGAATGTGGCGACAGCCGCCCGCCACGCCCGAATCCCTTATATCATCGTCGAAACTAATCCTGAAACGGTCCGCAGCGAGAAAGCCAGAGGTGAACCCATCTTCTTCGGCGACGCCGCCCAGGAAGCCGTGCTGATCCACGCCGGCATTCAGCGGGCGCGCGCCTTAGTGGTTGCGATTCCGAACGCCGCCGCGACGGAGCGGATCACGGATTCCGCACGAAGGCTGAATTCGACTTTGTACATCATTATCCGCACCCGTCAACTGAAAGAAGTGAAACGGCTGTTTCAACTGGGCGCGGATGAAGTGATCCCGGAAGAATTCGAAACCTCCATCGCGATCTTCAACCGTGTGTTGCGGGTCTATCAAATTCCGGAAGAAAAAATTCAGTCGCTGACGGCGGATATCCGCAGAGAAGGCTATCAGATTTTCCAAAAAGCGTGACTTTGAATCATTCAACAGTCGGCGAAGGGCGAAATGCTTAGTAACCGATCAGCTTGCATCCGCGCACAAGGTTGCATCGAAAGAAAAAACGCTTGTATGTAAAAAACAGATAAAGAATCGCAAACATTCTAAAAGAAAAGGAGCGGTTATGGCTGGCGCGAAAAACGGGGACAGTGTGAAAGTGCACTATACAGGGAAACTGAAGGACGGCACGATTTTCGACAGTTCCCGGGGGCGGGAGCCGATCGAATTTACAATCGGAGAACGCAGTGTCATCCCCGGCTTTGAAGACGCCGTCATCGGCATGAAAACCGGAGAGAGCAAGACGATCCGGATCGCGGCGGAAAACGCCTATGGGGCGCGAAGAGAGGATATGGTCTTTGAAGTGACCCGGGAAGAATTCCCCGCGCACATCACGCCGGAGGTGAATCAGCAGTTCAAAGTCTTGCAGGATGATGGCCGCTCGGTCATCGTCACGATTATGGAAGTGACGGATGAACACGTGGTCCTGGATGCGAATCACCCGCTTGCCGGCGAAGAACTGATTTTCGACATCGAGTTGACCGAAATCGTCTGATCATGAGCGCTCGAAAGCCGCTTCTTTCCCGTCTTAGTGTCGCCGCCTGGGGGATCCCGTTGATTGCCTTCACGGTGTACTTCGGAGGATGGCTCTTCGCGCTTTTCGTCGCGTTGATTGCCGCGATCGCGCTGTATGAGTTCTATTCGCTGGCGGAGATGCAGCACCTCGCTCCGCAAACCTCGCCTGCGGTGCTTTTTACGGTGCCCGCAGTCCTCTCTGCGCAGATTTTGGGAGCGGCGGAGTGGCTGGCGCTGATGTTCTGCCTGGCGTTTCTGCTGAGCTTGATCGAAATGCGCTTTGGTGAGCGCTTCGCGTTACGCGATATCCCCGTCACTGTCTTCGGCTGGACATATATCCCGCTGCTGTTGGGCACATTGGTCTACATCCGCAATGCGGCGTTCGATCATCCGGAATCTTCCTGGATGTTCCTGCTCTACTTCTTCTCGGCGGTTTGGATCTGCGACACCGCCGCATATGCTGGAGGCAAATGGTTGGGACGACATAAAATGGCGCCGTATGTCAGTCCCAACAAGACTTGGGAGGGTGCCTTTTTCGGTTTCGTCGGCGCTCTCGCGTGGGGATATCTCTGGATGAGAATTCTCCCGAATACCGCCGCCTCGCGCGATCTGGTCTGCGTCGCGCTGATTGTCGGAACGATCGGACAGTTGGGAGATTTAATCGAATCCTACTTCAAGCGTTCCGCCGGCGTGAAAGATTCCGGCCATCTGCTTCCCGAACACGGCGGCGCTCTCGACCGCTTCGACAGCCTGATCCTCTCGGCGCCGTTCGTATTTATGTATCTGATCAAAGCGGGACGAATCGCTCTGTGATGAAAGCGCCGTGGCTGGTTTCACCCTATGGATACCGGCAATCCGACATTCAAGCATCTCCCTGCGGTGAAAGCCGCCGCTCTGCTCGCCATCGGGATTCTCTGCGGCGAGTTCTGGAAGTTTCAGGCGACGATCTATCTCTGGGGGATTCTGTTCCTGTTGTGGATCGCTGGTGTGATTACGCACCGTCGTCCTGGAAGCGATGTCATCTGGTTCCCGATGATGCTTTTAGCAGGCGTGCTCGTCCAGGCGACAAGCCGGACGGATTTCGCCGACTGGGAGCCTTACTTCGAGAAGCCGATCGTTCTTTTCGGCAGCGTGGTTGCCGTGATCCCGCAGCCGGATGATGAACGCATTTTCGTATTGCGTCCGAAATGGGTTTCGCAAGACGGCGCGACGAAGCAATTCCCGGTGGGGAATCTGCGGCTGCGGCTCGCCGCCGACGAGGAGTTAAATCCCGGAGCCCGGATCGCCTTGAGAGGTGAAATCCGCCCCTATGCGACCAAACGAAATCCGGGCGGCAGAAATCTGCGCGCCGAGTTCGCGAGAAAACAGATCGTCGGTTGGATTCAGGTTCGTGAACACGATGTAAAGTCGTGCGGGAATCCTTCCTTTTTCGCCGGAGTCGGTAATGCGATCAGGGGAGTCTTAATGAGCATCCTCCCTGATCGCGAGGCAGGCCTACTCACAGGAATGATTCTGGGGGACAAAAGCGCGGTTCCGGATGAGGTGAAGGACGATTTTCGATCCAGCGGCTTATATCATTTGCTGGTGGTCAGCGGAGCGCATATCGGTTTCTTTCTGACATTTCTGACGCTGCTTCTGAGTCCGCTTTCTCTGCCGCTGCACCTGCGCAGACGCATATTGCTCCTCGGAGTCTGGAGCTATGCCTTGCTGGCGGGCGGGAATCCGGCGACGATCCGTGCTGCTTTGATGATTTCGCTCTTTCTGTTGAGCTTTGAATTGAAGCGAGTCGTCTCCCCCTGGAATCTCTGGGGTTCCGCCGCCCTGCTGATTCTCCTGTTATATCCGCAGCAGCTTTTCCAACCGGGATTCCAACTTTCGTTCGCTGCCACCGCCGGCGTCCTCTTCGCGTTCAATCAGTTTGAAGGACGGGAAAAGGGTCAAGTTTTTTTCCGAAAATTTCCCCTTAAAATGGTGGAACCGGCTCGACGGTATCTGGCGCTCCCATTTTTGGTGAGTCTCTCGGCTGTAATATTTACCGGGCCGATCCTCGCTCATCACTTCGGGAGCTTCGCTCCGATCGCCGTGCTGCTCAACCTGGCGGCGATTCCGTTATCTGCTCTGATCTTCGGATTGACCTGGCTGGTGATTCTGCTGAAACTAGCAACCGGCGTGGCGATCGAACCTCTGAGCGCCGCCCTCGAATTGGGAGTCAAGGCTCTGGAATCGTTAGCGGATGTAGGCGCCCGCTCGCCAGGCGCTTCCGCGAGTGTGCCCATTGGGGCATTAAGTGCTTTGGGGCTATTCATCCTCTTCCTCATGGTTATGTTGACGCGGGGGTGGAGCCGCAGGCTGCTTTGGATGAGCGGTAGTCTGGTGTGTTTCTGGTTGCTTCCGCTTGCCGAACGAACGAACGCCCTGCAGATGGAATTTCTGGATGTCGGACAGGGGGATGCGACGCTGCTGCAGTTTCCGGATGGCAACCGCCTGTTGATTGATTGCGGCGACGAAAACGCCGCTCGATTTGAATTGCTGCCTTCCTTCCGGCGGCGAGGCATCGAACGCATCCACACGTTGCTGCTCACGCATTTCGACGCCGATCACGCGCAGGGCGCGGTCGTGATAATGGAGAACCTGCGGGTGGATCGCTTGATCGTGAACACGCTCCATCCGGAGGAAGATCTCGGCGGACAGATTCTGCAGAAAGCGAAGGCACAGCAGATCCCCGTTCAAACAATGGCTTGTGGGGACACCCTCGCGGGATTCCGCAGCGTCCGCTGCCTCGCGCTTTGGCCGCCGAATGAATATCCCGCCGGCGATAATCAGCGCAGCATCGTGCTGCGCGTAACCTTCGGAGAATGCGATCTGCTGTTTACCGGAGACATCAGCCGGAAGGAAGAGGAAATCTTGATGCAGGCTGGACCGTATTTGCAGTCGGAGATATTGAAAGTCTCTCATCACGGCAGCGGCACTTCCACCAGCAGTCGGTTTCTCTCCTGCGTTCAGCCCCGCCTCGCGCTGATCGGCTGCGGACGCGGCAATCCGTATGGGCATCCCGCCCCGCAAACGCTTGAAAATTTGGGCGGAATCGGCTGCCGGGTTCACCGCACCGACCTGCATCAAGCCGGAGTTTGGCGCATCGCGGGGAATTCTATTCAACCGGTGGCTTGGCGATGAGAAAGACGAATTCCGAAGATGAGAGAATCCAAGCCCTGAAAACCCTTGAAGGCGAGCTCCGGCGGCAGGGTTACAGTCTCATCGCCGGAGTGGACGAAGCGGGACGCGGACCTCTGGCGGGACCGGTGGTCGCAGCCGCCGTCATCTTACCGGGAGACGCGTGGATCCCCGGTGTGGATGATTCGAAACGGCTGGCGCCGGAAAGACGGGAGACGCTTTTCTCGAAAATTAAGGAAAGCGCGCTAAGCGTCGGCATCGGCGAAGCATCCGTGCAGGAGATAGACGAGTCGAACATCCTGCAGGCGACCTTTCTGGCGATGCGCCGCGCGCTCGCAAATCTGCGCTTAATCCCGGACCTGGCGCTCATTGACGGTAATCGGATTCTGCCCGGCTGTCCGATCGATCAGCAGACGCTGGTGCATGGTGACAGCCGTTGTTTCTCCATTGCAGCGGCTTCCATCATCGCCAAGGTCCATCGGGATCGCCTGATGCGTCGGTATCATGAGATTTTTCCGCAATATCGCTTCGACCGCCACAAAGGCTACGGCACCCGCGAACATCTGCACGCCATTCTGAAATTCGGCTATTGCGAACTTCATCGCCGCAGTTTCAATATCAAGGAGACCCTTGACCGCATCGAAGAAAGAGCTGGGAGATAGAGG
>CAZUTK010000022.1:30555-30799 GCA_964623265.1 uncultured bacterium | reverse complement strand
GAAGAGCTGGCGGCGCAATATCTCCGGACGCAAGGTTACACGATTTTGGATCGCAATTGGCGGTGCCGTTCGGGTGAACTCGATTTGATCGCGGCCAAGGATGGGTTCCTCGTCTTCTGCGAAGTCAAGAGCAGCCGTTTCCCCGGCGAAGTTCACCCGGAAATCCGCGTGGACCGCGGGAAACAGATGAAGATTACTCGCGCGGCGAATCAATATCTCGCACAGGTGCAGAATATCTTCCATA
>CAZUTK010000022.1:0-30545 GCA_964623265.1 uncultured bacterium | reverse complement strand
AACGATGGCCTACTGGCAAATTGCTGTGGCTGACTTCCATACGATCCGTTTCGATGTAATCGTCCTGAAAAAATCCGGAGGGCGTGACCTCATCGAGCATCTGGAAAATGCTTTCTGGCCTCCCGACGAATGGGAGGATGAACCGTGAACGAACCGACCTCCAGCCCCCGTGTATTCGTCATCATCGTCAATTGGAACCGGCGGAAAGACACTCTCGAATGTCTCGCTTCCTTCTGCCGCGTATCGTATCCGAATTTCCGCGTATTAGTGGTGGACAACGCTTCCTCCGACGGTTCGGTGCAAGCCGTGCAAAGTCGCTATCCGCAAGCAGCGGTTCTGCAGCTTCCGAAGAATCTGCGCTATGCCGGGGGCAATAATGCGGGTTTGCGCGAATTTCTGAAAAGCGCCGATGATTACGTGCTGTTGCTGAACAACGATACGACCGTCGAACCGGATTTTCTGGATCATCTGGTTGCCGCTGCGCAATCCGACGAGGAAGTTGGATTGATCTCACCGAAAATTCTCTATTACGACAAGCCCGATGTCATCTGGTTCGCCGGCGGGGTTCTAAAGCCTGCCTGGGGATATGTCCGTCATCACGGCTTGCGCCGACGGGATGACGGAACAATCGACCGGCGAAAGGAAGTCACCTTTCTCACCGGCTGCTGCCTTTTCATCAAACGGCAGGTGGTTGAGAAAATCGGTCTTCTCGATGAAAAATTCTATCTCTACAGCGAAGATGCGGATTATTGCTTGCGCGCGCGTAAAGCCGGTTTCAAACTGCATTATGAACCCCGTGCCCGCATTTACCACAAAGTTTCATCCTCCACCGGTGGCGCCTATAATCTGAAAAAATGGATCTTGCGCTACCGCAGTCTGCTCCGCCTGACTCTCAAGCACAATTCACCTGCCACACTGCCCCTCTTCGCCTTAAACGTGCTCTGGGAGTTGGTCAGCCTCCCCATCAATGCTCTCCTGCAAATCCGCCGCCTCTCCGGAAATCCACGCTGACACCTTCTCATTGATGAGAAAGCGGTAAAAAATACCCTCTTCACCCCCTGCTGGGAATCCATTACCCCCTTTTCATAAGTCACGGAACTATCATAAGTCTATATTATACAAGTATATAAATGTATGGCACGTACCTTGCCTAAAACGGGATTGGACTTTCTATGCTCGACAGCCGGAATCGGAAAGGAAGTATATGGTCAAAGGGATCTACCATTCAGCCGCCGGAATGCTGGCGAGACAGCGCCACCTCGAAGTGGTTGCGAACAACTTAGCCAACGCTAAGACCACCGGCTTTCGGCAGGAAAATGTCGCGTTTCGTTCCACCCTCAATTCTACGCTGATGAAATCTGATTTGCCGGTGACGGCCGGCGAGAAGTTCGTGGATGCCGAAAGCGGGAATTCGCCCGTTCCGGCGCAGGGTCCCCTGCTGGCGACCGGCAATCCCCTCGATGTCGCCATCCATGGAGAAGGCTACTTCGTCGTCGAAACGGAAGCCGGCTTGGCTTATACACGGGACGGGAGATTCCAGCTGAACGAGGAAGGCGAGTTAGTCACCTACAGCGGACATCGCGTGCTGACCGAAAACGGCGCCTTCATCGCTCCGCAGGGGAAATTGCGCATCGCATCGGACGGTTCGCTTCTGGTGAGCATCCCTGGGGAAAATAGGGAGCAGATTCTGGATCGGATGCGGATTGTTGGCTTCCCCGACCCGGAGAAGATGACGCACCTGCAGGATGGATTCTACACTTCGAGTGAAGAACCGGTGGATCTTGCTCCGATTCATCTGGAAGTCGGCTATCTGGAAGCATCGAACGTCAACGTCGTCTCCGAGATGGTGAAGATGATCGAGATCAATCAGACGTATGAAGCGTCCGCGCGAGCGATTCAAACTCAGGACTCAACCCTGGGAAAAGCGGTCAATGAAGTCGGCAAAGTCTAATCAAATGCAGGATCAACTATGATCAGAGCCTTGCGTTCCGCCGCGTCCGGAATGTTCGCCGAGCAGTTGGCGTTAGACAACATCTCCAATAACTTAGCCAATGTCAACACGACCGGATTCAAGAAAGGTCAGGCACAATTCCAGGATCTGATGTATCAAATCATCCGCCCCGCAGGAGCCACTCTGGATCAAACCGCCGCCGAACCAGTCCAATTGGAAATCGGGCACGGCGTGCGCCCGATTGCCGTCACCCGCAGCTTCGAACAGGGGACGCTAAAGCAGACGGATAACCCTTTGGACTTGGCGATTTCCGGCGACGGCTTCTTTCAAGTGCAAATGCCGGACAACCGCATCGCCTATACGCGGGATGGCAGCCTGAAAATGAATGCGGACGGTTATCTGGTTACTTCGGACGGCTATTTCATCGAACCGGACCTGCGGTTGCCGCAGGATACTCAGCAGATCATCATCAGCCGGGAAGGGATCGTTTCCGTAGTCGTCGCGGGCAATTCCACACCGGAGGAAGTGGGACAGCTGGAGTTGGCGCGGTTCATCAACCCCGCGGGATTGGCAGGAGCCGGACAGAATCTGTATCTGGAAACCATCGCTTCCGGGCCGCCTATTCGAGGGGAAGCCGGATTGGAAGGATTCGGACAGATTGAACAGGGCTATCTGGAAAGCTCCAACGTGTCCGTGATCGAAGAGATGGTGGAGATGATCACGGCGCAGCGCGCCTATGAGATCAACTCCAAGAGCATCCGCACCGCCGAAGATATGCTGGCGCAAGCCGCGAATCTGAAACGATAAGGAAATTCATGACGGCAGGATTCAGAAGAAATCTAACGTTCATCGCCATCCTGCTGGCTTTCTCGCTGGAAACCCGCGCGCAGGCGCAGGTTACGATCCGCCTCTACGATCTCGTTTTCGTTTCGGGTGGGTACGTCCTGTTGGGCGACATCGCCAGAATGCAGGGCGATCCCGCCACAATCGAACGGCTGCGGAAACTGCAGATCGGATCGGCTCTGAAACGCCGGGAATCCCGCGTCATCACCGCGGATGAAATCCGCCGCTCTCTTCCGCCTGAAATTGAAGCCCATTTCTTCGGATCGCCCGCGGTGGAAGTCCGTCCGCAGGCATACCCCGGCGAGTTCTGCACGCTGGAATCCGCCATTCAAAGGCGGTTTTCATCGCTGGGTGGAGATTCGATCACGGTGAACGTTCGTCTGTTGTCGGATCACGGCTCGATAGACGGCGGCAGCGCTGCGCCTCTGCAGTATTCGCTTATTTCCGATGGAATTTTGGTGTGCGGAAAGCAGATCGTCACGGTGGAATGCCGTAAACCCGATGGAAATCCAACGCGGCTGCAGATTCCGATCGAAGTGCGGCTCTTCGCCCGTCTGGCATATGCCGCGCGCCACATCAAAAAGGGTGAAATTCTTCAGCCGCAGGATCTTCTGATCCAGCTTGTGGATCTGAGCACGACAGGATTGCGAGGCTTCATATTCCACCCGCAGACCGTTGTCGGCTGGGAAGCGGATCGGCATATTTCACCGCAAAACCCCTTGCGCTGGGATCACGTCCGGCGCCCCGCCGTCGTGCGCAAAGGCGACGG
The DNA here is from genome assembly GCA_964623265.1 of uncultured bacterium. GTDB lineage: Bacteria > Electryoneota > B3-LCP > B3-LCP > B3-LCP > CAZUTK01. The sequence continues at coordinate 26,982 of CAZUTK010000022.1, read as the reverse complement.
CGTGGAGCTGAAAATCGAAGCGCGGGATTATCTGATCCGAACAATGGCCACCGCGCTCGAATCCGGATCACCCGGTCAATGGATTTGGGTGCGGCTGGAGGAGAGTGGCAAACGCATGCGCGCAGTCGTTGTGGACGGCGCCACCGTGACTCTGAGATGAGGTCATCATGAAAACGAAACCAAGCTTCTTTCTCGCGACGGTTTGCCTTTTTACCCTTTTCGTCGCCGCAGGAGCCTGCGCGGGAAGCGGCAAGAAGTTTTCAGACAACATCAACCGATCCCTGTTTTCGGACCGGCGCGCCTATCAAGTCGGCGATATCGTCACGGTTCTGATTGTTGAATACGCGCTGGGATCGCACGAAGCCGGCACGGAGACCAAATCGCAGAATGATCTCGGTTTATCCGCCGTCGGATCAGGGGATTTGAGCGACATCAATTCCGGCGTGAATGCGCAATGGAAAAACAAACACGAAGGAACCGGCGAAACGACCCGCAAAGGCACCTTGCAGGGCACCATCACCGCCCGCATCGTCGAGATCACGGAGTCGGGGAATTTGACCATCGAAGGAGAACGCACCGTCGTCGTCAACGGAGAAAAGCAGGTGACGACTCTGCGGGGCATCGTGCGTCCAGAAGATATTTCCGGACAGAATACCGTCTATTCCTATAATATCGCCGATGCGCAGATCGGCTACACCGGAAAAGGGGACGTCAACAGCGCCTCCAAACCGGGTTTTATCACCCGAATCATCAACTGGATCTTTTAACGGACCGATATGCTACGCGGAACCCATATCTTCGCGCTGATCACCACGATGATCCTCTTTCAGTCGGGCAATGGCCAGGTGCGCATTAAGGATATCGCGCAATTGGAAGGCTCCGGTTCCCGATCCGTCGTGGGATATGGTCTGGTCATCGGCTTGAACGGCAGCGGAGACCGCTATCGCACCCGTTTCACGGAGCAATCCCTGGCGAATATGCTGGATCGCTTCGGGATCACCGTGGATCCCGACGAGATCCGGTTGCGGAACGTCGCCGCCGTGATGGTCACCGCCGAGATCAGCCCGTTTATTCGACCGGGATCCCGGTTCGATGTGGAAGTCGCTTCCATCGGAGACGCCGGTAGTCTGGGCGGCGGGACGCTGCTGCCGACGCCCCTGTCCGATCTGGAGGGGAACGTTTGGGGCAACGCGCAGGGGCCCCTCTCCATCGGCGGCTACAATGTGCAGGCGGGCAGAGTCGCCGCACGCAAGAATTACACTCTGGTCGGCAGAATCCCCAACGGAGGCGTCGCCATCCGCGATGCGGATTCAGCGGACACGACGATCGCTCCTCAGCAGAGTGCACAGTTGTCTCTGCGCTTCAATTTGAATCAGCCGGATTTCACGACCGCGCAGCGAATGGCGGAGGCGTTGAATAACCAGTTCGGTGCCGGCGTGGCGCGGGCTCTGGATGCAGTCAGCGTAGAAGTCCTGCCCCCCCCTGAATATGACAGTTCCAGACGCGTGGAATTCATCGCCGCGGCGGAAGCTTTGACGCTGAATGTGGATGTTCCGGCGAAGGTGGTCATCAACGAACGCACCGGCACGGTCGTCGTCGGAGAAAACGTTAAGCTGCGTCCGGCGGCGGTTACTCACGGATCGGTTTCCATCGCCGTCAAGTCCGCACCCATCATCTCGCAGCCAGGACCGTTTTCATCCGGAAGCACCGTCATCGCGCCTCTGGATCAGATCACGGTGAATGAGACGCAGACCCCTATGGTTGCCTTAAACGAAGGCGCCACAGTGGGTGAAGTCGCGGCGGCGTTGAACTCGCTGGGCGTGTCGCCCAGCGACTTGATCGCGATTCTACAGGCATTGAAGGAGGCGGGTTCTCTGCAGGCTGAGCTGATCATCATCTGATAGGATGGAAGTGCACCTATGAGCATAAAGACGGAAGCTGTTGCAGGCTATCCCCATAGCGTCGAGCCCGCAGAATCCGCGATCCGAACATCCGGCAATCAAGACCGTTCGCCCGCACAGCTTCAGGATGCCTGCAAACAGTTCGAAGCGATTCTGGTGCGCATGATCCTGAAAGAAGCGCACCTCGAACGATCGCTGGTCAGTTCGGAAGATCGCGCCAATCTATACGGCGATCTCTTGATTGAAACTCTGGCAAAATCAGTGGTGGACGGCGGCGGCATGGGCATCGCCGAAATCCTGTATCAACAGCTTTCGCAAAATTCGGTGGAATCGAATCCGACCTCGTTGGATGATCCAAGCCTTGAAAGAAACGAAAGAACCGCTTCTAACGGGGAATAATCGAGGTGGCTATGAAAAAGACGCAGACGAAAATGGACAGTCTCATTGCGGAGCTCATCGCGTTGATTCGGCAGGAAGAAGAGGTCTTGAAACGCTTTCTCGATCTGCTGCAAATGCAAAAGCAGTTCCTCATCGCGAATCAGATTGACCTTTTCCAGAGCACCGTGTCCGAACAGGAAAGCCTGGCGCAGAGCATCCGCGACCTGGAAGCGGAACGCATCGCCAAAGTCAAGCAGATGGCGGACTCGACCGGAATGGAAGAGAATGAAATCACTCTGACGAATCTGATCGAAATCACTCTGGGGGACGTGTCGTCGGAATTGAAGGAACTGAAGAAGAGCCTCGCGCATCTCGTCGAACGCATCCGCCGGATGAGCCGGGTCAATGAGCTCCTGATTAAGCGCTCAATGAATTTCATTCAGGCGAGCATTGGCTGGATGATTGATGCCTCGGATATCACGCAGATTTACGACACCATGGGGCGAACGACGCGACAGACCCACACGAGCATTATGGTGAACAAGACCTTCTGATCGCGCGAAAATTAGAGACGCTCTTATCTGAAGGATCGAGAAATGGCAGGCTTATTCGACGCGATTGCAATGGCGAAACGTTCGCTGATGGCGCAGCAATGGGCGCAGATGATCACAGGACACAACATCGCCAATGTGAATACGACGGGTTATAGTCGGCAGCGCCCGGAGTTGGCTGCGTTTATGCAGCCGATCGAGGTGCCCGCCGGCTTGATCGGGATGGGTGTAAACGTCGAGGAGATCACCAGGCAGCGGGACCGCTACATTGACCGCCAGGTTCTGAATGAACAGCAGAATAAAGGATTCCTGAACTTCCAGAATACGGCGCTTTCCCAGGTGGAGAACATCCTGGGGGAGACGTCGGGCTATGGGCTTAGCGGCATATTAGATGAATTCTGGGCATGCTGGTCCGATCTGGCGAACGATCCGGAAAATTCCTCGGCGCGCGTCGCCCTGCAGCAGAAGGGCTTGCAGCTCGCGAATAACCTCAACGATCTCGATAAGAATCTCAAGGCGCAGCGCCGCGAGCTCGATCTGCAGCTTTCCGGCATGGTCGGGCAGATCAACCAGATCGCCGCGCAGATCGCATCCTTGAATCAGAGCATCGTCAACCAGGTGAATCAGGGGGTCATTCCCAATGATCTGATGGATCAGAGAGATCTGTTGGTGGATCAGCTCTCCAGCCTCGCGAACGTCAGCGTCCAGGATGAGACGAACGGCTCGATGACCATCTGGCTGGGCGGGCAAATCCTGGTCTATCGCGATTCCGCGCAGACTCTCGCGCTGCAGGAGGTCTCCGGTTCCGCGGAAAAACTCCACAATGTCGTCTGGGCGCACAATCAATCGGCGGTGAATTTTCAATCCGGATCGGTCGCAGGATTGCTGCTGGTGCGCGATCAAGTGATTCCGGAACTGCTTTCGGGACTGGATGAATTTGCAGTGTCTCTGGCGCAGAACGTCAATGCCATCCACAGCACGGGCTTCACGCTGAACGGCGCAAGCGGCATCAACTTCTTCAATCCCAATACCACCGGAGCCGGAAATATCGCCCTCTCATCGGAAGTCGCGCAGGACGCGGATAACATCGCAGCGTCATCCGACGGAGCGCCCGGCAGCGGCGAAATCGCTCTGGCGATCTTCAACCTGCAGAACGAGCTGGTGATGAGCGACGGATCCGCGACGTTGAACCAGTATTATGCAGCGTTGGCGGCGGATCTGGGCGCATTGACGCAGGTTTCGCAGATGGAATTAAGCGAAAGTGAAGCCACCTTGCAGCAATTGGAGACATGGAAGACCTCGGTCGAGGGCGTCTCTTTAGATGAAGAAATGGCGAATATGGTGCGTTATCAGCAAGCTTATACCGCGATGGCGAAACTCCTCGGAACAGTTGATGAAATGCTGACGACGCTCTTGACGATTTGATCCCTGAACTCTGAACGAATATCGGCAAACCTCTGGAGACTGAACGTGCCATGAACGAGAAAAACAGGACTCAAAATGCGGAAAAAACCGTGCTCGTGGTGGACGATGAGAACGACGTCCTCGATATCGTCGCCGAGATGATCTCGGATCTGGGTTATCGAGTTCAGGGGGTCTCCAGCGGAGAAGAAGCTCTGGAACTCATTTCAAAAACTCCCGTAGATCTGGTGATTTCCGATGTGGATATGCGCGGCATGAACGGTATCTCTTTAGCGCGCTGGATCAAGAAACGCTTTCCGCACCTGCCGATGGCGATGATGACCGCTCATGCAGGCGAAGATGTCTTGTCTATGGTGAAACATAAGGTTGTGGATTCCCTGATCCTGAAACCCTTCAAAATGAGCGAGCTTCAAGGATTAGTGCAAAATCTGACGAGATGACGCCGGAACCATACCATAAATTGCGATCAATGAAACGGGTGATACGATGCAGCGCATAACCAACAGTCTTATGGTCTCCAATCTCATTCAGGCGCTGAATGAGCGGATGCGAAATCTCTCCGGACTTCAGAATCAGTTGACCACGGGCAAGCGAGTCCTTATGGCATCGGACGATCCGGTGGCGGCGGGTCTGATTCTCGAACTGCGCAACCGCATTCGGCAGAATGAACAGTTTCAGGAGAACGCTTCCAACGCCGTCGGCTGGCTCACCGCCACGGAGTCCGTGCTCCAGCAGATGAACGACTTGATGATTCAAGCCCGCGCGGATGCGGTCGAAGGCGGGAACGCATCGTTGACGCCGGAAGACTTGATGGCGCTGGCGGAAAACGTGAACGGCTACTTGGAAAATTTGTTTTCACTCGCGAATACGGATTATATGGGGAAGAGCCTGTTCGGTGGGACCAACACGAAATCCTCCGCTTTCGAAGTCACGCGAGATCCAGCCACCGGATGGATTACGGCGATCACCCCTAACCCGGATGGTGTCTCAGGTCAAATTTTACGGCAGATCGGCAATGAGACGATGCAGATCAATATCTCCGGAACGGATCTCTTCCAGCCGAACGGCGCAGGAGCCGATCAAGATATTTTCCAGATTCTGATCAGCCTAAGAGACGCACTGGCGGCGGGAGATCCCGAGCTGGTGGGGCAGAGTCTGGATCCCATTGATGAGGCGCTGGCGAACATCTCGGATTTTACGTCTTTGGTGGGCAGCCAGGTGAACCGCCTGACTTCCTTACAGGATGTCCTTTTGCTCCAGAAGACCAACCTGACGGATCAGTTATCGCGGGAGGAGGACGCGGATTTAGTAGAAGTAATGACCCAGATGACGCTGGAGCAGAACGCATATCAGGCAGCATTGAACGTCGGCGCGATGATCATCCAACCCAGTCTTGCGAACTTCATTTGACGCCGCCCAATCACAGCGTTGATGCTCTATGGAAGCAGTCCGTAAACTTGACCCGCCGACCGCGGTGATCTGTCAATTCGCGCGGATGGGAGATGTCGCCCAAACTCTCCCTTTGATAAAAAGACTCTCGCGGCGGTATCGGCTGCGGCTCTGGTGTGACCGTTCCGTGGAGCCCTGGGCGAAAGCAATTCCCGACGTTGCGGAAGTATCTACTCTGGATTCACGCGAATGGCGAAGGCTGTGCCTGACGCCGGTCGGACTCTTCCTGCGTTCGTTGAAGGATTGCGACGGAGGCTTGCGAGCGCCGATACCGGATGATCTATCCCCTGTCATCGCGCTGAATGATCATCCCGCCTTCGATGCGCTGTTAGGTTGGGCCTGCTACGAACATCCCGGCCGCTGGTTGACGCAACGCTTGATTCTGGTGCGCTCCTACATCCGCATGATCGCAGGCAATCGGCGGACCAACCGGATTCATCTGGCGGATATTTGGGCTTCTATGACAGAGGATGGTGATGAACTGGAAGGGATTCTCCCCTTCGGGTGTCATACGGGCACGCGGTTTGCACATCCTGTCTGGGAAGAATGGAAACGGCGGAAATCCCGCCGTATTTGGGGGATGATCTTAGGTTCGGGGGCGAAATCCCGCCGTTTGGAGCCGGAAGTTTTCGCACGGATCTGGAACGGCATCCCCGAAAACATCCGCCCGGCTCTGGTCTGGATCGGAGGACCGGGCGAAGAAGCGCTGGGTGAAAAATTCCTGCGCGCTTTTCCGAGTTCGACTTTGGATATATTGAACTTAATCGGTCGCTGTTCGCCGGAAGAGTGGATCGCCATCCTGAAAGATCTTGAATTTGTGATCGGAGTGGATACAGGTCCGCTGCACTGGGCGGCTGCCATGGGGACAAAGGTGATCGGGTTCTATTTCGCAGAAGCGGGGTTTCACGATACAGGTCCTTATGGAGAAGGACACCTCGTGCTCGCCCCGGATTGCCCGGAATATCCCTGTCCTCCGAAAAGAGCGGAACAGTGCGGCCGTATCTGCCGGAATGCCTATCAGAATGACGGAGAAATCGCCGCCTTTCTGGTCCCTTTAGCGGGAGACGAAAAGGCCGCATGGAACCGACCTCCCAAGGATCTGAGGATTTATCGTTCCGTTCTGCGGGACGGCTGGAATCTGTACGAATCGCCTGCAGGCGTTACCTACGAAGAAGAAGCAGCGGAAGCTTTCGCCGTTTATGCCCGGGGGATCTTTCGAGGATCTCCGCCGGAGATGCGGAGAGATCTGAATCGCGCGGTCGCTTTGCTGCGGCAAACGTGGAAAGCCGAGGCGATCTCTATGTCGTTTCCGCGCTCCGTTATGGTCAGTGAGGTTGAGCGAGCCAAGCAAGAAGCGCTCGCGTGCTTGAATTTCGATGAGGCTGCCGGAACTGCGTATGAAAATCCTGCTGCTGAACGACGCTTATTTTCTGTCGAGCCTGCGCGGATCGGGGCATAGAGTCTTTTTCGCGGGTGCCGCGAAGACGGCGGACTTCCGCTTGGAATCGAGCGGGGTGATCGAACTCGCGACTGTGCTCGCAACGTGCCCCTTTGAACCGGATCTGATCATTTATTCCGATTCGGTTCACGACCGCTGCATCTTCACGGGCTTGGAAGCCGCACCCAAACCGCTGATTTTTTATGGCTTGAATTCAATTCTGAACGAATTCTGGCAGTTTGATTACGCGCGGGCTTTCGATTTGGTGTTTCTGGATCAGAGAGAATCCGTGGAACGGTTGCAGTCCATATCGGAACTGAGCGGCGAACGCGTCATCTGGCTGCCCCCGGCTTCGGATCCGAGCGTATTTCGAAAATTATCTCTGGAAAAGGATCTCGACATTTCTTTCGTCGGCTCTTTGAATTCGGTCCTATATCCGAAACGCTCCTGGCTGTTGGAAGAGATCAAACGCCGTTTTTCGATCGCCGTATTCGACGGCTCGAAATCGAGATTGCGTCCGGCAGACGTTGCTGAAATTTATAACCGTTCGAAACTGGTGTTGAACGATGGTTTTCCGATCGGCTTGTCTCGGAGTCTCTTCGAAGCGATGAGTTCTGACGCGTGCGTGTTGATCGAAGAGGGTTCCGGCTGTTGGCGCAGCTTTTTCCGCGACGGCGTTCATCTTGTAGTATTACGTCCGGACGGCTTTCTCCGGCAGATAGAATTTCTCCTGGATCAAGACGAACAGCGTCGGAGCATCGCCGCAACCGGGATGAACGCAGTGCACGCAGAGCACACCGTTGAGAAACGCACTCGAATTCTCCTGGATGCCGCTTTACGGCTGGTGCAGGAACACGAACGCAGAGCGCCCTATCCGAGGAAGCTTTACCATTTGAGTAAAGCATTCATTGCGTTGTCGTCACGCTGGCGCAAACAGTACGGTGCGTCGCTCGCCACGCGTGGAGCGGATTTGCTCTACTCGGAAGCGGTTGCGGGGCGGGAATCCGCGCAGTTGCATTTCGAGCTGGCGGCGCACGCGTTGGATGAACAGCGCCCTCGGGATGCGCTGAATTCTCTGCAGCGCGCGCTGACTCTGGATCCAGCGCATTTGCGGTCGGTATGGGCGCTCTTCTGGTGTTGCTACGACTTGGATGACCGCAAACGCGCCTTGCTCGAACTCCGGCGGATCTGTCAGCATCTGCGTGTCGGCATCAGCGACGGCTTCGCCAGGCATATTCTCGGCGGGGAATTGGATGCGGAGGATTTCTTCGCAATCGGCGAAATCCTCGAGAAAATGGGATGGTTTTTCGAAGCCGGAATCGAGCGGTCAAATCGGCATCCCTGCTGCTGGAACGCCTTTGATGCCTATCAGCGCGCTGTCGCGCTGGATCCGACGTTTACTCCAGCGTTGATCCGTTGCGCCGACCTTCTGGAGAGCCATAGCTGTTCCGACAGAGCGCTGCTGTTGGTTTTGCGCGCAATCGTGGTGCAGCCGGATGACGTAGAATTGCGATTTCGTTGCGCGGAATTGATGTTGAAAAATTACCGCCGCCGCGAAGCCTTCAAGCATATCTTCCGCTATTTGATTTCAGCGATGGAGGCGGATAAATGGGAGCGAGTGGAAAAATTGAAGCTCACAGAATCGGAATGGAACCGTTTGCTGGATGCCGTCTGGAAATACAGCAGGAAATCCAGAGAAATCGCCGGAATTTCTGCGAAACGGCTCGAACTCCGCGCTTTGCAACGGCTTGAAGCCTTAAGGGACAAGGCAAAGAATCCTCCACCGATGGAACAGAAGGGAAGGTAATGTCTTCGAATCGGTTCGAAACCAATCTGAAAAGACTGGAGAAAAAGAATCCTGAACTGGTTGACGCGCTGCGCGAATGCAGGGCGCCGCGCGATCTGGAGATACGCCTTTCCCGATCCGGTTTACCTGTCCCGATTCTGAAGCAGCGGTCCATCCACAGCAGCTATGATCCCATCCAGGAAGCCCGCAAGTGGGTGGATGCTCTGCGTCTCGATCGAGACAACCGAAATTTGTACGTACTGGGCGGTTTCGGCTTCGGTTATCACGTTGTAGAAATTTTGAAGAGGATCCATCCGGAGCAGTTGATCGTCGTCGAACCGAATCCGCCGCTTTTACGCGCAGCGCTGGAGCACTGCGCTGAAGAGTTCTTCCCGCCCGATCTGAGGATTCTCACCGGCGACAACGCGCTGGATATTTATAATACTCTGTCCGCCGAGAGCGGCAAAACCAATGTAAACTGCGATTTTATCGAACATCCGGCTTCTTGCAGAGATATGCCGGAGTTCTACCGGACCTTGTCCGGCATCCTTCAGGTGCAGAAACATGCGGCGACGGGCGGATTTAAGATCCTGATCGTCTCGCCCCTATATGGCGGGTCATTGCCGATAACGCAATATCTTCACCGCGCGTTTCTCTCGCTGGGGCACCGTTGCGAAGTTCTGGAAAATTCGGTCTTTTATCCCGGACTTCAACACCTGGAGGCGCTCACTTCGCACAAAAAACATCAGGCGCAGCTGCGCGGGCTTTTAACGTCGCTTCTGGCGGAATCCATCACGGCGCGCGCTCTGGAAATCAACGCCGACCTTGTGGTTGGATTGGCGCAAGCTCCCTTCACCGCAGATGTGCTCAAGGAATTAAAAGAGGCGCAAATTGCGACCGCTTTCTGGTTCGTCGAAGACGGCGAACTGTTTCCCTACTGGCGCACTTTTGCCCCGCTCTTCGATCATTACTTCGTCATTCAAAAAGGCGAGTTCCTCAATCAGTTGAAATCTGCGGGCTGTTCGAATCCGCATTATCTTCCTCTGGCTGCAGATCCCGTCATCCACCAGCCGCTGCAACTGACCGAACAGGAAATCGCGGAATTCGGCAGCGATGTTTCGCACGTCGGCGCCGGGTATCATAACCGCAGAAACGCGTTCCTGAGTCTCCTCGATTTCAATTTCAAGCTCTGGGGGAATGATTGGGATAATTCGGGTTCGCTGGCTCTGGTGCTGCAGCGCAACGGCTCGCGGATCTCCACAAAGGATTCCGTCCGCGTCTTCAATGCCAGCAAAATCAACATCAATCTGCATTCTTCGACCTATCACGATGCCGTCAATCCCTTCGGTGATTACCTGAATCCGAGGACCTTCGAAATTGCCGCCTGCGGCGCCTTCCAGCTGGTGGATGAACGAGCCTACCTGAGCGAGTGTTTCACTCTGGATCAGGAAATCGTGTCCTTTCGGAATCTGCAGGGGATGCGGGATAAAGTTGCATACTATCTAGCGCATCCGGAAGAAAGACGGGAAATCGCCTCGTCGGCGCGACGGCGGGTGTTGCGGGAACACACCTATCAGAGGCGGGCACTGGAAATGCTGGGAACGATCGCCGGATCGCGCGCGGATTGGACGCCGCGCGCCGGCGGTTTGCCTTCCGCGGAAGAAATCATCCGACAGTCGGATCCTGACAGCGAATTGTGTCAGATCATGAAACGCTTTGCAGGGAAAGGACCGCTGACGCTGGAAGACCTCGCATCGGATATCGAAAAAGGACAGGGAAAGCTGCTGCGCACGGAAGCCCTGATCCTTTTGCTGAATGAATTCCGCCGTTGGGGTTTGGAAAAGGGTGTGCTGTAACGTGCTATGGCTTCAGAGAAGCACAAAATTCTGGTGATGAATCTCACCCGCCTGGGTGACATTCTGCAGTCCACGCCGCTGCTTGCGGAGTTGAAACGTCGCCGTCCCAGCGCGGAAATCCACTATCTCGCCGTCAGCGGCTTCGCGGAAGTCTGCCGCTATATCCCGGAAATTGACCGCATCATCCCCTTCGATTTCAACGGCGCCATCGCCATTTCGAAAGCCGCGATCAAGAGCTTGCCGAAGCGCATAAAGGAGATGGATGCTTTCATCATATCCTTGCAAAACGAGCAATACGATGCCGTCTTCAACCTGTCCCATTCGCGCATTTCCGCGCTTCTCTGCCATCTTCTGAATGCACCCCGCACCTACGGCTTAACGCTGGATGAAGAGGGTTACCGACGCATTCAGGATCCCTGGGCGCGATATTTCTTCACCGCGAATTTAAATCGCGCTTACAATCGCTTCAATCTGGTGGATATTCATCTGGGGCTGGTCTGCGGCGACGTCGAACGCCGCCGGGAAAAGCGCTTGAGTTTCCGGATCCCGGATCAAGCGGAAAATAAGGCTGATGAATTATTGAATTCGGCATCTCAGCAAAAATTTGAGTACTGGATCGCTTTTCAAGCCGGCGCTTCCTTGCCATCAAAGCGGTACCCTGTATCCGCCTTTGCGGATCTGGGCAAGCGGCTTCAGCAGGAACTGCGCGCAGGAATCGTATTGCTGGGTTCCCGTGCGGAGAGAAAGCAGGTGATCCCATTAGCCGAAGCGCTCGGTGACTCTTGTTTGAACCTGGCGGGAAAAACCGATCTCGCGGCACTGGCGGCGGTGTTGAAGCGGATGCATCTGCTTATCACCAATGACACCGGCACCCAGCACCTGGCAGCCGCCGTCGGAACGCGGGTACTCTCGCTCTGTTTCGGCAGCGCATTTTCTCACGAAACCGGGCCTTACGGCGAAAATCACTTCGTGGTCGAACCGGTTATCCCCTGTTTCCCCTGCAGCTTTCACGTTCAATGCCCGAATTTTCGTTGCCATGAACTCGTGACTCCGGAGGCTTTATTTTTACTTTCCCGCGCTATATTGACACAAACAGCACAGCGTTCACTTAGCATAGAGAACGCGGAGCCATTCCGCCGCATAAACGCCTATCGGACGACCTTCGATGCGGATGGATTCTGGATGGAGAGGTCGATCATCAAACGTTCCCTGACGGTTCGGGATTTAATCAATATAATCAACAGAGTCATCTGGAAGAAGCTGCTTTCTTCGGATCCAGAGAATGAGCTCCCCGACTCGATAGAGCGGATCAGTGACGAGCTGCGCGATTATCTGCCATCCGAACCTGAGCGGTTTGCGGCCGAGTTCCTGCGCTGTGCAGATGCTTTCTCGCGTCTGCAGAAGAAAGCCGATGTCGGACAAGCTCTCTGCGAAGAGCTGCAGGCTCTCGCTGATTCTCCGACGACGGGTTTGCAGAGAATCAACGCGATCGCGGCGGAGCTGGCTCGGCTGGATCGCGAAATCGGCGTGATCGGATCCACCGAGCCTACTGTCAACAGCCTGGTTCTCGATTTCACGTTCGGAAAGCAGAGTCTGGAAGGCAATGAACTGCCCAGACTGGCGCGTGAAACCGAAAACCTATATCGGCGGCTTTCAGTGGCTGCACAAAATTACCTCCAGTGCCTCCAGCATTGGCGGCGCATCTTCGAAACAGCAGGCTGTGGGAACAGGACGAATCGCGCAAACGGCGAAATCAGCGCTGCTTGCGCTGGGAAGAAGGAAAACGCGTTTCAGGGTTCAACGGCGGCTGCCGGTGACACGGAAACATACCTCGTCGTGGATACGGGATATTTTGCAGTTCGAGAGCTGATCCGGGCGTTGCGGACGGAGGAACGACAAGTCTGTGTGCTTCCGCTTCGGTGGGGAGATGGGGATTCGCCGACCGGCGTGCAGGAATATAAAGACTTCCTGCAGAGGCTCGCCGCTGCGGCGACGAATCTTCGTCCCCGAGCGTTGATAACGGTCAATCACCTCGGCTTTGATCGCGAAGGGCGCCTCACAGGACTGCTGGAAAAGATGCGCCTCCCCGCGCTGATCTGGTATGTGGACAGCCCGAGATATATCCTGCAGAATCCCGCCGGAAACGTGTCGGATTGGGTGGGGATTTTCGTCTGGGATCCATCCTATCTGCCTTGGCTGCAAGAGATCGGATATGACAAAGTCCACTATCTCCCGCTGGCGACGGATCCGGATCTCTTTTCGCAGCAGCAGGTCGCCGATGGAAAGTTATGCCGTTATTTTTCCAATGGCTGCCGGCCTCTGGTGTTCGTCGGCGATTCGATGGTGATGACTGTCGCGAAGGCGCTGCGCAAGCTGCCTCCGCAGATCGCCGCCGCCGTTTCGGAAGATTCGGATTCGCCCTGGAAGGCTTTATTCCGAAAGTTCTGCGAAGGCGCTTTCAACCCATCGAGAAGCGCGCCTTTTCACCCTTGGTCGGTGTGGGAACAGGCCGGAGAATGGAACGAGGTTCTGCCGGAAGACGTGAAGCGGAACCTCGAATCCGTCTGGACGCTGCAGATGACGCAGCGCAGAAGAATCAAATTCGTCAAGGAACTCACCGAGAAAAAAGGGGAACAAAAATTCGCCGTCTTCGGCGATGAACACTGGCGCGGCTTCCTGAACGGCGGCTCTGCTTCCGTGGATATTTTTCCACCGGTTGATTACTACCGCGAATTGCCGTTCATTTACGGCCACGCCGGTGCGGTGATCAATCTGACGAGTCTTCAAATGCCTTCCGGGTTAAATCAGCGCTGCTATGATGTTCCTGCGTCGGGTGGGTTTCTCCTCACGGATCCGCGGGATACCCTAAAAGAGCAATTTGATCCCGGTAAAAGTGTCGTCGAGTTTCGTGATGTTGAGGATATGCTGGAAAAGTGGAATTACTACTCCAGTCATCCGGATGATTACGAAGAGGTGATCCGGCAGGGGAGAGGCCGGATTGTGGAACGACACACTTACAGGCATCGCGTGCGCGAAATGTTGTCCAGAGCCGCGATCTGGTTCCAGTGATCTATGAAATACATATACTTTCGATAATCCTATCTGTACGGGGGAATCATGCAGATCAGCCTCAACCATAGCAACGCAGAAATCGCGACCGACGGGATTCAATACTTCGGGGAATTGATGGAGAGGGTTTCCCGCCAGGCATTGAAAACCGGCGAGCAAGTATTGCGGGTGAAACTAAATGGTGAGGATCTCACCGGCAAGGATCGTTCGCATTTAAAAGAGATGCCCATCGCGGACATTCAGGAAATCGAGATTCAAACGGGCGACCCGAAAATTCTCGCCCGTTCCAGTCTCTACAGCGTGGCGGATTTTCTCGAAAAATTGCTGAATGAACTTCAACATACCGCCGAGTACTTTCGTCTCGGAGATGCGGAAAAGTCCAACCGCTCTTTCGTCCGCTGCCTCGACGGGCTGCAGGTCTTTATGCACTCTCTGGAACAGTGCCGCAGATTGTTGGGCATCAGTTTCGAGCTCATCTACGTTCCTTCGAACTCCGAGGCTTACGAAATCACCGTCGCCGAAAACCGGCGCAAATTGTTCGAGGTGCTGGACGGAATGATCGAAGCGCAAGCCAATCAGGATTGGATCCTTCTGGCGGATCTGCTCGAATATGAATTAATCCCCATTCTCGAAGACTGGCGGCAGATTATTCCCGTCATCCTCAAGAAAACGCAAGCCGAAGTTCTTGAAGCGGAAATGAATCGCGAAAAAGTGCAGGACGAAGAATTATGCGAGGAGTGCGTCTGAAAACGCCGGATTCATTCGCGGCATCTGCGCAGGAGCCTGCGCGCGAAGGCGGTGCAGCCGATACTCCGTGGACTCATTGGCTGCATTCGATGCAGGAAAATTCGATTGAACTGCAAAAAGCGATCGAATTGGAGGATATGGAGTCCGGCTTGAGGCTCGCCGCCGCCCGCGGGCAACTGATCTACGATCAGCTGCCGCAAGTATGGCGCTTCGCGCCTAAGCGCTGCGAGATTCAGGAAATAAAGCGCTTTCTCGAAAGCATCGTTCTTGAAAATCAAAATTTCATTGAAAGACTGATCGGCCGCTGTCGCGAGCGGACGGAAGAATTGAAATCGGTAAAGCGCGGGCGGAAGGCTTTGCGCCTGTATCGAAATCCGCCCGCGGCGACGCCCCGATTTCTGGATCGCCTGGGTTGATGCGCGGATGACCATCCATTTCACCGCAATCCTTAAGGTTTGAGTTTTCCCTGCCGATATGAATTCCGCAGGGGTGAACTCTTAAACCTACCAAGGAGGTGAAAAGGATGAGTACACGCATCAATCACAACATTCTCGCGATGACGGCTCAGCGCAATATCTGGAATACCCAGAATGAGCTGGACCGTGCGGTAACCCGCCTCTCCTCAGGCATGCGGATCAATTACGCATGGGACGATCCTGCAGGGTTGGCGGTATCCGAGCGCTTCCGCGCGCAGATCGCCTCAATGGAAGAAGCAGAGCGCAACGCGAATTATGACATCAATTTGATGCAGACCGCAGAAGGCGCCCTGTCCGTCATAGACGAAAAGCTGGTTCGTCTGCGGGCGCTGGCGATCGAAGCGTCAAACGGCGCGTTGACAACCGCGGACCGGACTTCGTTGAACGTGGAATTCCAGCAGTTGGTCTCCGAAATCACCCGTATCGCCCAGGTGACGAATTACAACGGATTGCAGCTGTTGGACGGCAGCTTTTCGAGCGTCGGGATCAAGTTCCACATCGGCACGTACAACGTCAGCAACGAAGATTATTATTATGTGACTTTCAACACGATGACGGCGGATGCTCTGGGCTTGAGCAACGTGGATATCACCTCCACGGCGAACGCTCAAGCTGCCATCGGATCCATTGACGCCGCCATCAACTCGAAAGACACGGAAAGGACCCGCATCGGCGCTTATGTGGAACGTCTGCAGGGAACGATTCAGCAATTGCAGATCGCCAAGGAGAACGCGACGGCTTCCGAATCTCAGATCCGCGATGCCGACATCGCGGCGGAAATGTCCGCCTACGTCAAGTCGCAGATCTTAATGCAGACTGGCGTTTCCATGCTGGCGCAAGCGAACATGCTGCCGCAGATCGTCGCCGGCGTGATCGGCGGGTAACCTTTCTGGGTCCTGATGCTTTGCGCGCAAAGTGATCTGTACGACATAATTCCCTATGTGCAACTTGAAACCAAGAGAAGGGATCCCCGCTTCGGCGGGGGTCCCACCCCTGTACGCAATGCTGCGTGATGTTCATCATTCGATGAGGAGAATATGCCGACTGCGCAAGTGACGGGATTGGCTTCCGGGATCGACTGGCAGGAGACGATTCAGCTCTTGATGCAGATCGAGAGCCAGCCGATGGTGGCGCTCGAAGAGCGCAAGGAAAACTACAACTCGAAGCTCGAAGCCTGGCAATCCATCAACGCGAAACTGCTAAACCTGAAGTCCAAGATGGAGGCGATGGATAATATCAATGAAATTGTCACCAAGGAAGCGACTTCCAGCGACACCAGCGTCCTGACCGCCAGCGCCAATTCCGCCGCCGCAACCGGCAGTTTTTCCATCATCGTCAATCAATTGGCGTTGAACGATAAGTGGACGCATGACGGGTTTGCGGACCAAGACAGCACCGCCGTGACCACCGCCACCGCGACCTTTTCTTACGATTACGAGGGGATGACCTACACCGTGAACGTCCCTGCGGGATCCACGCTGGCAGAATTGGCTCAAGCCATCAACAACGACGTCAACAATCCCGGCGTCCAGGCGACCATCCTCAACGACGGCACCAACAGCGCCACCGCCTATCACCTGATCTTGAGCGGGGAAACCGGCGATGCCAAGGATATCACCAACATAGTCCACACCCTCGATAATTTCTCCCTCGGCTTCACCGAGACCCAGGATGCGCAGGATGCGCAAATCCGCGTGGACGGATATCCGCCAGAACCATCCTGGATTCTGAGCGCCACGAATGAAGTAACGGATGTCATTTCCGGCGTAACGCTTAATTTGAAGACCACCAGCGCAGATCCCGTCACCGTAACCATCACCAACGATACGGACGCCGCCAAGTCGAAAATCCAGGATTTCGTCAACGCTTATAATGAAGTGATCGCACTGATCAATTCAAATATCGCTTATAACGCGGAAACGGAGACTGCCGGCGTTCTTTTCGGCGATGCCAGCGTGATCGGGATCAAGAGTGACCTGCAAGCCATTATCGCTTCCACCGTCCCCGGTTTGACGGACAACGCCGTGTACAAGAGTCTCTCGGAAATCGGCATCAAATCCGGGTCCGGGGGATTGCTGACCATCACGGATTCGAAGCTGACTTCCGCTCTCGAAAATGACATCAACAGCGTCGGGAACCTCTTCGCACTGAGCACCACTTCATCGAACAATAACCTGACCTACTTCCTCAGCAACGACTCCACTCAAGGCGGTGTGTACAACGTCGTGGCGAACTTTGATGCGAGCGGAAATCTGCTGAGCACTTCGACGATCAACGGTCATCCGGTGCAAATTCAGGGCGAATACATCGTCGGGATACAGGGGTATCCGGAAGAAGGCTTGAGGATTAAATTCACGTATCCCGGCGGTGGGGCGGGGACTGAAACCGCGGAGATCCGCCTCGCGAAAGGGGATGCCGTTCGGATCAAGGATCGCGTGGCGTTCTTGACCGATCCCTTGGACGGTACGGTCAAATACGCACAAGAAGGCATTCAAGATACGATTGAGAGCATTGACAATCAAATCGCGCAATGGGAAGCGCGCCTGGAGATCAAACAAGCGCAGTTGGAACGACAATTTACGGCAATGGAGACGCTGATTTCGCAATTGCAGGGGCAGGGCAACTACGTCTCGGCGATGTTATCCAGCTTGTAAACGGAAAGGTGGTGATATCATGAGTCAGTATAATCCCTTTCAAACGTACAATCAGATTCAGATTGAAACTTCAGATCAGAAGAAGCTGATCCTGATGGTATACGATGCCGCCGCACGCTTCTGCCGGGAAGCCCGCAACGCCATCTCGCGAGGCGATGTTTCCGGAAAAGGGTATGCCATTCAAAAAGCTTACGATGCGATCGCCGAACTGCGGAAATCCTTGAATATGGAAAAAGGCGGTGAAGTCGCCGACAGCCTGAATAAGCTCTATGCGTTCCTCGGGCATCAGCTGACGCTAGCCAATCTGAATAATGATGTCGAAGTGATGGACAGCGTCATTACCGTGCTGACCGACCTGCGGGGAACCTGGGCGGAAGCATTCGAAAAGGAAGAATCCCTAGCCGAATAAATTGCTTGCTATTGAGCGGAAAAGGATGTATATTATAATCGAAGCTGGAAGCGTGAAATTCAGGAGCATCTTATGACGGATATTAAGGAAATCAGCCCGGATGCCGCTCTGAAGGGCGTGGAAAGGAAGAAGACCTCGCCGACGAAAGAAGTGGACGGCGGCGTCCGCCGTCTGCAGGACGGCGTTCATCCGACGGATCAGGACATTTTGCAGCTGGATGAAAAACGGCGCGCCGACGCCGTCCTCGAGGAAAATGCGAAGCTGCTGCTGAAAGAGCTTCCGGAAGTCCGCAAAGAACGAGTCGAAGCGGTCAAGAAAAAATTAGTGGAAGGTTTTTACGATCGTTTGGAAGTGCTTCAAAAGACCGCCGTAAAAATCGAGGAAGAAGTTGAAGGCGATAAAGCCCGCAATGCGGAAAAAGCACTTGATCCCATTCGCGAGAAACTGAGCCGAGGATTCTACGAACAAACTGAAGTGTTGCAGGAAACCGCTGAAAAAATAGGGAAGAAATTGCTGTAAGTCGGAAAATTCGAATCGGACTGTATCACCCGCAGCGATCCTTCCGTTGAATGCGGGGACTCCGCGGCCCACCCCATCGTGATCAACCTTTCCGCCGGAATCGGCATCACCCCCTGTTTTACCTTGCGTCATCCCAGAAAATTTATTATATTGGAAAGTTAAAATAGAACCGTAGATGAGGAATTCTTTTGGATTCATTCGCTTTTTATTTTCGGCTCTCTGAGGTCATCCTTTGTGCAGCTTGATCCCGACGGCGTAGTCTCCCATGCGTAACCCGACTCCCTTGATGTCCCAGTATCTGGCGGTGAAGAAGCAGTACCCCGACAAGGTCGTCTTTTTCCGCATGGGGGATTTCTATGAGATGTTCTATGAGGATGCGAAGACCGCGCACGATGTGCTGGGACTGGCGTTGACTACGCGCGGTGAACACCTCAATGAAAAAATCCCTCTGGCGGGATTCCCCTATCACGCTCTCGATCAATATCTGGAAAAAATGGTGCGCGCCGGTTATCAGGTCGCCATTTGCGAACAGCTCGAAGACCCGAAAACCGCGAAGGGAATCGTCCAGCGGGGCGTGATCGAGGTGGTCAGCGCCGGTACCGCGCTGACCGAAGGGGCGCTGTCCAGTGTGGAAAATCGCTTTCTGGTCGCGCTTGCGTCTGCGGACGGCGTCACGGCGCTGGCTCGAGCGGACATCACGACC
The DNA here is from genome assembly GCA_964623265.1 of uncultured bacterium. Lineage (GTDB taxonomy): Bacteria > Electryoneota > B3-LCP > B3-LCP > B3-LCP > CAZUTK01. The sequence goes on along the minus strand of CAZUTK010000022.1, from coordinate 7,624 downwards.
GGTGAATTCATCATCTCTATTCTTCAGGAGAATCGTTGGCTGGATCGCCTGATCTCTTTAAAACCCATCGAAGTCATTTACCCCGCCTCATTTCCGCAGGCACCGGGACCTTTCCCCGATTCGCTGCGCCCCATGCTGACCCCCCTGGAAGATTGGATCTTTTCGCCGGATCACGCGGAAAGCGTCATTAAAGAACAATTCAAAGTCCTGTCCCTGAAAGGTTTTGGGTTGGAAGGGGAAACTGCCGCCGTCTGTTCTGCGGGAGCCGCATTGTATTATATGCAGGAGCATCAGAAGCGTGATCTGATGCATATCCGCAGTCTCAAGGTGGAGCGGGAAGAAGAAGGCATGATGCTGGATGCGCCCACCCGCCGAAATCTCGAGCTGCTGGATCCGATTTCCGTTACCGGTACGCGTGCGGCTACGTTATACGGAGTTTTAGACCGTGCGGCGACTCCGATGGGGCGGCGGCTGCTGCGGCACTGGTTGGAAAGGCCGCTGCTTCAGGTCCCGGAAATAAACCGCCGGCTGAACGCCGTCGAAGCGCTGGTCGCAGACCGGCAATTCCGCGCGGAAGTAAGAAAAGTTCTCGCACAGTTGACGGATCTGGAGCGCACCGTCGCCAGAATTTCCCTGAACCGCGCCAACGGTCGCGATTTGCAGGCTCTACGCCTGTCGCTGGAAAAGCTTCCGGAATTGCGCAATCTTCTGAGCGATAAGGCGGATGATCTCCTGCAGGAAATCAACCAAAGCCTGATTCTGCTGCCGGAGATCGTCGAAGCCATTCGCACGACTCTGGTGGATACCCCACCCATCTCCATTCGCGATGGAGGACTGATCCGCGACGGCGTGCATCCCGAGCTGGACGAACTGCGGGAAATCGCCCACTCCGGGAAAGGCTGGATTCACTCCCAACAGGAAAAAGAACGCGCCAGAACCGGCATTCATTCGCTGAAAATCGGCTTCAACCGCGTCTTCGGTTTCTACATCGAAGTCAGCAACGCTCACCGGGACAAAATACCCGCTGATTATATCCGCAAACAGACGCTGGTCGGAGGGGAACGCTACATTACTCCCGAGTTAAAGGAGATGGAATCCCGCGTTCTCGGCGCGGAAGAGAAAATCAAAGCGCTTGAGACGGAGATTTTTGAGGAGCTCCGGAAGAAAGTCCTGGATCGCTGCGGAGAGATCCAAGTCAACGCAACGCTGTTGGCGAAACTGGACGTCCTGCATTCCTTCGCAGTCGCGGCGGCGGAAGAGAATTACTGTCGTCCGCAGGTGGATGACAGCGAAGTGATCGAAATTACGGACGGACGCCACCCCGTCGTGGAAAAGCTGCTGCCCGCTGGAGAAAAATTCGTTCCCAACGATCTGATTATGGATCGCACCGGCAACCGCTTCTTGCTGGTCACCGGACCGAACATGGCGGGGAAATCCACTTTCCTGCGTCAGATTGGCTTGATCGTCCTGATGGCGCAGGCGGGAAGCTATGTTCCCGCGCGTTCGGCGCGCATCGGCATCGTGGATCGGATCTTCACCCGCGTCGGCGCGCAGGATAATTTAGCCGGCGGGGAATCCACCTTCCTGATGGAGATGCACGAAGCGGCGAATATCCTGCATAACGCTACTCCCCGAAGCCTGGTTCTCCTGGATGAAATCGGACGAGGGACATCCACCTTCGACGGGATGTCCCTGGCGTGGGCGATGGTCGAATATATGGAGACGCATCCTCATTTGCAGACGCGCACCCTCTTCGCCACGCATTATCACGAATTGACGGAACTCGAGCGGCATTTCGACAGCGTCAAGAATCTCAACGTGGCGGTGAAGCAGTGGGGGGATGAGATTTCGTTTCTGCGTAAGATTCTCCCCGGGGCGGCGGGGGCGTCGTACGGAATACAGGTGGCGCGCTTGGCGGGTCTGCCGCCGGAGTTGATTGAGCGCGCCAAGGAAATCCTGAGCGATCTTGAGGAAAAAGAACTGGCTCCGGACCGCCAATCCCTACGCGGAAGAACCGCGTCCGGATCCGCGCGCAGACAGAATGAGCACCAGCTCCATCTCTTCATCCGATCCGTTTCGCCTCTCGAAGAAGCGTTGAAGAAGCTGGATCCGGAAAGAATGACTCCTATAGAAGCGCTAAGCTGGCTGATGGAACAGAAAAAAAATCTGGATGTTTAAATCTGCAGATGAAGTTCAAACACTGCGCCATCGAGCTTTTCAGCTTTCTTTTCCTCTGTGCGGCTTTTGCAAAAGCTCAATCCGACGATGTGGCTTCTGTCGAAATCCCGCTGGATGATTTTCCTGCCTTGGTGGAAGGCTACCGCATTCAGTTGGGCGCGTTTGCCACGGAAGCGGCGGCCGTCGAATTCTTGCATCGTGTGGAAGCGCAATGCTCCGCGAAGATGCATCTGAACTACAGCGACAGCTTCTGGCGGGTCCGAGTCGGCGATTTCAGAGATTCGACGGAAGCGCTTCGTTTTCTGAATGATGAAATGAGAGATGATTGGAGCGTGAACAGTTTGATCGTCCGGGATAAGATCCCGTTGTTGGACGGCGAACGGGAACAACCGGCACGGCTGGAAGGCTATCGAATTCAAGTAAATGCGTTTTCCACGCGGGAGAGCGCTCTCGAATACGCTGGTAATCTCGCCTTGCTCCTGCCGGATCTGAGAGTCTACGTCGTTCAGGAGGATCCATATTACAAGATCCGATTGGGGGATTTTCATTCTAAAGCCGAAGCTGAAGCCAAAATACAGACTCTGGACTCCATACCAGATCTTACGCCCATCCTGGTGAAAACGCTCATCAACGATTTACCGCCTCTCGAACCCAGCATATATAAACCAGTGGATGTGTTCGAGTACGACGATTGAAAGGATCTCCTTTGAAACGCAACACGACTCCCCCGTTTCGGATCAAGCGCGCTGAGCGGTTAGGCGCCATAGCGGTCATTCTGTTCTGCCTGATTCAGAGCCCGATCTATGCCGAAACATTTGATTCCATCCGCGACGTGCCGGTGGAATTCATCGCTTCCGCGGACGGCATTCCCGCCGGTAGGAGTATTGAAGTCGCTATTGTGATCCGTGTCCCTGAAAAATATCATATTGCATCCCTGGAAACGGGCAATTTCTTCGTCGAATTCGATTCGGCGGAAGGGCTGCAACTGGGTGATCCGGTTTTTCCGCAGGGGTCCCTGTTTCAAGACGAACGCGTGTTCCGCGGTGATGTGGTCGTAAGATCCCGAGTGATGGCGGCGGCGGACGCTGTATCGGGCGATCGGACTCTGAAGGCAGTCATCGGATATCAGATCTGTTCGGAAGAAGGCGCATTCCAATGCTTTTTTCCGGCTGAACGCGAAGCGACTCTGGTTTTGCCCGTCGTTTCAGCGGAATCGCAGGTGAAATCCCTGCATCCGGACATCTTCGGCGGCGTCAGTCTAAACCCGAATGAATCGCGTCCGGAATCCCAGAGCGGCGATTTAACGACAAGGCTTGAGACAGCGCTGGCTAAGGGTTCCTTCATCGCTCTCGTTCTCGTCTTCATCGGCGGTATCCTGAGCAGTTTCACCCCCTGCGTCTATCCAATCATCCCCATCACCGTCAGCTATATCGGCGCCCGAGCGGAAGGGAAGAAGATGCGGGGCTTCTTTTTATCGCTCTTCTTCGTACTCGGTCTGGCGATTATGTATTCCAGCCTCGGCATCATCGCCGCGCTGACCGGAGGGGTATTCGGCGGTCTGACGCAGAACCCCATCGTTTACGGTGTCTTGATCGCCATCTTCCTGTTGATGGGGGCTTCGATGATGGGCGCCTTCGATCTGCAGCTGCCGGCTTCCTGGCAGGGGAAGTTGCAATCTGGACAGAGGCGTGGTATCTTTGGTGCCGTCTTAATGGGGATGGCGTCCGGTTTGATCGCCGCACCCTGCGTGGGTCCCATCCTCGTGGCGCTGCTATCCTGGGTGGCGCAAACCCGATCCGTCCTCGTCGGTTTCGGCTTGCTCTTCAGCTTTTCGGTGGGGATGGGCATGCTCTTCATCGTCATCGGAACGTTCGCAGGCGCCATTACGGCTTTGCCGAAAGCCGGCGCCTGGATGGACGGCATCAAGCATTTCTTCGGCTGGCTGCTCTGGGGGACGGCGGCTTTCTTCGCCGGCTATCTCCTGCCGGATTCTGTTTCGCGGTTGCTCTGGGGAGCTTTTCTGCTGCTGCTCGGCATTTACATCGGAGCGTTTAAGCCTTCGCCTGCGAGCGGCGACTGGCGCTGGATGCTGGGGAAATGGGTCGGAATTATGGCGGTGGTCGGCGGGCTGTTCCTGTTCCTCTTTGGATTCTCGCAGTTGGTGGGCTGGAGCGCCGCCTTCCCGCAGATCGGAGCCACAGCGGCGACGGTTAAGGAGGCTCCGGACTGGATCGTTAACGATGAAGAAGCCGCCTTTGCAAAGGCGGCAGCGGAGGGTAAACCGTTGATGATGGATTTCTACGCCGACTGGTGCGCCGCATGTGTGGAACTGGATCACAAAACTTACAATCAGCCTCAAGTCCTCGATCGGGCGGAGCGCTTCATCTGTCTCAAGATGGATTTCACCCGGCAGAACGAATGGTCCCGATTGATGACCGAAAAATACCAGGTGAAAGGGATGCCCACCGTCATCTTCTTCGATTCGCACGGGCGTGAAAAGGAGAGATTCGTCGGCTTTAAAAATGCTGGAGAAGTCGCTGTAATAATGGATAGAATCAAATGATGACTTCAAGCAATACTTCAGTGAACACTGCGCGAAAATCCTTCTGCCGCTGGTGCCGGTTCGTCCTCGCACTTCTCGGCGCTGTGCTCGCTCTGCAAAGTAACGCCGCCGCGCAGGTCGGACCGCCTTCCCCGGAAGATACCAGCGCCTTCCGCGGCAACCTGTTTGAGATCTGCAAGCAGAGACCCCTGCCTTATGAGCAGAACCTGACCAGTCTGCCGATCGTCAATGATTCGACTCTGAGCGCGGTCTTGATTCAGGTGCGGGAAGAAGTCGTGCCCCATCTGCATACGGCGCATGATGAGATGGTTTATATCCTTAGCGGCAAAGCTGTCATGACAGTCGGGGAAGAAACCCGCGGCGTCCAGCCTGGAGACGTGATCTTCATCCGCCGCAATACGCCTCATAAGCTGGCGAACCGCTCTGCGCAACCGCTGGTCGCTCTTTCCGTCATGTCCCCGCCTTTCGACGGCGTGGACCGAATCGTCCTCGAACAGTAATCATCCATCGGAATCGTTGGACTTTATCGTAATATCCGGAGAAACAACGATGTCACAAGTCTCCACCTTGAAAGATTCGGATTTTGAAAGAGAAGTGCTGCAAAGCGACTGCCTTGCAGTCGTGGATTTCGGCGCCACCTGGTGCGGACCCTGTAAGAAGCTGCACCCGATTATCAGCGAACTGGAGGTCGAATTCGATCAGAAAGTGAAGTTCTTCGAAATGGATGTGGGGGAGAGCCCCAATACCGCGCAGAAATACGCCGTGATTTCCGTACCGCAATTGCTCTTTTATAAGAACGGTGATGTCGTGGAGCGGATCGTGGGGCTGCTGCCCAAACCGAAAATCAAAGAGAAGATCGAACAAGCATTGAAAGGATAACGATATGTGGAAAAAAATTCAAGTCTGGTTGATACCTGCTCTGCTTTTTATTTTCGCCGCTTGTTCCACCAAACAGCAAGCGGATTCCGGACAACAGGAAAAGAAACCGCCGCCCTTGGTGCAGAAATCCGCGCAAAAAGCGCCGCTCTTCAGCCTCCAAAATGCCGATGGGCAAACGATCAACGCCGCCGAATTTAAGGGAAAGGTGTTGATCCTCGACTTCTGGGCGACGTGGTGCCCGCCCTGTCGCGAAGAGATTCCTCATTTCATCGAGCTGCAAAATCAGTACGGAGCGCAGGGGCTCCAAGTCGTGGGCATCAGTGTGGATCAACAAGGCTGGAGTGTAGTGAAGCCCTTCATTCAAGCCAACGGCATCAATTACCCCATCTTGATGTACACGGAAGACGTTTACAGAGACTATCAGGAGTTGATTGAACCTGCGATGCGCGGCGGGATTCCGTTCACCTTCATCATTGACCGGCAGGGGAACGTGCGGGAAAAATTCGTCGGTTACCGGGATAAATCCGTCTTCGAGTCTGCGATCAAGCCGCTGCTGGAAGGTTGATGAGTCAGCGCAAATTCCTGATTGACGGCTACAATTTGCTGCATCTGATCCGCGAATTCGCGGAACCGGAGGATGAGAGTCTGGAAGCCCGTCGAGAGCGGCTGTTGCTGCGTTTGTCCGAATTGACGGCAGGCAGAACGCTGAACCTTCAGGTCGTTTTCGACGGACCCCGAACGGTGTTGAAACGGGAACAACTACCCGGAATTCAGGTCGTTTTCGCTTCGCCGTCTGCGGATCAATACATCCGCCGCGCGATAAACCGAAACACAAGGAACAGAAACCTCGTGATCGTCACTTCAGATCGTAAAGATATCGGCGAATACGCTAGAATTAACGGGATCGAATGGATGACGTCGCAGCAATTCTGGAATTGGTTGAGCAAAGCGTTAAAAAGCAAGCCTGCCGCCGATGAGACGGAACATGAAGGATCCGCTCCTCCGGGATGGACGCTGCAGGACGATGAAACCCTGCGCCGCGCCTTCGAAGGGGATGACTGAATCGCTTTGTGCTGCGTCATCTTCCGGCGAGGGCTTGGCACAATTCAACACAAGATGCTGACCGCAGCCGGTGAAAGCCGAAAATATGGTTGACTTTAAGATGCTTTTTAATTAACTTTCAAGGATTAGGATTTGAATTATTTGAACGATCTTACACTGGGGAGGTATCACCCAGGCGAATCCCTTTTGCATCGTCTGGATCCACGCACGAAATTGCTGTGCACGCTCGCGTGGATGCTGTTGATTTTCCGCATCGAACGGATCCCCGACATTCTCGTATTCTTGCTCTTAACGGTAATGCTTTTTCCTCTGGCACGCCTTCCGCTGCAAATATTCTGGCGGAATGTGCGAGCTTTTTTCTGGTTGTACGGGATCACATTTCTCATTCATCTCTTCTTTCATCGAGGACAGGCTCTTTGGACGCTGCCGATTTTGAATTGGAGCATCACCGCGGAAGGCATCCAAGCCGGAATTCTCTTCACGGTTCGCATCGCGATCTTGATCTCGCTTTCGAATCTTCTGATGGCGGTCACAACGCCGCAGGACATCACCGACGGCTTGGAGAAGATGTTTCGACCCTTAGCCCGATTCGGGATACCGGTAAGCGAAAGCGCTCTGATGATCTCAATTTCGCTGCGTTTTGTGCCGATCTTGTGGGAAGAATCCGATAAGATCCGAAAAGCGCAGATTTCGCGCGGCGCGGATTTGGAAGGGTCCTGGATCCTGCGCATACGGAAAACAATCCCGATGATCCTTCCGCTGTTTGCGGGGGCTCTGAAACGGGCGGATGATCTCGCGATGGCGCTGGAAGCCCGCGCGTATCGCGGCGGTGGAGGTCGCACGCAGATGATTGCCCTGCAGATGTCGTTTCGCGATTTTATGGCGTTCTCGGCGACGGCGGGCTTGATCATCGCTTTCTGGATGGCTGGCAATCTACCTTTT
>CAZUTK010000021.1:0-39112 GCA_964623265.1 uncultured bacterium | reverse complement strand
GCGTAGATCCTCCAGAGTGATCATTGCAGACGGGATGTCGTGCGGAGTTTCGTCGAAGCCGACCTGAAAATCCTGCCCTGCGCCGGCATGGAAGACGATGAAGACATCGTAATCCTCCGGATGAATGGCGGTGTCCGCCGCCGCCGCTTCCCAGGCATCTCGAAAGAGCCATCCGAGGCGGCGATTTAAATCTTCCTGCGTGGAGTTATAATTATAATGCCACATCTGATGCGGCAGCGTGTAGGCGTCGCTTTGCTCCACGGGAAAGACTGCAAAATCATCCAGAGTCGCCTTACCGTTTGAAACTTCGCCGAAATAATTCGACAGAAACTGAAGATGGTCTTCAAAATAGCTACGGTCGTGAGGCAGGGGATCTACGACCATATCCGCTGGAAAGCCGGAGTTGAAGGTGCCGTTGCCTGTGGTGGTGATCAGGGTGTCGGGCTGAAACTCGATGCGAATCGCCAAAACCCGGAAGTGGATTTCGCGAGATGCGACGCGGCTGAAATCGCCTCCCTTCGTCATGGGAAACGCCGCGGGGATTTGACGAGCGGGAATTACCGAAAAAGCGGAAGTGGACAGGAAAAACCCCCACAAGAAGGGGGCAAGAAATGCTTTCATAAAAGGGGGGTATCCGATTAAATTCCAAGATTCAGGGAGAACATCATCGTATCCGTCAGGGGGTGCCCTTCTCCGGCGGAAACGTATCCGAAATCGAAGCGATAGGACGAATACGCCAGAGAAAATCCGAACGTCAGCGGGAAACGATCTCCGAGGTAATCATAGTAGTAACCCATGCGCAAACCCACCAGCGTCGAGTACCAGTATTCCACGCCGATATTGGGAATCACCCCCTGGATTTCATTTTCGAGATCATTGTTCGTCCAAGAAGTGAAGAGCGCCAGATAAAAAGGCACGGCTCTGCCATCGTCATAGCGATCCACCAACTCCTTCTGCAAATCCAGATTCACCGTCAAGCGATTGAATTCGGAGTTGAGCACTTTATAGGATGCACCTACGCGGATCGTCATCGGCAGGGGATCCGCCTGGGCTCGGTCAATGTAGGATATCGCCGGACCCATATTCGTCAGCGTCGCCGCGAGAGTCAATCCCTTCGTGAAGGCTTCGCGATACATCACGCCGACGTCAATCGCCATCGTAGTGCCGACGCCCGAGCCCTTCTCCGCACCTGCGCCCTGATCCGACAGGTGACTGTACACGAATTTCGCCGCCACGCCGATGCCTAATTTGTTATTCACGGGCGAACCGTACGCACCGGTGAAAGCGACATCATAGCTGTGGAAGGTTCCGGTGGGCATATTGTTCTCGTCCCGGCCTTCCGTTTCACCGTAGTTGGTGAAGATGATGTTGCCCCCTAAGGTTCCCCATTCGGGAATGTAATGGACGTACGACAGGAAGCTGTAGTACAAATCCGCGATGTGAAATTGCGGCAAGAGGTTGACATACATCAAAGAGAGCTGGTTGTTGGTGATAAACGCCATCCCACCGGGGTTCCACCAGGTTGCCGTGGCGTCGTCCGACTGAGCGACGAAGGCTTCCCCCATCCCTGCGGGACGCGCGCCGGGCACCAGCTTCAAGAAGATCACCCCCGACTCCGAAGGACCATCCGCCAGAACCGCCGAACTCAATACCATCACGGCAAACAGCACCCAAACCATCCCGATCCTGAATCTTTTCATTTGTGTACTCCTCAAGGTCTCTTTATGCTCGTTTTCCGGGCGTCGAACAATTTTATTGATTTATAGAAGACAGGATGACGTATCTGCAGCAAGTTATTCATTAAATTGCAATTTCGAATCTGAAGTTTCAAGTAAAATCCACTTTTTTTCGGGGCGATTCCATCCATGCTGTCAGCGGATGACCATCAGTTTGCCCAGCGCTTCGTCCCGATTTCCATTGTAGCCGCGAGCGATCACTTTATAAATATACACGCCGTTCGAAATCACATCCCCCTGCTCATCTCTTCCGTCCCAATCCAGCAAGGGGTGGTTGTAATTGAAACTGGGAACACCCGGAATATCGGAAATCACCTTAATCAAACGTCCGGCGACCGTGTAAATCTTGATGGTCACATCCGCTTCTTCCGTCAAGGTGAAGGTGAAGCGCGTGCTTTTTGAAAACGGATTCGGGTAATTCAGAACATCGGTGATTTTCAGCTGGTCCGTTCCGACCACCTCGAAATCGAGCGATGCGGTATTGGGATTGTTCGCCGCGTCCCAGGCGATGGCGCGCAAAGTGTGTCTTCCCGCTGGAATTTCTCCCGGTGCGAACTTATACTCGGCTCGGCCTGTCGTATGGCTGTTCAGGTAGTAGGAAAACGCATCGGTTAGGTCAATGGGATTCAGATCATCCACCGTCGCGATGATCCCGTGCCCTACGGATCCGGTCAGATTCACTCCGTTGCTGTCGGAAATTTCGATGTAGAGAGTCGCATCGGTGCGGATCAGATCTCCGGAACGGAAGCCCGGGGAATCGAAATAGACTTTCACTGCGGGGGGGATGGAATCCTGCAAAGTCGCGGCGGCGGCGCCGAAATAGATGCTGTCGTTCACACCCGCTCCGGTGGAATTCTGAGAATAGGCGAAGACGGAAAAGCGTCCCCCCGCACCGCCGTAATTGATATCCACCGGCACGATGAACGTGGATTGAAAGCGCCCGTTTTCCACGCTGACATCGCCGCGAAAGATCAAACTTCCCGGCAAATAATACGTCGGGGTGATCGGCGGCGGCGCGTTGTTAAAACCATAATAAATCGGCACGCGGGAATCGAACACCTGCAGATGCGCCACTCCCTGAAAATCCGGCAGGAATGTTCCGGATTCGGTCTGAATCTCCCCGGTAAGAGTCACCGGATCGAGAGCGTATAAGGTATCCGGCACATTCGCATCGAGTTGCACTTTGAGCTTGGGCACCGCGAGACTCATCACAGGATCCCCCAACAGGTGATATTTCTCGCTGTTGGTGTTCAGATTCGTTTGACCGCGGTTCTTCAGGAAGAACTGGGATTTCGCCCGCATCAACGCCAATCCGAGTGGTGTACCGCCTGGCTCCGAAAACATCTCTTCGTAGAGGTTCAACGAGAGTTGATTATTGGAATTCGATGAGGTGACTCGAGACGCGGCGATCGCGGCGATGGCGCCGCCGCCGGGCAGAGTGATCATCGCTTCCGGCATACTCTGCTCGGTGGGCGAATCCCAGTACGCCCAATCGCAGGTGGCGGCAATAAAAAGCGGCAGTTTGCTTCCGTTCGCAAACAGAGGCATATCCCGGCTCTGCAACAAGACGTGTTCGTGCGCCCATACGGAGGGGTTTCCATGCCCCATATAATTCACCAGCAGGCAACCTTCGTTGATGGCGCTGATCAGGTCGCTGTTGGCGGCGGGTTTTCTACGGCCTCCACCCGCCGGATCCCAGACCACCGGATATTCCGTCAGATAAATCTTCTTGAGATTCAGAAAGCGCGGAGTGTAATTTTCCGCCAAGTTCTCGGTATCAATCGTATGCAGCGTCTCCCCGGCGGAGGGAACGCCTCCGGGTCCGTATTCATCGTCCGCCACAAAGGTGACGCGATCCTGCCAGGGTCCGTATTCCGGGGGATTCTCATACGCGATCAACCGCTCCACGAGAGTCAGCAATTCAGCAGAGGAGCGCACAGGCCAGCGCCCCGACGCCATCTGAGGATACGAATAGGAATTGTCTGTCGGCGAGAAATACGAATACCAATCGTCCGTGCAGCGGGAACCTTCCACGAATGGAATCACCCAGTTCGCGTCGTTGTTGGCGAGGCGGTTCTTGTAATCGAAATCGCCGTCGCCGATAAATAAGACGTATGTGGGAGAAATTACCCAGTTGTAAATGGGCATCGTGCTTTTCAAGAAATCGCGGATGGCGGCGGGATCCACCAAACCCCAACCGTATTCATCGAATATGTCGCTGACTTTAACGCGGATCACCTGCATCGCCGCAGGAGCTTGATTTTCGCGGTATTCCTCATATGCAGCCGCCGCGTCGTAAAATTGATCCGCGCATATCAGCAGGATGTCCGCTCCCAGGGTGCTGCGCAGATTGACATATTCATCCGCATCCCTCCGGTCTTTCACGATAGAATAAGGCTTCAAGATCGCGCTCTCTTCCAGTGCCAGATAACGGCGCGGAACATCAGCTTTCGCAGAATCTTTAAAGGAAGGCTGATTCGTACACTTCACCTCCGAAAAATCCGTCACATCGAAAATCCAGTCGGGCTGCCATCCGCCGCTTGCGCCGGTCTGGTAATTCGCCAAACCGGTGACGGCGGGGCTGATGAATTCGATTTTTCCGTTGTATGGAGAGGCAAGATCCCGGGTGAATTCGATTTCGAAATAGTCAATATAGGCGGTTCCGTTGGAATTGTGCACCAGCTGGAGCGTGTTGAATCCGTTCTGGAGGATGCCGGCTTCGATAGTTCTTTCCAGCGAAGTGCTGGTCGTGCTGAAAAGCGGGGTGCTGTTGTTGTTCAAATAGATGTCAAAGGAGTGCATCGAAGCATCCCCGAAGCGCAGTTTCAGATAGAGAAGCGCCGGCGCCGAAGCGGTGACGCCCGTCAGGTAGAAGCTGAACGACCGCTTGCTGCCGGGACCGCTGAACAGTTCGCCGTATAAATCCGGCATTGATTGCGGTAAATTATAGGAATCATAAACGGCGTAGATTTCCTTTTCATCGTAGTAATAGTTTCTGGTCGTGCTGGGATTCACCGTCGCAACACCTGCGATGCCCAGATTCGCCATGCGCTTGCCTGCGGGTCCAGCGGGATTGATGTTCAGCCAGTACACATTGTGATCTGTATAGGGGTTGCGGTAGTGTTGATAACGGTGCTTGACTGAGTTATAATTCCATTCATGCACGGACTTGCCGTAAAACCAGAGCTCGTCGCCGGGATCGAAACTGGCGGCGCTGCCGGTGTTGTTCCTGAAGAGGAGCGCATTTTCGATCGGTCCCTGCGGACGAGGTGTGACCAGATCCTTCGGCAGAACCACACCGCCGTTGTTGAAGATCCTGATCGTGGCGGGATCCAATCCGTTCAGATTGATCCCGGCGTTTACCAAATCCTGGTAAGTTAATTTATAGATGCCGCTTTCGCCGATTTCGATTTTATAGAGATCGCCGGACGGCCAGGGATCCGATAGATCCATCGCAGGCAGTTTAGGAAGTCTCCAGTTTTTCGCGGGACCTTCCCAATTGCTAATCAACCCCTGAAAAAAACGTTCTTCCGCGGGTCTTGCCCCTCCGGTTGCCGCGCTGGTTCCACCGCGCAGAGAAATTCTCACATCCACCGAATCCAACTGTAGAATCTTCCGTTCCACCGGCGCGAAGCGAAAAGGATGGATGAGCACCCGCACCACCCAACGATCGCGAAAGATTTCGGGATCCTGCAGTTCCACCCATGTATCCGGGAACAGAGTCGCTACTGCGTAGTAGGCAGGATCTTCCATAAAAACGGAATTCGCCATACCATCTGAAGAAGGGACTATCGTCGGAACCGGCGCAGGAACGCCGACAATAGGATCGGAGACATAGGGTGCAACGAAATCCAGAGTCGGGATTGAACCGGGCGGAATCACCAGCCAGATGACTCGCGTGGGCAGCTGCGGGACGCCTTCCCCCCAGGATACAGCGGTGCCTGAAACGCTTGGCAGCTTGTACGTATGACCGTCGGCTGAAATTTCTTGAACTGAATGAAGCGGAATGCGGTAGCGTAAATGAATCGCATCAGCGTCGTTTTTCAAAAAGATGACATCCGAAGAAGCGGGTGCTCGGGATGGAAAAGCGGAGAGCAGCGCAAGCGCCGTCAACGCGGTGATGAAGGTTCCAAGGGATTTCATCATTAAAAGCTTTCCGCTTCATCAATCAAGAAATTCGGAATGTCATCTTTGACTTTGAAGATCAATCTGCATTGATGGCAGATGAATTGATGCGGTTCGGTCTGGTATTCCAAATCGCCTTTGCATTTCGGGCAGGCGAGGATTTCGAGCAATTCTTTGGATAGCATAAGTTCTCCCGTGATATACAAAACCGCCTGATGCGAATTTCCGTTCCTGCTTAAAAAACTCGATTCGCAACAGGCTGGTTCCCTGAGAAATGCGAGACTGCGCGCCGCTGTGCTTACACGCGTGCAAAGAGAACGGTCTTATCACCACCCTTTGCCTGCGCGCATTTTGGACAAGTGGTATGCCAGTAGTAGATTTTCGAGGGGATCAGGTGAGTTTTATCCTGCGTAAACGCCTTTAGCTCTTCCACTGCATTCTTGATCCGGCTGCGAGGTCCCTTATATACGCGCGAGAGCATTCGGGCGTTTTCGAACTTTTCCACGTTGGCATCGTATTGTTCCGGATCCTGGATCTCCATCAGAACACGTCCCTGAAACGATCCGGGCAGGTAAAGGATTTGATCCGGATTGACTAGTTGATAGCCTTTCCTGGCGATGTCAAGCTTCATATTGTGAATGACTTTATCCATCTGCAACGGAATATAAAACAGGTGTTGGACATATTCGAAGTAGAAAAACTTGCCGCTCCAGTCGCGGTCTTGCAGATGCCAATCCTGGTCTTTGATGTCAGGACAACTGCAGGTGATATGGCTCGTCATAGACGATTCTCCCCTATTTAACGGTTGATATGTGAAATCCGCTCTTTCGTCTATTTTTTTCTGAACGTCAGCAGGATCGGCACGCCTGCAAATCCAAATTTTTTACGCAGATTCCGCTCCAGAAACCGCTGGTAAGAGTGCGCGACTCCCGCCGGTCGGTTGCAGAAGAACCCGAAAAGAGGCGGAGACGTGCTCAGCTGAGCGATGTATTTGATCTGCACGAACTTGCCATGATCCGAGGGCGGGGGGGTTCTCTGGATGACAGGCAACAAGGCATCGTTCAATTCCCGCGTGGGGATTCGCCGCCTGCGCTGCTCGCCGATCTCCAGACTCAGATCGAGAGCCTTCAGAAGCCGCTTCCTTTCCAGAGCGGATACGAAGAGCCAGGGGAGATGATAATACTCGCCCACGAGGATCCGCAACCGTTTTTCCCATTCTGCCAGAGTCTGGTGATCTTTATCCACGGCATCCCATTTGTTCATCAGCAGGAGCACTCCTTTCCCCTGTTGATACGCATCCGCGATGATGCGCTGATCCTCGCTGACCAAGCCTTCCGTCGCGTCCATCACCACCCAAGCGACATCCGCACGCTCGAGAGCTCTGGCGGTGCGCAGCTGGCTGTAAAATTCGACTGCTTCGCGGGTTTTCCCCCGTTTGCGCAACCCGGCGGTATCCACGAGGATCAGATTCTTTTTGTGATACTTCAAGGGGGTATCGGTGGCATCCCGAGTCGTCCCAGGTACATCCGACACTACAACGCTGGATTTTCCGGTTAGCGCATTGACCAGCGAGGATTTTCCAACGTTAGGCCTGCCGATGATGGCAATACGCAGCGCTTCTTCTTTTTCCTCAACGCTTTGTCCGGGGAAATCCGCTACGGCGTCCAACAGCTCTCCGATGCCGCGGCCCCGAGTCGCGGAGACGAAGAACAAAGGGTCGAAACCGAGTTGATGGAAGTCCTTCGGATCCATCTCGCGGGTTTCGTCATCCGCTTTGTTCACCACGACGCTGACGGGTTTATTCAGTTTGTGCAGGTATTTCGCGATGGCGAAATCGAGATCCGTCGTGCCGGTTTCCCAATCCAGAACAAAGAGGATTCGAGAGGCTTCCTCTGCGGCGAATTCCACCTGTTCGCGCACGGCTTCGAAGATGGGGTCTCGCGCGCCGGGTAAAAGTCCGCCGGTGTCAATTAAGGCGAAGGTACGTCCGCGCCAGGTGGTCCTGCCGTAGATGCGATCCCGTGTGATTCCGGGTTGATCCCCTACAATGGCCTGCCTCCGGTTCAGAATCCGGTTGAAAAGAGATGACTTCCCCACATTGGGTCTTCCGATGATGACCAGCGCCGGCAACTTCATCGTGCCCCCCCGGCGGGATCCGCCTCGATCATATGCTGCCATTGATGGTCAAAGGCGGTAACCGGAATTCCGAGCCGCTTGGAGAGATGTTCTACCGACAGGTCGTCGAGCAGCAATCCGTCGGAATTCAAGCAATCTGGAGGCAGATAGATGTGATCTAAACCCGCGAGTTTCTCGCGGCTTAGCTGTCGTTGGACGGCGGTCAAAATATCTCCACCGCTTAGTAGTCCGGCTACGGTGACACTTTCCCCCAGGAGTCTATTCTCGGCGGCGACCACGGATATCTCCAAATTCCGAATTCTGCGTCGGATTCGATCCGCCAAGGATTTTAAAATCGGAAAAGCGGAGGTTCCGGTAACCCAGAGGATGCGGCGCATCCAAGCGATTTGCACAGGGGCTCTTTGCAGCCATTTTTCCGCTTCGCGAATCGTCCAACGCACCAGACCTACGCCGTTTTCGATCTGAGGATAATCATCGTAATAGTCATCATCAGGGATCGTTTTCCCCGCCAGAATCAACAATTCATCCGCCGGGTAAACCCAGCGGTTCCCCCCCGCCCGCAACGATTCATTCTGGAATGATTCAATCAACTCGAGCGATGCGAGCGCATCCGCATGATTCAGCGGACGAATCGCTGTGAGCTGGCTGGGGTGTGCAGTCAAGCCCACTGGAACGATGGAAAGCGACTTCAGCCCTGGCCGCAGCGGAAAGAGATTTCGCAAGGTGCTGTTCAACACCGTTCCGTCATTGAAGTCCGGCACGAGGACAATCTGCCCGTGAATCTCGATGCCGCCTTGCAGTAAATTCTTCAAGATAGGCAGGATCGGCGCATGTTTCACGCCGAGCAGCTTGCCGCGCACTACGGGATCTGTCGCATGAATGGAAACATACAATGGAGACAGGCGCAGACGCAAAATGCGATCCAAATCCCGAGGCTTCAAGCCGAACAGAGTCAGGTAATTGCCGAAGAGAAAGGAAAAACGGTAATCCTCATCTTTGATGTAAAGCGAGGGGCGCAGTCCTTGCGGCAATTGCCGGACGAAGCAGAAAACGCAATTGCAGCGGCAGGTGCGGGTCTGCATCGGTTCTAATTCCCAACCAGGATTCTCTCCGAGTTCTTTGACCAAAGGAAGTCGGATCTTTGAACCGTTTCGCTTCACTTCCAGATGAAATTCGCCTTCGTCGAGATGATACTGAAGGTCGAGAGCATCTTCCAGGGGAAATCCGTCCACCTTCAGCAGCAGATCGCCGGGTTCGAAGCCCGCGCGGTGCGCAGGGGAATCCGGCTGAACGGAGAGAATTTTGATTCCGGCTGCAAGCATTAGAGTCACAAGAAGAAACCCCCGATGTGATCGGGGGATAATCTGGAGCGGCTGACGGGGCTTGAACCCGCAACATCCAGCTTGGGAAGCTGACACGCTACCAATTGCGTCACAGCCGCACGACTCCTAAGTATAAGCAATTTTCGAGCGGAAATCAAGAGATAATTTCATCAGTCGGCTTCGCGCTGCTTAGATGCACCCATTGACTTTCCGCGGGAGTCAAAACCCGCATCTTGCTGTGCAGGGCAGACAGCCTTGTCCGACATTTTTCCGCCAGCTGATCTATTTGATCATCGGTTCTCAAGGGGGGATGATGAAATAAAACGAGCGTCCGGCATTGAGCGGAAAGGGCGATCTGCAAAGCGTCTCCGACGGAACTATGTCCTTCCTTAAAACTTTCACCGGGCTCTTCTTCATTATAAGCGGCATCCGCGATAATCAAATCCGCCTTTCGGGCAAATTGCACGATCTCCCGGTCAATCCGCGCCAAATAACTCAAATCTTCCGGTTCTTTGACCAGTTCCAAATTGGAACGTCGGTAGGGCTCATTATCCGTCAAATATGCCAGGCTTGCGCCTTCACAATCAACTCGATAGCCGATGGTCAAGCCGGGATGGTTGAGATAATAGTAGGTCACTTCCGCCGTTCCTATTATCATCTTCTCTTCCAGCGGCTTAAACTCAATTTCCGCGACGGTTTTTCCCATCGGGACGGGGAGATAATCGGCGGAATCGCGGGCGCCAAACAGCCCGAGGATGCTTTTTTCAGAACCGGCGATACCGTAAACGGTCAGTTTCCCAGGGCATTTGAACAGCGGCGCGAAAAAAGGGATCCCCATTGTGTGATCCCAGTGCGTATGCGTGAGAAATAGATGTGCCTGGAATGGCTTATTCTGAAATTCCTCCAACAACGTTGCACCGAGATTGATCAGCCCCGATCCAGCATCGAGGATGAGAATTTGATCTGCGCAGCGAACTTCGACGCAGGCGGTATTGCCACCGTAACGCCGTGTGCCGGAACTGCAGACCGGTACGCCGCCTCGCATTCCCCAGAATCGAACGTCCATCTCTACCTCAAGTAAGCAATTGAGAAATCTTTTCCTTCAATTGCGCTATTTCAAACGGCTTGGATAAGAATAGATCGGCGCCGGCGATCTGCGCGCGATCTGCATCGCGGGGGAATGTTTTCGCCGTCAACACGAGTATTTTCGTGCCGGCGGCATCGGGTTTCGCGCGAACCTGTTCGATCAACTGGAATCCGTGCCGCTTCGGCATCATCAGATCGCTGATGATCAGATCGAAGGTATCCCTTTCGATCCAGCTCATGGCGCTTTCGCCGTCATAAGCGAACCGAACGGCATACCCTTCCGCACTTAAAACACGAACCAGAAGATCCACGACCGTGCGGTCATCATCCACGATCAGGATTTTTTTCATGGATTCAACCGGCGTTTATAGCTTGGAACGCACTGCTTCGAGAATACTCTCCAACCCTTCGCAGTCTTCATCCTGAAAGGCGTCGAAATCCGTGGAATCCAGATCGAGAACGCCGTAGAGCTTTCCCGCGCGATCAAAAACCGGCACGACGATCTCGGATGCGGATCTGGAATCGCAGGCAATATGATCTTCAAAATCGTTCACATTCGGGACCAGAATGGGCAATTCTTTTTCCGCGCATAAGCCGCACACGCCGCGTCCGACGGGAATTCTCAGACAACCGAATGTCCCCTGGTAAGGTCCGACGACCAGTTCATCGCTCTTGTTCCTGTCCAGACGGTAAAAGCCCACCCAGAAAGCGTGCGGAAGATTCGTTTTTAGGATGCAAACCACGCTGGAAAGAATCGCCACTGCGTCGGTTTCCCGCTCCGTCGCTGAAAGGATCTGGCGATGGGAAAGCTCATATAGACGTTTTTTTTCTTCCGGAGCAGGAATCATGTCGTTTCGAGGTTGGTTACGTCTGTTCAAGTTACTATAAAATACTTTGAATGTCGGAAAAAAGCAAATCATTTCAATCAAAAGAGCGGAATTTATGCCGCACCATTCATTCCCCCGCAAAAAAGGTTGTGAAATCCGTGTATATTGTTATGAATGATACATTTCATATTGATATTTTTCGCGGATTTCCCTTGCCTTCAATGCGCACATTACGTATCTTGTGCGCAAACGATCGAATTTCAAGGTTCGAATCTACAAGCATACATGTTAATGATATAACATATAGACTGATCATTCGAGAAACGACACGCAGGTACATTATGGACTATATCGAACGTAAATTGAAAGAGCTGCAGGATTTGCGCCAGCAAGCCAGATTGGGCGGCGGTGAACACCGCATCGAGGCGCAGCATAAGAAGGGAAAATATACGGCTCGCGAGCGCATTCAGCGGCTGGTGGACGAGGGATCCTTCGAAGAATTCGACATGTTCGTCACGCACCGCGAAAAGAGCTTCGGGTTGGACGAGGAGGAATTTCTCTCGGACGGGGTGATCACGGGACACGCCACCATCGAAGGCAGGCAGGTCGCGCTCTTCTCGCAGGATTTCACGGTGTTCGGCGGTTCTTTGGGCGAGATGTTCGCGAAGAAGATCTGTAAGGTGATGGATTTCGCCGTCAAGGTGGGGATTCCGATCGTCGGTTTGAACGATTCCGGCGGGGCACGGATTCAGGAAGGGGTTTTGAGTCTGGCGGGTTACGCCGATGTCTTTCTGCGCAATGTGATGGCGTCGGGAGTGGTGCCGCAGATTTCGGCGATTTTAGGTCCCTGCGCAGGCGGCGCAGTGTACAGTCCGGCAATCACCGATTTCACCATCATGACGCGCAATACCAGCTATATGTTCGTGACCGGACCTAAGGTAGTGAAGACGGTCACTCATGAGGATGTCACGCCGGAGGAATTGGGCGGCGCAGAAATCCACTCCACCAAGAGCGGGGTGTCTCATTTCTTGGCGGATACGGAAGACGACGCCTTCGCTCTGATCCGCAAGTTGATCACTTTCCTGCCACAGAACAACATGGAAGAGACGCCGCTGGTCAGCTGCGACGATCCGGTAGATCGCCTGGAAAATGAGCTGAATTACATCATTCCTTCGGATCCCAACATCCCCTATGATATGAAGAAGATCATCGAAGCGGTAGTGGATCACGGGGATTTTTTAGAAGTGCGCCGCCGTTGGGCGCCGAACATCATCGTCGGATTCGCTCATTTCAACGGCAGATCCGTCGGCATCGTCGCCAATCAGCCGCAGCATTTGGCCGGCGTACTGGACATTAAAGCCAGCCGCAAAGCCGCGATGTTCATCCGCTTCTGCGACGCCTTCAATATCCCAATCCTGACGTTCGTGGACGTCCCGGGATTTATGCCGGGTACGGCTCAGGAATATGAGGGCATTATTTTGAACGGCGCGAAGCTACTTTATGCGTATGCCGAAGCCACCGTGCCGAA
Source organism: uncultured bacterium (assembly GCA_964623265.1). Lineage (GTDB taxonomy): Bacteria > Electryoneota > B3-LCP > B3-LCP > B3-LCP > CAZUTK01. The sequence continues at coordinate 26,352 of CAZUTK010000021.1, read as the reverse complement.
AATCACGATCATCACTCGCAAGGCATATGGCGGGGCGTACGACGTGATGGGATCGAAACATCTGCGCGGCGATTTAAACTACGCCTGGCCCATGGCGGAAATCGCCGTCATGGGACCTCACGGCGCGGTGGAAGTGCTTTACGGCACTGAAATTAAATCCATGAAGCCCGAAGAGAGGGAAGCGTTTCTGGCTGAAAAAGAGCGCGAATATCGCGATCAATTCGCCAATCCTTACAACGCCGCCAAGCTCGGCTTTCTGGACGATGTCATCGAACCCCGCAATACCCGTTTCCGGATCATTCGGGGCTTTGAATCGCTTTCCGGCAAGCGCGATTCCAATTTACCCAGGAAGCACGGCTGTATCCCACTATAATTGAGGGCGATGCTATGACATTCGACTGGCAATCCACCCTGGCTGGCAGGGGCTTCATTCTGATGATCATCGGTATGGGGGTCGTTTTCTGTTCGCTGATCATCCTTATGTTCCTGCTGAAAGGTTTGAAATGGAGTCTGACGTATGTGCAGAAATTGCGAATCAAGAGAAAGACCGGCATCCCCGCCGCCGCTGCAGAGGAGATACCGGGAGTCGTCGTCGCCGCCATCGCGATTACTTTAATCCTGGAACAGGAGGAGATCCACGATGAGGAGTCTCTGGTCTTGACGCTGCGTTCTCTGCCGAAACCTTACAGCAACTGGTGGATGAAGGGGCTTTCGAGCCCTTGGCACTCTTGGCGTCACAAACAGGGCAGAATGAATTCATCCAGACAATAGAACCAACTGCCGGGCAAGGAGAATCAAGGAGAAGAAATTATGAATATTTACAAATTCAAGATATTCGGCAATGAATACGAAGCCCGCGTGGTCCGGCGTGATGAGGACGAGATCGTCGTATCCATCAATGGGCAGGAGTATAAAGCGTATCTGGAACCTACCAAACGACAGAAGATGGCAAAGCCGACTCCGAAGATCGCTCGGCCTCTGGCGGTGCCGGAACCGGGAACGATGATCACCGCGAAACCCGGGGAAGCCAAAGGCGCAGGTGTCATTAAATCTCCTCTTCCCGGCCTCATCCTGAAGGTTCTCGTCAGACCCGGCGATGCGGTAAAAGCGGGCGATCCGCTGATTATAATGGAAGCGATGAAGATGCAAAACACCATTTCCGCCACGATTGACGGCAAGGTTGAAAAAGTCATGGTGAAAGAAGGGGATTCCATCCTCGAAGGGGACGAACTGGTTACGATTCGGCCGTAAAGACGAAAACTTCGGCTCACGGAGCAACCTATGGACTTGTTGATAAAATTTCTGAGCTACACGGGCTTCGCGCAGCCCGATATCTGGAAAAACTGCATTATGATCGTCGTGGGGCTATTCTTCCTCTATTTGGCAATTAAAAAGGATTACGAACCTCTCTTGCTGGTGCCGATCGGTTTCGGCATTTTGATCGGAAACATCCCTTTCGCTCTGGAAGCCAATCTCCGCATAGGTATTTACGAGCCGGGATCGGTGCTGAACTACCTTTATTTCGGTGTCACTCAGGGCATTTATCCCCCTCTCATCTTCTTGGGCATCGGGGCGTTGACGGATTTCTCGGCGTTGCTCTCCAATCCGAAATTAGTGCTGCTGGGAGCGGCGGCGCAGGTGGGGATCTTCGCCACGCTGCTGGGTGCGCTGGCGCTGGGCTTCAGTTCGGAAGAAGCCGCGGCGATCGGGATCATCGGCGGAGCCGACGGGCCTACCGCAATTTTCATCTCCTCTAAGCTGGCGCCGCATTTGATGGGTGCAATCGCCATCGCGGCATATTCCTATATGGCGCTCGTGCCGGTGATTCAACCCCCCATCATGAAGCTGCTTACCACGGCGAAGGAGCGACGCATCCGCATGAAACCGAGCCGCAGCGTGCCGCGCAGCGAGAAGATCCTCTTTCCGATTCTGGGTCTTCTGGCGACCACTTTTATCGCTCCAGGCGCTTTGCCTTTGCTCGGGATGCTTTTCTTCGGGAATATCCTGAAAGAGAGCGGAGTCACGGAACGGCTGGCGAAAACGGCGGGCACTTCGGTGGTGGACATCGTCACGATCCTCCTGGGTTTGACGGTTGGAGCGTCCACACAAGCCACTTACTTCCTCACAGCGCAATCCATCTTCATCTTCACCCTGGGCGCGATCAGCTTCTGCGTCGCTACGGCGGGAGGGGTGCTTTTCGCAAAATTCATGAATCTATTTTTAAAAGATGAAGATAAGGTGAATCCTCTGATCGGATCCGCCGGCGTCAGCGCTGTTCCGGACAGCGCGCGAGTCTCGCAGATGATCGGCAGGCTGTATGATCCGGACAACTATTTGCTGATGCATGCGATGGGTCCCAATGTCGCCGGGGTGATCGGATCGGCGGTGGCGGCGGGCGTCCTACTATCGTATTTTGCGGCGAGGTGAGAAATTATTTCTCTTCGGCGGGCATCCAGGCGGGCTTCATATGCATCTTCCCGCGGAACCAGCCGCCCAGATCATCCACCATAAATCTGTAAACCGCCGGAATAATGAGCAGCGTAAGGAGGGTAGAGACTCCTAATCCCCAGCAGAAGGTGTTCGCCAGCGGACCCCAGACTTCCGACTTCCCACCCAAGCCAAGAGCCATCGGCAACACGCCGAAGATGGTCGTCACCGATGTCAGAAAAATCGGGCGCAGACGCAGGAGGCCGGCTCGGATGACGGATTCTTGATCATCCACCCCTTCGGCACGCGCGTTGTTGATGAATGCGATCATCACGATGGAATTATTCACCACAACTCCCGCCAGTCCCACAAAACCGTAGAGAGTCGTAATCGAGAACGGATTTCCGGAAAGGATCAATCCCACCATCGCGCCGATGAAACCGAAAGGGATGGCGAACATGATGATCAGCGGCTGCATGAAGCTGCGGAACTGCGCGCTGAGGATGAGGTAAATCAATCCTAAACCGATCAAGAAGAGCTCGAGAATCCCGGAAAACGCCTTCTCGAATTCCTGAAATTCACCGCCGAAAACCAAACGTACCCCCGGAAAGCGCTCCGATATGTTTTGAAATCGGCGCACCAATCGTTGATTCACTTCCACGCCCGAGGTTTGACTTTTTTCCACATTCGCCGATACTGTAACGGCTCGTTCTCGGTCGAATCTGCGGATGTCCGCCGGACCGGCTTCCACGGTAATATCAGCGATGTTCTGAAACGGAACCCAGCCCCCCAACGGCGATCGAATTTTCAAATTCTGGACAGATTGAATCCGATTCATACGCTCTTCCGGGAAATGCACCACCACGTCTATCTCGTCATCACCATCGCGCAGCATCGTCGCCTTCATACCGTTAAAGACGTTATACGCCGTGGCAGCGACCTGCGTTACATCCAGAGCGTACAATGCCGCCTTTTCCGGATTGACATGGATTTTCACCTGCCTCTTCCCAGGCGAATAATCATCGGCAATATCGTACGTACCGGGAATCGCCGCCAGCTCGCTCTTCAACTCTTCGGCAGCCGCTTCCAGTTGATCGAAATACTTCCCCTGCACTCGGACTTCCACCGCCTTTCCAACAGGGGGACCCGTGCTCACTTTGCGGAATTCGAGCGACTCGACTCTGGGAATACCGGCAGTCTTCGCCCGCAAGGCGTTGATCAGCGAATCAATCGGTAAGGTTCGATCGCGGCGTTCTTTCAAATCCACGATGACCTGCCCGACGGACGAATTATAGAGCCATTCGCTGTCGGTTCGATACACCCCCGGATTGGCTATCACGGCGTGGACTTCCGAAGCCGGAAGCTTCAGTGCTTCCGACTCGATCCTGCGTATGACGACATCTGTGGCTTCCAGCGAAGTTCCCTGCGGCATTTTCACTAGAACGGAAAATTGACTGATCTCTTCATCACGATACAGTTCCACGCCGATCAGTGGAATCATTCCGGCGGCCAGGAAGACGACCAGGGGCATAATCAACATAATGAGTTTACGCCGCGCGATGATTTTCACCAATGCCTCGCGGTAGGCGTTGTAAATGCGTTCGCCCCATTTCGCTTTCCCCTTATGAGGTTCCGGCTTGAGTTTCGCCCAGAGCGAAAAATGGGAGGGCAGGATATAGAAGACTTCGATTAAACTTGCGACCAGCGTCAGCGAGATCGTGATCGGCACGATGCGCATAAAGCGCCCGATGATTCCGGGCAGCAACATCAGCGGCACGAACGCGGCAATCGTCGTGAGGACGGAAGTAACGACTGGAACGGCTACTTCGCCTGCGCCCCGGATCGTCGCCGCCCGCGGACTTAAGCCCTCTTGCAAGTAGCGATAAGAGTTGTCCACCACAACGATCGCTTGATCTACAATCATCCCCAGCACTAACACCAAGCCGAACAAAGAGCTTCCATTCAGGGTATTTCCTGTATAGCGCAGGAAGATCATCGTCATTGCGAGGGTGATGGGGATGGAAATGCTTGTAAAAAAGGCGCTGCGCCAATCCAGCAAGGCGTAGAGAACGAAGATAACCAGAACAAAACCGAGTATCGCGTTGGAACTAAGCTTTTGGAGAAGGTCGTGAATGATCGTGCCGCTGTCGTTGGTGTAGGTGATTTCCATCCCCGGCGGAAGCTTTGCTTGAAACTGCTCTGTAATGCGCTTCATTTCCCGGATTACCTGCAGCGAGCTGGCGCTGGATTTCTTGGTGATGGAGAGAGTTACGGCATTGCGGCCGTTCATTCGTGAGCGCGATTGCTCCTCTTCCCACCCATCGTCAATCGTGGCGATGTCTCTCAGAAAGATCCGTCGTCCTGATCCAGTCGAACGGATTACGACTCTGCCGAACTCATCGGGCGATTTCATCTCGCCGACGGTACGCACCAGCAGTTTTTCAGGTCCGGTTTTCAAATCCCCTGCCGCCAGGTTTCGATTTTGCATCGAAATGGAATTGGCGACATAATCCAGCGTCAAGTCCTGCGCGTACAATTTCTCGGGTGTTACGTTGATCCAGATTTTTCTTTCCCGAACCCCCGCCTGAGAGATTTTCGACACTCCGTCCACATCGAGCAGCAGGTCATTCAGCTGGTCTGCGACGTCGCGCATCACCCGCTCGGGGAAATCGCCGGAAAGCGTGATGGATAGAATCGGCACGAAATCGTCGGTGTCAAAATCGTCCACATCGGGATCTTCCGCGTCGTCCGGCAATTCCGCCTGACTCACTTCGCTTTTCAGTTCCGTGAGATACTTATCGAATTGATCTTTCGAGCACAGTTCAAACTTCACCTGGATGACGGAGAGTCCTTCGGATGACGTTGAATTGATCGCGTCCACACCGTCCACGTCGGCGATGGCGTCCTCGATGGGAATCGTGATTAGCTGCTCCACATCTTCGGCGGGAACATTGGGATATGGGGTGATGATGAACGCCCAGTTGAAGGGGATTTTAGGCATCATCTCACGGGGAATCTGCACGAAGGAGAGCACTCCCAGCAAAGTGAGAGTGATCATCAGAAGATTAGCAAATACCGGATTCCGGACGGCGAAGCGAATGGGAGACATTTCTCATCCTATTCAGAATCAGCCAGAGAGGAATGGATCTTCACAAGAGTGCTGTCTCGCAGGACGTTCTGCCCTTCTACGACGAGCAAGTCTCCCGGCAGCAAACCGTTTTCCACCACCACCGAATGCTCATCTCCAGGACCGACGGTGATGCGGCGGCTTCGCGCGACTTCCCCTTCGACGATATACACGAGCAGTTGTTCCGCTCGCTGCACGATAGCAGAACGTGGAATTTGCAGGATCTGAAGATAATCAGCATAGATAATTTCCGCTGAAACGGCTATGCCCGGCTGCAGCCTGCCTTCCGGGTTGTCAATGGCGATCACCACTGGAAAAGTCTTTCCCGGGTCCAATCCCGCCGCTCCGATGGATTTCAGTGCACCCGTAAAAGTCTCGTCAGGGAAAACTTCAGAATGGATGCGCACTTTATTCCCGCGCCGCACCTGCGCAATTTCACGTTCGCTCAAACCGATTTCGATTTCCAACTGATCGAGCGCGACGACGGTACCGATCTGCATTCCGGGTTGCAGCGCCTGCCCGATCTGCACATCCAATTGCACGATCGTGCCGCGAATCGGGCTGGTCACGCGCGTCAGACGCAGGTTGCGATCCGCCAGTTTTCGCGCCGCATCCGCCATCTCGAGATTCGCCGCCGCATTTCTCTCGCCCAACTCTGCATTCTCCAGTTCGAACTGCGAAATATCTCCGTTATCACGCAGCCTTCTGCTTCTCTCCAGCCCCCGCCGCGCCTGGTCATAAGCCACTTGCGCTGCTAAAAATGCCGCTGAAGCCTGCTGTGCCGCCAATTCGTAAGGTTCCGGATCCAGACGCAGAATGGTCTCTCCTTCCGCCGCCGAATCCCCCAGCTCGCGGGTGCGTTCGATGACTTTGCCTGCGACTTCGGCAGTGATCGGGACCTGATGCTTCGATCTCACGACGCCGGTCACCGGAATCGTCAACTGCAGCGCGCCGGGTTGCACTTCGCGCACCATCACTCCCGCGGCTCGCTCTTCCTGCCGTGAAGCGGTCGCTTTCGACGGCTGCTTTGCATCACCTGCGGATCCTTTTGTGTTTTGGGCTCCGTTTTTAGAGCAGGCTTGAATAAATAGAAGACCTGCAAAAAGGATTGAGGTGCAGCTCGGATACCGGAAAAGATGTCTCATACTGCCTCGTCTTCCAAACTCTTCCTCATTTTATGAAATGGCGCAAAGATTTTATAGGCGAAGGGTGGAAAATCCGACTGATTCATTTTCCTTTCCCGTCCATTTGGACTAAATCCGCAGACGGTATCGCATAGAGATTTTCACGCCGCATTCTCTGAATGCAATCCTGCAGCCAATGGATCTCCGCATCCAGATGATAAAGACTGTGATCAATAATCACTTCGCTGATCTTAGGAATGCTGCGATGTGCAGGGAGGTTTTTCGCATTTGCCAGAGTCGCGCGTTCCTGTTGGATCCTTCGCAGCCGTTCCGCTAGGATTTTGCTCCGTTGCGCATTTGTCAGCCTGCCGGCAAAGTAGAGCCCGATATCGAGATCATAAAAGACACGGCGCTGCTGCAGGAGCAAGGCGCGAAGCAGCGCATCGAATTGATTTCTGCCGGCCGACGTGATGCGGTAAATTCTGCGATCCGGCTTGCCTTTTTGCCGCTCTTCCCCGACGATTTCAACAAAACCTCGCTCTACGAGCTTCTTCAGCGCGTGATAGATCGAACCGAACTTGATGTCCGTCCAATTGCCCATATAGCGCTGAATTTCTTTTTTCAGCTCATAACCGTGGTAGTCCCTGTGTTGCAGGAATCCGAGAAGAACCAACAGCACTGACATTTTACACCCTTTTATATTCAATATTGAATATACAATAAGAAATAACATTCCGCAAGAATTTTTCTGACAAATTTATCTGCTGCCAAATCGTCAGGAACGCTTCAACAGAAGTTCAATGACGCGGCGATCCGCCTTCGGGAAAGCGTAACGCTTCAATTCGGCCGGCCGGACCCATTTCATCTGCGAGCAGCCTAAGGGCTCCGGTCGCCCGCCGATCCAGCGGCAGATGAAGACGTGGAGAGTGATTCGAAAATGCGTATAGGCGTGATGGATATGGGTGAGTTTTTCATGAATGGCGACATGGATGTTCAACTCTTCCTGAAGTTCCCGTTTCAGACATTCTTCCAAGCTCTCCCCGGGTTCCTGTTTGCCGCCTGGGAATTCCCAGAGTCCGCCCAGCAAGCCGTGTTCTTTGCGCTGCGTGATGAGAATGCGCCCGCGGTGCTGAATGACGCCGGCTGTAACCTGATAATGGGGTGCCGGGGAGCGTTTTTTCATTCGGGGGATTTCAGCGGTGATATTCTCTCGATAAGCGGAGCAGAACTTGCTGACCGGACAAACGCCGCATCGAGGCGATTCAGGCAGGCAAATCGTTGCGCCCAACTCCATCACCGCTTGGTTCCAATCCCCCGGACGGCGAGGGTGCAGCAATTCCCCCGCCTTTTCGCGCAGAAGCTGCATGCCGCCGCGGGACGACGGATCCGATTTTAAGGCGAACCAGCGGGAGACAACGCGCCTGGCGTTGCCGTCCAGTGCGGGCACGGCTTCATCGAATGCGATGGAAGCGATCGCCGCAGCTGTGTATTTGCCGATTCCTGGAAGGTTCAGAAGTTCGTCGCTGCGCCGCGGGAGCTTCCCGTTGTAAAGGGAAACCAGGACACCGGCGGCTTTACGCAGATTTCGCGCCCGGGCGTAGTATCCCAACCCTTCCCAGACTTTCAGGACCGAAGAGAGATTTGCGGCGGCAAGAGATTCCACAGTGGGAAATTTTCGCAGAAATCTGCGATAATATGGGATTACGGTCTCGACGCGGGTCTGCTGCAGCATCACTTCGCTGATCCAGATTTTGTATGGATCCCGCGTCTCACGCCAAGGCATGCGGCGTTTTCGGGCATCATACCATCGGAGCAGCGCATTTGCGAGGTCTGTCGGCATAATACGGCGCTGTCGAAGAATAGTCAATCGGTAAGTTATTCAGGGGTTTTTTTCGCAATGGATTCCCCCTTCGAAGTCATCCGGAAAATTTTGCGAAGTCTTCCCTGTTTGATGAGACTGCGAACCAATAAGACGATTAAAGCCGCCGCGCCGGTGAGTTCCAGCCATTCCGGGATGATTTCCGCGCCGCTTCCCAGCGCCGCGCTGACATTGATTTTTAGAAAGGAATAGAGGAAATTCAAGATACCCCCCAGCAGCAGACTCATCAGCATAATTGCGGCGAGATAAACCGCGAGAAACTTTTTTTCGATGTAACGGGATAATACCAACAGCGAACCGATATTCGTCGCCGGACCCGCCAGCAAGAACACGAGGGCTGCGCCCGGCGATAATCCTTTCAGAATCATAGCGGCGGCGATCGGTGTGGATGCCGTGGCGCAGATATAGAGGGGAATCCCCAAAAGCATCATTAAAATCATCGGCGGCAAACCGGTGCCGATATTTTTTTCGAAGAATTGATCCGGCAGAATGACAGCGACCAGCGCCGCCGCCGCGAAACCGATCACCAGCCAGATTGCGATATCGTCTATCAATTCTCCAAAGGCATAAACCAACGCGCTTTGCAGACGCTTGAGGGGTGGTACCGACAGCGGTCTTTCAGCTTCCTGTCTTTTTACGGCGCAACAATCATCAGAACAATCGCCGGCGGGTACGGAAACAACGGATGGAGGCGCAATCTTTCCTGCACTGAGCTTCTTTTCCAGGAAGTTGGCGCCGATGCCGGCGGACAGCGCCGTGATCAACGCGGAAATCGGCCGGAAGATGGTGAGCAAAGGATCCAACAGAGCGAAACTGATCCCGATCGAATCCGCGCCGGTCTCCGGAGTCGAAATCAGAAAAGCGAGGGTGGCTCCGCGCCCGGCACCGCGCTTGCGTAGTTCGGCGGCGGTGGGGATGACGGCGCAGGAGCAAAGCGGCAGCGGAATGCCTATGATGCCGGCATTCCAGACAGAGCGAAAATCACTGCCGCCGAAATACTTGTGAATTTTTTCTCTGGGTAAGTAGGCGTGAATCAGACCGGCGAAAAGGAAGCCGATGAGCAGGTAAACACTGGAAGCAGCAACGAGGTTGAACGTCTCCGCAATCAGATCCGCGGCAAGCTGGAGCATAACCAGGTCATTTCAGGAGTATTATCGGTATAAATACGAATGAAAACCTTGGTTGATGGGCAGGCAGACATCAAGTAACCATCGGCTCATCTTCCCGATGGATGTCCGCACCAATGGAGCGCAGTTTATCTTCGATGCGCTCGTAGCCCCGGTCAATATGATAAATCCGCGACAAATCCGTTCTACCTTCCGCGGCTAAACCCGCTAAGATCAAGCTTGCGGAAGCCCGCAGATCAGTGGACATCACCGGCGCGCCTTTCAGTCTTTCCACGCCCCGGATGAATGCGGTGTTGCCTTCCAGGTGGATGTCCGCGCCCAGCCTGCGCAGTTCCGCCACATGGGTGAAACGATCCGGGTAGATGGTGTCGGTGATCGCCGAACTGCCTTCCGCCAGACTCATCAAAGCGATCCACTGCGCCTGCATATCCGTCGGGAATCCGGGAAATACAGCGGTTTTCAGATCCACCGGTCTGGCTCTTCCTTCCGCTTGAATGCGGATTCTATTAGGGGATACATCGAGCTGAAATCCGGCCTGCTGCAGCGCATCAATCACAGCTCCGAGATGATCGGATCGCAGATCTTCAAGTGTGACTTCGCCGCCAGCCAACGCGACGGCGCAGAGGAAGGTGCCGGCTTCGATGCGATCGGGGATGTTTTGAAATTCAACCGGATACAAATTCTGCACACCTTCGATTTCAATGCGGTCGGTGCCGATTCCACGGATTCTGCCGCCCATCGCGTTGATGTAATTCGCGAGCGCGACGATTTCCGGCTCCCGGGCGGCATTTTCGATCAGCGTGGTGCCCTTTGCCAATGCGGCAGCCATCATTACATTGCCGGTCGCACCGACGGATGAAATCGGGAACGTGATTTTCGCTCCATGCAACCGATCGGCTTCCGCAATGATGTATCCATTTTGCAATTCAATCGCAGCGCCCAACTTCTGCATCCCCTGCAGATGCAGATCCACCGGGCGAGGTCCCCAGGCGCAGCCGCCTGGCAGCGACACCCGCGCTTTCCCGAAGCGCGCTAACAGCGGTCCGAGAACATAAACCGAAGCGCGCATAGTTTTGACTAACTCATAGGGAGCTTCGTAATAGGCGCAATCCGACGTGTTCAATGTCAAGGTATGATCCTGCAGTTCCACGCGCGCGCCGATAATGCGCAGAAGATGCGCCATCGTGCGCACATCGCGCAACTCCGGGACATTGTGGATGCGATGAATCCCAGGCGCCAGCAGAGACGCCGCCATCAGAGGCAGCGAGGCATTCTTGGATCCTGAGATTCTCAATGTGCCGCGTAGGGCATTGCCGCCGCGTATGACGAATTTATCCATCTACTTTGTTCCTTTCACCTGCAACAAAAGTCCGCGCTGAGTCGAGCATTTCCCGCGCGTTCAATAAAGCGCCTTCTGAAATCCCCGATGCCGTTAAAAGCGACGCTAATTCTTGAACGCGTTCTTCCTCGTTCAGAGGGATCACCTGCGCCGCATCACCGCCGGAATCGGCGCGCACAGAATAATGCGCATCTCCCAGACTCGCGATCTGCGGCAGATGCGTCACGAGGATCACCTGATGCCTTTGCGACAGCTCCTTCAGTTGCAACCCTACCTTCCGGGCGATTTTTCCGGATATTCCCTGATCAATTTCATCGAAAATCAGAGTCTCGACATGATCCGCCGCCGCAAGTGCACCCTTCAACGCGAGCAGGATGCGGCTCAATTCGCCGCCGGATGCCACTTGACGAAGGGGTTGATGCGGAATTTTACCGTCGGGCGAGAGGGTGAATTCGATGCGATCCAATCCATCCGCAAAGCACTGGCTTCTCTGCGGATCGGCAAATTTCACGGCGAAAACCGCCCGCTGCATATTGATCTGCTTCAGGCGATTTATGACCTGCTCTTCGAGCCGGTCGGCGGCGGAATGACGAGATTGCGAGAGCCGCATTCCGACATCCCACAAGGATTTCTCATCAGATTGAATCCGCTCTTCCAGCAACTTGGCGTTCTTTTCCAATTCCATCAAATCTGCAAGCTGCCGATCAATATTTTCGCTGATTTCGTCTAAGTCTTCGGCTGCATAGTTCCATCGTTTCTTGAAGCCAATCAGAGCCATCCACCGCTGACGCAGGCTTTCGATATAGTTCGGATCATGCCGCAGACTCCGACTGAATTCCTGCAACGTCCTGTTCACCTCTTTTAAGACTGACGCTGCGTTTTCGACTTCTCCGATTAAGTTTGTCGTATCGGGATAAAACTGCGATAGGTCATTCAGTTTTTTCAATGCGAGGGTGATGCTTTCGACTGCCGACGCAGGGGCTTCATTCAGTCGGTCGCAGATCTGGGCGCAGAGATCGAAAATGCGCTCGGCGTTCTCCAGGCGTTTTAGTTCTGCTTCTAAATTCTCCAATTCATGCGGTCGAGGTGACAAATCCTGCAATTCGCGTCTTTGCAGCCTCAGAACTTCGCAGCCGTTTCTAACGTCGCCGATGCGATCCTGCAGCGTCTGGAGATCCCGTTTCCTTTCCTTGATTCTCGAAAAAAGCGCTTTGTATTGCTCCAGCAGCTGGGAATGACCTGCATAATCATCCAGGAACACCAGCTGCCGCGCTCGATCAAACAGAGCGGTGATTTCATGCTGCCCATGCAGGTCCAGGATCAGATCCCCCAGCTCGCGCGACTGAGTTAAATTTGCAGGGGTGTCGTTGATGAATATGCGGGAACGACCGTTATCTGCGAATTCGCGCCGGATGAGGACAGGGAAATCGCCGGGAAAATCGTGATTTTGCAGCCAGTTTCCAATTTGCATTCGATCGTCGAAATCGAATTCGGCTTCGATGACGGCTTTGGAACAGCCGGAACGCACGGGAAAGGCGGAGCGCCGTTCGCCCAGCAGATAACCGACCGCATCCAGCAATAAGGATTTGCCCACGCCGGTTTCGCCGGTGATGACATTTAATCCGCGGCTGAAGCAGACTTCAGCGCTGGAAAGCACCGTGTAATTTTCGATCAGAAGCCTGTGCAGCATTACTGTTTGATCACAGCCACTTTGGAGGTCTTGGCGCCGCCGGCGGGATTATAGGCGAGCAGGAGATAAATGCCGGAACCGACGAATTCCCCGTTATAATTCCGACCGTCCCAGCCGCTGTTTACTTCGTTGGTGGTGCTCAGGGTCTTGACCAGGATCCCGCTCATCGTGAAGATTTTCATCCGCACATCGGCGCTCAGTCCCGTGGGATCGAATTGCAGCCGGGTGTTCAACCCATCGTTGATGATAAAGGGGTCGGGGAAAACGGAGATCTTCGTTATTGCGGCGCCCATCTGCTTATAAGGCGTGAACAGCCGCGCCGTTCCTTGATCCGTTCCGAGGTAGGCGGCGCCGCTGATCCCGTCGAAGGCGATGGCTTGCACGACATCCCCAGGCAGACCGCTGGGGTACGCACCATCTAGCGTAGTGTAGTGATGCAGCCAGGTGAAATTATCCGATCCCAATACGCTGACGCCAGTGGTGGTTCCAAACCATTTATTATTCTGCGGGTCCACTGCGATGGTGCGGATGCTTTGCCCCACCGGAATATATAGATCTATGCCGGTCAGATCCTGCATGTTTTCTGCGGGATAAAAATACTGAACTCCGGAGGGCGTGCCCACCCACATAATTCCATCCCTATCGCAGACCAGAGCCGTGATGGAATCTGAGGGCAAATCATAGAGATCCTCCCAACCATCATCCTGCATGGAGGTCGGCGTCCCGCCGTCATCGAGGATCCAGATTCCGTGACCGGTATTGTTGTTGGCGCCGAACCACTTTCTGCCGAAAGAATCCTGCGCCAGGCGATCCACATAATAGCGCGCTTGCGGGACAGGCGGCGAAAGATAAAACCAATTAGGGAAAGTCGTCGTATCCTGAATGAAATCCGCAGGGATGATCGCAATCGGTTCGCCTTTTGCGGGATCGGCTTCGCTGTTGCATACCCAGATGTTCCCCCAATCATCCTTGAGCAAGTCCCGCACGACGCAATAGTTGGGCGCTCCGGGGATGCCGAAGAGCCTGCCGGAAACCGCAGAATAATACGCTTTCGCATGCAGAGTATCCCCGCTGAACTCGAACCATCCCAATCCTCTGCCATCCGAAGCCACCCAAAAACCGCCGTTCAAATCCGGCACAATCGCGCGGGTTTCATACCAGAAAAAGCTGTCCGGGCTGACCGGCGAACCGGCGGACGCAATATCCACCTGCCGGGTTAAATTGAGCCAGTGGTTTCCGTCGAAATGAAAGATGCCGCCGTTGTTAAACAGATTGGACTGTCTGCCTAAAACCCAGACGTCGCCATTGCTTTCCACGAAGATGTCGGAGATAATCTCTCCGCGCGGACCTTCCGGTGAATAGAATTGCCAGTCTCCATTCTGAAATTTGCGCAAACCGCCCAAGCGGGAATTCTCGATTTCCATCCCCGCCCACATCGTTCCGTCCTGATTGAATTCAAGCGCCAACCCTTTCGCGCTCAAAGGCCCGAATCTCGTCAGCGAGCCGCCGTCGTACCGATAAATGCCGCCGCTTTTGCCGACATATAATGTATCTTCGTGTACCTTCATCAAGGCGATATTCGAAGCGCCGGACAGCGCCAGCGGTTCGAATTGGTCTCCCTGCAAGCGGTTTATATTATCCGACGCAGCCAGATAAAGAGTATCACGGTAGACTGCGGCGGCGAGGATGCTGTTGTTGGAAAGTCCCTGAGCCGTCGTGTAATTCGTCCAGGCGTCCGGCGATTCGAGATGCGGAAGGCTTAAATCCCCGCGTGCAGCCCCAATTGACGTCCCCACCCAGAGTCCGCCTTCGAAGACTTGAATCGTCTTCGCGGCGGTTTCCGCCGGAAAATCACCGAGTTTCGTGTAACTGCCTTCAATCAGATAACCACCTAAATCCGGATAATATTTCAAGCGACTGACACCGATGTCGGTGGCGACGTAGATCGTGCCTCCGTCGTTGTAGAGGAAATTGATTTGGAAGATCTTGCTGTTCAACTTGAAATCCGAGATGCGGGTCACCCGATGCGACTCGAGGTTGAAGATATCCACATAGGCGTTTCCCATTCCGAGGATCAAATTGCCGCGGCCGTCCAAACACATCGCGCGGATGTCGTTGGAGGAGAGGCCTTCGGCATTGGTGAAGGTTGCGAATGCCTCGGAATTGAGATCCAATCGAAGAAGCCCGGAGTTGGTAGCCCCCCAGAGCTCAGAACCGCTGCGAACCAACGAACGCACCGTATGCATCGAGAAGAAGACTTCCCAGTCTGATGATCCTGCGGCTTTCATTTCCGGCGGGATCAGGAAGAGAACGAAGAACAGAATAATTACGCGTTTCATAGATTAAAGCAGCTCCCATAGGTTGGTCATTTCGATTGCTGAGATCGCAGCGTCCCAACCCTTGTTACCTGCTTTGGTGCCGGCTCGTTCCAGAGCTTGTTCCAGAGTATCGGTCGTCAACACGCCGAAAGAGATGGGCAGGAGATTCTGAAAGCCCGCCTGGGCGATGCCTTTAGCGGCTTCTGCGGCAATGTAATCGAAGTGCGGAGTCCCTCCCCTGATGATGGCGCCCAGGCAGATGACCGCATCAAATTGCTTCGAAGCGGCGACTTTCGCAGCGGTGACGGGGATCTCGAACGAGCCCGGCACCCAGATGATCGTGATGTCGCCGGCGAGCGCCCCATGCCGCAGCAAACAGTCCAGGGAACCTTCCAGCAATTTATGGGAAATCAATTCATTAAATCGGGAAACGACCAATGCGAATTTTTTCCCTTTCGCATCCAGATGCCCTTGAATGATTCGGGCGTCTGAGATGTTGAAAATGTTTTTCGATTCTTGGGCTGTTTTCATGGCCTCTCCTTCTTCGCGATCATGGCATTGACCATGATCATATGACCCATTTTTTCCTTTTTCGTTTTGAGATAGCGGTGATTATTGGGATTGGCGGGCATTTCGATGGGCACACGCTCCACGATCTCCAGATGATAGCCCTGCAATCCGATCACCTTTCGGGGATTGTTGGTCAGGAGCCGGATGCGGCGCACCCCCAGGTCAAACAGGATCTGGGCGCCGATTCCGTAATCCCGCAGATCCGGCTTGAAACCGAGCGCGAGGTTGGCTTCGACGGTATCTTTCCCTTCATCCTGAAGTTTATACGCCTGCAACTTATTCTCCAAGCCGATGCCGCGCCCCTCTTGATTCATATAGAGCACGACCCCCTTGCCTTCCTTTTCAATCATCTGCATCGCGTGCTTCAACTGCTCGCCGCAATCGCAGCGCAGAGAACCGAAGATGTCGCCTGTCAGACATTGCGAATGCACGCGCACCAACGTCGGTTCTTCCGACTGTATGATACCCTTCACCAGAGCCAGATGACTGGTGCCGTCCAGCAGACTGCGATAATGCACCAAGCGAAAATGCCCATATGCGGTAGGAAAGTCCACTTCCACCGCACGTTCGATCAAGCACTCCGTGCGCTGCCGGAATTCGATTAAGTCTTTGATGGTGATGATTTTCAAATTGAACCGGCGGGCAATCTGTAAGAGTTCCGGCAGCCGCGCCATCGAACCATCATCGCTCATGATCTCGCAGAGCACGCCCATCGGCTTCAATCCCGCCAGAATGGCGAGGTCCACCACCGCTTCCGTATGACCTGCGCGCTTCAGGACACCGCCATCGGCGGCGCGCAAGGGGAATATGTGCCCGGGACGCGCCAGATCCTCGGGCTTCGTCTTCGGATCCACGGCGGTCAAAATAGTCACTGCGCGGTCTTGCGCGGAGATTCCGGTAGTTGTATTTTTAATCGCGTCTATGCTTACGGTGAAGGATGTGCCGTGCAGAGCGGTGTTTTTCTCCACCATGCGATCCAGTTCCAGCTCATCGGCGCGCTGATTGGACATCGGCAGACAGAGCATCCCTCTTCCGTATTTCGTCATAAAATTGATCGCTTCGGGCGTTACTTTTTCCGCCGCCATAATGAAGTCACCTTCATTTTCGCGATCCTCGTCATCCACCACGATGAGGATTTTCCCCTTCCGAAAGTCCTCAACGGCTTCTTCGATGCTGTTGAGGATCGGCTGTTCATTCCCTTTATCCATTTTTATTCCAACATATGTTTTCGATGCATCCATTTATTCGAACCCCCATTCGGATAATTTCATCTCACTTAGACCACCGCCTTTCTTCTTCAGCATGGATTCCACATATTTCGCCAGAATGTCCACCTCGAGGTTCAGGCGGTCGCCGGGGCGCAGATGCCCGAGGTACGTCCTCTGCAGCGTCTCCGGAATGAGAACGAGCGTGACGATCCCCGCGCGGTCAATGTCCGCCACCGTCAGACTCACACCGTGCACCGCCAACGACCCTTTTTCGACGATATAAGCACGCAGTTCCTGGGGCACGGCGATTTTCAGCTCGCCCCCTGCGCCCTGGGAAGTGTACCGGCTGACTACTCCGACTCCATCCACGTGACCCTGCATTATGTGTCCGCCCAGCCGGTCACCCAGACGCAAAGCTCTTTCCAGATGCACCGGATCTCCTGGTTGCTTGGATCCTATGGTGCCGCGCCGAAGAGTTTCAGGCGAAACGGTGAATTGAAACCCGTCATCATGGCATTTTTCGACTGTGACGCAAATTCCATCCACCGCAACGCTCGCTCCCAGGGCGAGAGGCTCGCCGTCGAAACGGCAGATCAGACTGACCGTTTTTCCTGATCCAGCCGCCGTGATTTGCTTTACGGCTCCAATGGTCTCTATCAGTCCTGTAAACATATCTCACCGATTCGATTTAGTCCGAATCCGGTCGCTGATATCGGCAGATGACATCCCCACCCAAGATGTGATGCTGTTGCAGTTGCAGGTGAATCGTTTCCTCGATACGCTGAATATTCAATGCTTGGAGGCAAGATATACCTTCTTCGCCGATCAACTTCGGAGCGATGATTGCGATGATTTCATCAAAAAGAGAAGCCTGGACGAAGGATGTCAGCAGCTGGGCTCCACCTTCCACTAACAGATACAGCACTCCGCGCTGCGCCAGTTCAAGCAACAGCGCATCCAGATCCAGCATTCCGGATGCTCTCGCCGGAATTTCGAGAAGCACTACGCCCCGTTCCATAAGCCAAGATTTCCGATCCACAGGTGTTCCTGTCCGGGTTGCGATCCAGATCGGCGCATCCGAAGAGAACAGCTTCGCATCCCGCGGGATGCGCAAATCCGAATCGAGAACCACGCGGATGGGATTGCGTCCGCGAACCTGCCTCACAGTCAGTTCTGGATCATCTCTGAGCACTGTGCCGATCCCCACCAGAACCGCATCGTGCCGGGTTCGAAGCTGATGAGCGAATTTCAGGCTTTGCGGGCAGCTGATCCAGCGGGCGTCACCTCCGGCTGCAGCGATCTTCCCGTCCAAACTCTGAGCCCATTTCAAAGCGACCCAGGGGCGCCGCGTCCGGCGGTATTTCAGATAACCGCAGTTCAATGTCCGCGCTTCCTTTTCGAGGATCGGGCCGGCGACTGAAACCCCGGCTCTGCGCAGCAACTCAAGACCTTTTCCGTTGACTTCCGGATTCGGATCCTGCAGAGCGAACACGACTCGCTTGATGCCGGATGCGATCACGGCATCGGTGCAAGGCGGGGTCTTTCCGTGATGACAGCAGGGTTCCAACGTGACATACAGCGTCGCTCCGCGGGCTTGTTCGTCTGTGATTCGGCGCAATGCGTCCACTTCCGCGTGCGGTGCTCCCAGCGCACGGTGATAACCGCGGGCGATCACATTTCCGTCTTTTACGATGACGGCGCCCACCCTCGGGTTGGGACTGGTGAACCCGATACCTCGCTTCGCTTCGCGGATCGCCATCCACATAAATCGGATGTCTTCCTGCACGTGTTACTCACAAAAAAACCCGAAGGTGTCCTTCGGGGCGTACTGATTTTATTCCAGAGTAATCCGGCTTTGCCGTCTGCTCCCATCCGGACTGTAACCGTCGGCATCGGAATTTCACCGATTCAGTCCGCCTTGCGGCGGAGTCGCGGGCTGTCACCGCCGGTGGGGATTTCCACCCCGCCCCGTAGACGACTTTGTTAAATATAAATAAATCTATTGCAGATGTCAAGGTGTTCGATGACTTTATTTCAGAATGACGATCCTGCTGCGGTGCGGCTTTCCGTTGATGAGGATCGTTAAAAAATAGCAACCATCCGCCAGGTTCAGCGCATCCCAGTTGATGAGGAACTGATTCAGCGGATCATCCGGGATGCGGAACCCCGCTACCCGCTGACCTCTGATATTGTACACTTCTCCCGCGATTTTTCGCGGATAAGGCGAATTGGGGAGTTCGAATTTCAGACCGCCGACGCCGGAATAAGGATTGGGATAAAGGACGAATTCATCGGGAACATTCACATCGGGATTCACCGCGAAAGTCATTGGTTTATGGTGATAGCCGAGGTCTACGCGCCCCACATCCGGATCCTGCGAAATCAGCGCAGTGACCGCTTCGGCTTTGGCTTCCACCGCCGTCACAGAACCCGCATCCACCGCCGGACTGGTTAGGAGTAGATCATAAACATTCTCCTCAGGCTGATAAAACTGCGGATCAGCCCAAAAAGACCCCTGACCGCTCGCCGGATTGAGATTCATCGCAACTTCGATAAACTCCGATAGTGTTAAAAATGACCCTCCCTGTCCGAATTCATCCGCGCCCCAGCGCACCATCTTCGCCGCCGAATCCGGACACCAGAACAGATTGAAGGCGTAGCGGCCGGTTGAATCCGCGATCATATGGCTGTCTACACTCAGCAGCAAGCCGGAATCGGGGCGGGCGAAGATATTATCCCGCACATCGGCGCCGGTGGCGGCTATGCAATCTTCTGAATTCGTTCCGTCATAGGCGGCGACGGCTGCGCCGGCGTTGTCCCAGAACGTATTATTGATGATTCGATTGTTCAGCCCGCAGTAGTAGACGATCGCTCCGGTCGGTTCCAAGCGGTAGCCGTTGTGATAGATTAAATTGAAGGCGATTTCATTTTCGGAAGAATGCTTCAGCCGGACGGCGGATTCGCCGGAATGGCTGACGATGTTATAAGCGAAATAATTGCCACGATTATTGGTGGATTCGTCCGATTGCCCCAAGCCTTCCGAAAAGAATCCCGCGTCGTTGTCGTAGATGCGATTTTCAATAAATACGCCGTAACTTCCGAACGTCCTGATTCCGGATCCGTGCGCCGTCGTCAGAGAATATCCGTTCGTGATGTAAAAGCCTTCAATCCAGATGAAGTCATGGCCGCGGTCAATGAAAAAGCCGAAATTTTCCTGCGCCTTTACCACGGCGGGACCATCGCCGGCGGCGATGATGTAAATGTAATAGATCATCCCATTGGTGCTGTCCACACCGGAACGAACGGTTTTCACCGTTTCAAAATAAACGCCCCGCCGCACCAGCACGGTATCTCCCGGCATCGCCACATCTACGCCGGGCTGTATCGAAGAGAAAGGTCGTGCATAGGAACCATCTCCTCCCTGCGATCCGGCACTGAC
The DNA here is from genome assembly GCA_964623265.1 of uncultured bacterium. Classification (GTDB taxonomy): domain Bacteria; phylum Electryoneota; class B3-LCP; order B3-LCP; family B3-LCP; genus CAZUTK01. The sequence goes on along the minus strand of CAZUTK010000021.1, from coordinate 6,104 downwards.
GTACCAGGTGGTCGCGCGCCCGGGCGCAGCGATGACCAACAACGCGAAAAGCAGTGACAAGTGATTTACAAAAAAATGGAAATCCGCGGAGGTCACAGCCGACGCGGAAGTGCGATGGAATGGAAAAAACATCGGGGTTACAGATCGGTGAGAATTGGACTTTTTGCTTTTAACTTTTTTCGGGTTCGGGAAGATCCAATCCCATCTCCCGGCAGTAAGCTCGGTAGAACTCCATAAAATGCGGCGGGCAGCCCTGCAACCAGCGGGCATTGTCAAAATCCTTGAAGTATCGGCTGAATTGATCGAGACAGCAGTTGCCGTAGCACCATAACGTGCCGGGATTGCTGCGCAGATCCGGTTTTTCCTTCTGGTCGCGCATGCCGAGCAGGATCGTCTGGGGATCTTCCTTCAGCTTTCCAGCGGCGTGCAGCCGATCCAGGGCGTGCCTAAGCGAGGATAGACAGCCGACACATGCGCCCCGAACCAAGACGTCTATGCCTGCATACGCATCCTGCGAAGACAGCGTGGGGCGGATGAAAGCGCGTCGGATGGCGGATAGGTCCGCGCCCTGCACTTCGATTCTATTTAAATCGCTACTGCCGAAGCCATCTTTCTGCGCCATTCGGATCATCGTGATTTCCTGCGGATTGACCCCCATCAAATGGCATCCGACCGCATCCACCGCCACGATATCCCGCGAGGCGATCAGGGTGTTAAAATCCTTCACGGGCGTGCCGCAGATCGGCGCCTGACCTTCCAGCCCCCAGATGCCGTCAATCAAGGTAAAAGCTGGTAGAACGAGATGGAGATAATCCACCAGGAAACGGTGCAGATCTTCGCGGTGATGCTTCATGCGAAAATGTTCCGGCACGAATCCGAAGAGATTCTTGATCCCCAGCGAGACGCCGGTGTGCATATGAAGCTTCAGTTTCGGGAGATTTAGAATGATCTCATAGTCCATCAACGCATCTGGCACGGGAATGGAATGGCAAATGCGCCCCTGCGGATTGTCCCGCCAAGTCTCCGGCGATTCATCCAAATAGATAAACTGCGCTCCCAGCGCGTTGAAACGAGGCGTCAGTCCCAGCAGCTTTTCGGCTCCGCGACAGGATAATCCGATTCCGGGTTTATCGCCGACTCCCAGTTTGGCAACGCTAGCATCCTTGCAGGCTTGCAGCACAGCGATGAGAACACGCGGATCGGTCGTGGCAACGCCGGGAGCGTCCGGATTGGGACGGACCCAGTTGGGTTTCACGAATACCGAGCGGTTGCGGATGTCTTTCGCCAGATCCGCCGCGTCGAAGAGATCGCAGACCAAATCCTGAATGACCTTCAAGGATGCTTCGTCTGAAGATTTCGGATCACCCGGTATCCCATCGCGATGCGCAACGAAGACTTTCGAATTCTGATTCGGCAAGTTTTTTTGCGCCTCTGAAGCTAAATTTCCGTGCAAATTGATTCTAATATACGATCACCATAGAGGTGGCGGCCCAAAGAGCGATGGCGATCAAGAGCGGGCGGTCGGTCAGCAGCACGATTTCGGGCCTGGCGCCCAGATTATGCTGATATACGAGATATAGGTAGCGGAAGATGCCATAGATCACCCAAGGGACGGTCAGAATCAAATTGTGAGTATGGAATTTCTGAATTGTCTCCGGATCCAGAGTGTACAACACATATGTGATGATTGTGCATGCCGTCACCACCGCGATCATCTGATCGAGAAAGCGCTCGCCGTATTCCTCGAGAATGGCACGGTGATTGACGGCGACGTCACCCAGCTCAATAATCTCACTGCGCCGCTTGGCGAGGATGAGAAAGAGCGACAGGAAGATGGCGCAGGCGATGAGCCAGCGGGAAATCATCACATCCAAGACGACTGCGCCGGCGACGGCACGCAGAAAGAAGCCAGCCGATATGATGAGAATATCTACGATCACCACGTGCTTCAGTTTGAAGGAGTAAGCGAGCATTAGGATCCAATAAAGCAAGAGTAACAGCCCATATGAAAAGCGCAAAAAGAAAGCGATCGGCAGCGCGATGAGAGCGAGGATTATGCTGAATATCAGAACCTGCGACGGTGTGACTCTTCCGGCGGGCAAGGGGCGGTTTTTCTTGATCGGATGCTGTTTATCCAGCTCGAGATCCCTTAAATCGTTCAAGAGATATACGCTGCTGGCGGCCAAGCAAAAAGCGGCAAAAGCAAAGATGCTGACGCGCAGGTAATCAAAATCGAAGAAGTGCTGCGAGAAGACCAATCCGGCGAATATGATGAGGTTCTTCGTCCATTGCTTGGGTCGCATCGAAACGACCAACGCGGAAATCATGCCACCCTCAGGATTATCCTTACATCGGATAAATATAAAAGGCGGGACTATGCAATGCAAGGGGTAATTGTTCTGGTTTGCAGGCTGTACACAGGAAAAGCAGCACGGATTTCGCAAAATAAAGACTAATTGTTACGGTATTAACTTCTTAAACTTGCTATTTTTCGCGCGATTATTCTGAAACCAGCGCGAACAAGTCGAGCGGTGGCAAGATCGAGCGGTGCAGAAAGACAGAAAAAAAGCACTGATTCGCTTGACAAGACGCGCCGGCTACGTTATATTGCAAACACGATTTGATATATTATTCACATATTCTTCCGGTGTCATATGGATTACGATCAACAATCAGCAAAGCATGCCGCCATCAAGAAGCCCCCTGCGGCGAGATGGCCGCTGCGGCGGATCGGCGAACTGCTGGAAGCGGAAGTCCTCGCCGGAGAGCGACTTCTGGATACGGTGATCATCGAAACTGCCGGTGCGGCGGACCTGATGAGTGATGTATTAGCATTCTCTCGTTCGGGGACTCTGCTTTTAACCGGGTTGGCGAATGCGCAATCGCTGCATACCGCCGATGTGGCGGAAATGAAGGCAATCGTCTATGTCCGAGGCAAGAGACCGGATTCCATCACGATTCAAAAGGCGGAAGATCGCGGAATCCCGCTTCTGTGCACCCGATTGGGGATGTTCGAATGCTGCGGAAGGCTTTATCAGATCGGCATCCTGGATGATGGGGATGTGGAACGATCCTAAAATGCGTGGAACCTCTTCGCCGTTGTTCACGGAAACCTATCCGATCCTCGGTGGCAACTATCTGGGAGCCGGGGGCGTCTCCACGAAGATCAAAGACTTATTGAAAGAGCTGGCGGTTCCACCGGAAGCGATCCGCCGCGCGGCGATCTGCTCGTTTGAAGCGGAGATGAACGTCGTGATGTATGCTCGTCGCGGCACCATCACCCTCGAAATCTTTCCCGCAGAAATCATTTTGCGCGTCGAAGATGAAGGACCCGGCATACCGGATATCGAATTAGCGATGCAAGAAGGCTATTCCACGGCGACGGCGGATATGCGTTCCCGCGGCTTTGGCGCTGGGATGGGATTGCCCAACATCCAGCGCAATTCGGATGAATTTCGCATCGAATCCGAAGTCGGCAAAGGGACAAATTTGCACATTCTCATCAAGCAGAACTGAAGACCCGTCCGGCATTCACGCTATGATCAAGATTCTGTCGGAACTTTGCGACGGCAAGATGCGCTGCCTGCGGATCTGCCCGACGCAGGCGATCCGCATTCGCCGCGGCAAGGCGACGATCATCGAAGAACGCTGTGTGGATTGCGGACGCTGTCTGGAAGTCTGTCCGCAGGAGGCGATCGTACCTCAGACAGATGCCTTCGCAGAACTGCAAAAGATGGACTACCGCGTGGCGGTGCCATCGCCGACGCTGTTCGGGCAGTTCCCGCGCGAATACTCGCCGGAAGACATCTTCGACGCCCTGACGCGGATCGGTTTTCACGAGGTAGCGGATATCACGCAGGCTTGCGAGATGGTGAGCTGGGCGATTCGGGAATACATCCGCCGATACCGCGGTCCGAGGCCCTTGATTTCCAGTTTCTGCCCCGCGATTGTAAAACTAATCCAGCTGCGGTACCCTTCTTTGCTCGATCAGCTGATTCCGATTAAACGGCCGGAAGTCGTCGCCGTGGAATTGCTGAAGCAGAAGATGGAACAATCAGGAGATGCAAGGAACGCCGCATTCAGAGCGGTTTATCTGACGCCCTGCCCGACGATGACTCCCGCGCTTTCTGGGAGCGAACCCAGTCTTCTGGACGGCGCCATCGCCATCCGCGATCTTTACAACCCGATGTCGGATTTTTTAAGCCATCAGACTGCGCCCGTTTCCAGGAGGCCGGCTTTCATTGGGCGGGGTATCCGTTGGGCGCGTCTGGGCGGAACAGGCATTATGCTGCGCGATGAACTCTGGATCACCGCTGCCGGCATCAATGAAAGCATTATGGTGCTGGAGGATATCGAATCCGGCAAGCTGCAGAATACAGATTACGTGGAGACCTGGAGCTGCCGGGGCGGCTGCATCCGGGGACCGCTGACGGTGGAGAATTACTACCTCGCTTTTCACAAGATCATCCTGAATGAACGGCGCAACGTCGAACCGCAAATCAAAGGCTCTGAAGAAATCCGGAGATGGTACGACGATGGTTTCTTCATCCGGAAAGAACGCATCCGCCCCAGATCCGCCAATGCTGTGGAATGCAATCTGATAGACGCCTTGGATCGTCGCAAGATCAAAGAGGAAGCAATGCGGAAGCTGCCACATCTGGACTGCGGCATCTGCGGTGCGCCGGATTGCCGTTCACTGGCGGAGGATATTTCGCTGGGCAGATCGGATTTGTCGGACTGTGTCTTCTATTACACTCCGGAGAGATTTGAAGAACTCTTGAAGCGGTTGGGAATTACGATCGAGAAGTCATCATAAACGAAAAAGCTGCAAGCTGAAAACTCTGAGGCTGTCATGCTGCAACTCAAACAATTAATAGCCGAATTGAAATTGCGCACTTTCTGCTGCAAGGAACAATTCGATAAACTGATATCCGGTGGATATTGCGGCGATTTGCTTTCGGATGTTATGGCTAACGCCCGCGCCGGTGAAGTATGGATCACCATTCAGACTCATCCGAATATCGCCGCTGTGGCATCGCTGAAAGAGCTGGGGGCGGTGCTGCTGGCGAACGGGCGTGAACCGTCGGCGGAGACCTTGGAGCGCGCTGAGAGCGAAAAGGTGCCTATTTTAGGCAGCAACCTCTCATCCTTCGAACTGGCGAACAAAATCGGCGATCTGCTTTTACAAGCCGGGTTGCGAAAAAACTGATGCTTTCCGCCGGTTACTGCGTTCGACTCTGCTGCAGATCATAATGAAGTCGTTTTCAGCGGTTGAGGACGAATCGGAATAGGCATGCTTGCGAAATCGTAGAGAAACCGCCGCCTTTATAGGCGGCGGTTTCTCTATCAGAACAACGCAAATACTGATCTTGCTCTGTTATTTCAAATAGACCAATTTAACGAAAGCATTGAATCGCGCGGCTTTGAATTCAAGAAAATAGACTCCCGCCGAGCAATCATCCAATCTGACCGTCATTCGATGGCTTCCCGCCGGAATTTCCCTCGCCGCTTCCGTCTTTACCAGACGACCGCGGATATCGTAGATGTTCATCTCAACGCGGCTCTGTTCCGGCAGATCAAAGAGCAAGACGGATTCCGCATTGAAAGGATTGGGAAATGCCGGCGACAGGGTGCATGCCCGCGGCACCGATGCGGATCCGGGCAGAATTCCGGCGGCGGGTTCCACTACCACGAACCAGGATATGCTGTCCGCCGCGTGGCGCTGATCTTCGACCACCACTTTCACCGTTGAAGTGCCGGGCTGAAACCACTGAAAGACGAATTGCGAATCCGCGCCGACGGTCACTTCCACAGAATCCACCCACCAGTGATAGGTGAGGCTGTCTCCTTGGGAATCATATGCGTAGACCCAGAAGTTCGCCGTCGAATCTTGCAGCACCACAAGGGAATCCGATTGAGGGTATTTCTGCACGATCACCGGCGGGAAATTGTACTGAATCGCAGCCATGACGTCAATGATCCCCCAGCCGTAGTCGTTGTTCGGCGAAGCGGCATTGGATGCGGTTTGCATCAACGCGGTCTTCACCTGCATAGGCGTCCAGTCGGGATGCGCTTCCAAAATCAAAGCGCAGGCGCCTCCGATG
>CAZUTK010000020.1:0-40972 GCA_964623265.1 uncultured bacterium | reverse complement strand
TGCAGAAGCACGAGAAGCTGGCGACGGTGACGGAGAATCCGGGCATTGATATCGAAGCGCAGGAGGGGGCGCCGGTCACGGCGGTATCCGCCGGGATGGTCACTAAAATCACCTGGCTGAGAGGGTATGGCAATACCATCATCGTGGATCACCGGGACGGATATTATACCGTGTACGCTCACCTTGGGCAGATTCGAGTCAAGGAAGGCCAAGCCGTCCAGCGAGGAGAACGCATCGCCGATGTGGGGCAATCGGGATCCATCAGCGGTCCGCGCCTGCATTTCGAAATCTGGGCGAAGCGGGAAAAGCAGGATCCTCTGCTGTGGCTTTCTTCCCGTTAGAATCGAGCTTGTGATATGCCGTTGAAAAGACTCGTCGCGCAGCAGCGCGCCCGGAAATTGATCGAGAGAATGGTGCAGGAGAATCGTCTGCCGCACGCCCTGTTGTTCTGGGGACCTGCCGGCACCGGCAAATCTGCCGCCGCAATTGAGCTGGCGCGCTGGTTGAACTGCCGGTCGGGCTTCGACGGTCCCTGCGAAGTTTGTGATTCCTGCCGGCAATTCCGCCTGCTCGAACATCCGCATCTGCTGTATATTTTGCCTATGCCAGGCCGAGCTTTAGCGGACGCCGAAACCGGAGAGTTGACCGATGCCGGAGCGGCGGAATTGACGGAGATCCTGCGGCGCAAAGGCGAATCGCTGTACAGTGCGACGGATTTTCCCGGCGGGCAGAACATCTTGATCGGACAGATCCGCGCTCTTCTCCAATGGGCGGGAATGAAGTCGTTCGAGAACTATCCGCGCATTGCCCTGATCGAAAAGGCGGATCAACTTCGAGAAGAAGCCGCCAATGCGCTTCTGAAGCTGCTCGAAGAACCGCCCCCGAATTTTATCCTGATCCTCACCGCGCAGGCTCAGGAAGATCTAATGCCCACGCTGCGATCCCGCTGTCAAGCGGTGGAATTCGAGCCGCTGCAAGCGGAAACGATCGAGAATTTCCTGCGCTCGCTCGGTTCTCTGGAAGAAGCGGAAATCATGCGCATCGCACAGCTGAGCTCGGGGAATCTCTCCCGCGCCCTGCAATTCGCAGCTCATACCGCCGAAACAACGATGCTCTATGATTTCGCCATCAACGTCGTGCGGCATTCGCTGGGGCGGAACCCTCTGGATTTCGATTCCATCCTGGAGACTTGGAGTCGTCTGGATGGAGGATCGCAGCACCTGGTTCTGGAGATCATCGCCTCCTGGCTGCGGGATGCGGCGTTCATCCAGCAGTGCGGCAGGGACGCGTACTCGAAAATAATTCACAGAGAACGCCTCGACTGGCTGGAGAAATTCGTCGCCAATTGCCGGCAAGCCGACTTTCTTCAGGCGGTCTCCTGCGTAGAGGATGCGAGAAAGAGACTGCAGCGTAACGCCTTGGCGCCGCTGGCGCTGCTGACTCTATCGAGAGATCTTTTTCGAGTGATCCACCAACGTCAGCCGATTTAGAATGAAATGACTTCAGATGAGACAAGTAACTCTATGACCACCCAGGCTGAAACGGGTGAAAATCCCGGATCCGCGCGTCCGGAAGTTTCCGGCGAAGCTTTTCCGTTTGTCCGAGTAGAATTCAAGGGAAATCGTCGGCTCTGTTTCGCCAACCCGATGGAGTTCCCCCTTCGCATCGGCGACCTGGTGATCGTTCGCGTTGACAAAGGGGAGGATTTGGGACGGGTTGCGCATCGGTTGCGTCGTTTGCCGGCGACGATGCCCGTACCGCAGTTTGAGGTCCTGCGTCCCGCCTCCATCCGTGATCTCGATATTTTGAAGGAACTCAGAGTCCGAGAATTTTCCGCCCGGCAAATATGCAAAGAGAAGATCGCCGCTCATTCGCTGGAAATGAAATTGGTGGATGTGGAGTATCAATTTGACGGACGTAAACTGACCTTCTATTTCACGGCGGACGGAAGAGTGGATTTCCGGCAGCTTGTCAAAGATCTGGCGGCGGTCTTCCGCACCCGCATTGAACTGCGCCAGATCGGCTCCCGGGATGAAACGCGTCGTTTCAGCGGATCCGGGCCCTGCGGGCTCTTGCTCTGCTGCGCCAGCTTCCTGAACGAATTCTGCCCCATCACCACGCAGATGGCGAAAGATCAGAATCTTCCACTGAATCCTGGAAAAATTTCGGGGTGCTGCGGAAGATTGAAGTGCTGCCTTCGCTTTGAAATCAACAGTTACCGCGAGGTATTGAAGACTTTGCCGCGCTGGGATACTCAGGTAGAAACGCGAAAGGGCACGGCTCGAGTGGAAAAGCTGGATATTTTCAATCTCACCGTTTCCCTTCGCTTTGATTCCGGGGAGGTGGAGAAGTTCAACCCTCAGGAGTTACAGGCGATCCTGGCGCCTGGTTTTTTGCTGCCGCTTCCCGCGGAGGCGGCATCCGATGAGGAACTCTCCGATTCGGAAGTCATCTCGGATGATGAAGACGGCGATTGTATCCGTGGCAATGCCGAATAGGCGGAAGACCAATGTAAACTGCTGCGACTCTAAAGGCGAATATGGCTGACAAATTCTTCATCACCACACCGATCTACTATGTGAATGACGAGCCGCACTTGGGGCATGCCTACAGCACGGTCATCGCCGATATCCTGGCGCGCTACCATCGTCTGATCGGGGATCGCGTCTTTTTTTTAACGGGCACGGACGAGCATGGTCAGAAAGTCGCTGAAGCTTCCGCCGCAGCCGGGCGGACGCCCCGGGAGCATTGCGATTTGATGGTGGTGCGCTTCCAGGAATTATGGAAGAGGCTGAATATCGAATTCGATGATTTCATCCGCACCACGGAAGACCGCCACATCCGGCGAGTTCAGGAAATTCTGGAAAAATTGTGGGATTCCGGCGAAATCTATGAATCCGAATACGAGGGCTGGTATTGCGTCCCAGAAGAGAGATTCTGGACGGAAAAGGACTTGCAGGACGGCAATTGTCCTTCCTGCGGTAGGGAAGTACGCCTTCTGCGGGAAAAGAACTATTTTTTCCGGATGGGAAAATACCAACAGAGGCTGATTGATCATATTAAAACGCACGATCGCTTTATATTGCCGGAATCCCGCCGCAAGGAAGTCCTCGGTTTCCTGCAGCAACCGCTGGGAGACCTTTGCATCTCGCGTCCCCGCGAGAGGCTGTCCTGGGGTGTGCCCATCCCGTTCGATGAAAACTACGTCACCTACGTTTGGTTCGATGCTCTGTTGAACTACGTCACGGCTCCGGATTCCCGCGGTGGAGGGTGGTGGCCCGCTTCGATCCATCTGATCGGAAAGGACATCCTGACCACTCATTCGGTGTACTGGCCCACGATGTTGATGGCGGCGGGTCTAGAATTGCCGGAGACAATTTTCGGCCATGGCTGGTGGCTGGCGAACGAGACCAAGATGTCCAAGTCGCTGGGGAATGTGATCAAACCGCTGGATCTGGCGGAGAAATACGGCGTGGATGCCTTTCGTTTCTTCCTCGCCCGCGAGATGTCTTTCGGGATGGACGCATCCTTCAGCGAAGAAGCGCTGATCAGCCGCTATAACAGCGAATTAGCCAACGATTTCGGCAATCTCTTCAGCCGGCTGCTGAAATTGCTCCACACATTCTGCCAGGGGGAAATTCCCCCCCGTTCTGCATCGCTGCAAGATGTTGACGCCGTAAAAAACGATTGGGTTTATCGGGTCATAACGCTCGTGAGAGATTTCCGTCTGAATGCGGCGTTGGACGAAATCATGGCGTTCATCCGCTCGATTAACAAGAGCATAGAAGATGCGGCGCCCTGGAAAACGGGCAAGACCGATCCGGAAGGGACGCGGCGGTTCTTGCGCATCGCGCTGGAAGACTTCGCCACGGCGGCATGTTTGCTCTATCCCGTGATGCCGGGCAAAATGGGGGAGGCGCTGAGGATTCTGGGACTTCAGCCGCAGTTGCAGGAACAAACTGCCGTCGGCGCCGCTCTGCCGGCGGGCAGACTCCTACCCGAACGCGCCTCGCTTTTTCCGCGCATCAAGGCGGAATCGAAATCGCGCGAGGAAAACAGACAACCTCGGGAGCCGGAAAAAGCCGATTCCATCACTGCGGATGATTTTCGACGCATCCAACTGAAAGTGGCGAGAATTCTGGAAGCCTCCCGAGTCGCCGGAACTCGAAAACTGCTGCAGTTGACGGTGGATGCGGGCGACGGCGCGAGGACTCTGGTCGCCGGAATCGCCGAATCATATGAGCCGGAACAGCTCATCGGGAAATCGGTCGTCATCGTCGCCAATCTGCAGCCGACGAAGATCCGTGGAATTGAATCGCAGGGGATGCTTTTGGCGGGGGAAAGCGACGGGAAGCTGGTCCTGATCGTCCCGGAGGCACAGCTTCCTCCGGGCGCGAAGATATCCTGATACAGCCAGGGCTCGATCATGCCGCAAGACAGCGCCGAGCGCGGACTCCGGATATCCGGTGTTCCGGAAGATTACTGGACTGCCGTCGGAAATCCGAAGAGGACTCTGATTCTCGGGGGTTTTCCCTGTCCACACCTTCAAAGTCTTCTCCGCCGATTTGAACAGATCGGTTCCGCAATTCTGCATCTCGATATCGTAAATTCGACGAACGAGCATCCTCGCGTTGTCGAGTCCTTCCCCGCTTCCGTCTGCGCGGATCCTTTGAAACTGCCTCTGACCGGCGCGAGCTTCGATCTGGTTATCTCCTGCTGGACCGCGCACTATGCGCCGGATCCTTTCGCTCACTTCCGCGAAATTCTGCGCGTTCTCTCACCGGGCGGCGGATTCCTTCTGCTGAACGGGTTGGATCAAAACGGAACCCCGGAACAGGATCTGCATCTCGCGGCGAATCATTTCTTGATGGAAATGGATCAGGCGATGTTGCAGCGGCAGATCTCTTTTTTCTCGCCCGCTGAAATCATCGAGCTGGTGCATAGTATGGGATTCACGAATGTGCAGGCACGCAAGATTCCGCAGCCGAACCATGATCCGGCTGTAGAAAACGGGGAAAGCTTGCGGGATAGATTGATTTCGGCGCTTGACGCGGAATACCCCTTAAAACTGCAGCGCTTTCCGAATGTGAAGGATCGCTGGAGTAAGCGTTTGCAGGCAATTGTGAAAAAGCTGCGGACTTCCGCTATTGCAACGCATCCGCATATCGTCGTTTTAGCAAAAAAGAAGTCCGACTCCACGGCGGAGGTTTTCACGACGCCATCGGCTGCTCCGAGCAAGGCGGATTTGCACAAGCTCGGTTCCGGGTATTTAATATCCGAGGAGCACTCCGGCTATCATCTGCGCTTCCGCGAACTGCCGGATGAATTCAAGCCTCGCGAAAAGCTGGTCCTGCACGGACCTGCGGTGCTGAAGAATCACGAATTGCTGGCGGTGCTGCTGGTTTCCGGCACGACGAAAGAGAACGTCCTGGAACTTTCGCATCGGCTGATTCAGGAATACGGCAGCCGCGCTATCGCGCAGGAGAGATCCGTGCGGAGGCTGCAGGAGACGCTGAACATCGGGTTGAACAAAGCCTGTCAGATCGTGGCGGCTTTTGAACTCGGAAGGCGTTTTTTCGAAGAGCCGATGCGCAAGGCTCCTACCATTCTAACCGCGGATGACGCCTACGAATACGTCCGGGATATGGCGAAATTCACCAAAGAGCATTTTCGAGGGCTCTATTTGAACACCCGCAACCGCGTCATCCGCGACGAGATTATTTCCATCGGGACATTGAATATGTCCGTGGTTCATCCCCGAGAAGTCTTCCTGCCCGCCGTGGAATTCACAGCCGCCGCCATCATTCTGGCGCACAATCACCCCTCTGGAGACCCCACCCCTTCCGAAGAAGATCTCGCCATCACCCACCAGATGGTCGAAGCCGGACGCGTGATGGGGATCGAGGTATTCGACCATCTGATCATCGGCGATAATAGCTACATCAGCCTGCAGCAGGAAGGGAAGCTGAAATGAATCTGTCGGAAAGGAGACCGCGAGGTGTACAGGATGCAGAAGAGGATGCTCGCAAGAGGGTTGTTTATGCTTAAGGTTCTCGTGGCGGCTCTCAGTATCTGGTGGTTCGGCTGGCAGATCGCCGCGGCTCAGGTCGTCGTCTTGTTCGACGATTTCGAAGGGGGCACCGGGTTATGGCAGACCAACGGCTGGGGACTCTCGCAGCAGGTCAGTGTATCACCGACTCATGCCTTCACGGAAAGTCCGTTAGGGAATTACCCAAGCAACGCCGTTCTGACGGCGACAACCGTTGTCGGCGCCAACCTGACGGGTTATTCGGGGGCGCGTCTCCAATTCTGGGCATATTACGAGATCGAGCTCGGATTTGATTTCTGTTTCATCGAAGCCACGCGGGATGGGAATTTCTGGGTGCCGTTAGGATCGTTGACCGGCCTTCATCCGTCATGGCAATTGCGGACGTATGATCTGGGCGCCTTCGCGGGCTTGCCCAACGTCCGCATCCGGTTTCGCTTCGTATCCGATCCCCAGACGTCATACGATGGAATTTATCTGGATGACTTCGCCGTCGTCGGTCTGCCGGCGGATTCATCCGGACCCTTGATCCTCCATCGCGGACCCATCGCCTACGAAGGTTCGCCCTTTAACCGCAGCGTGTACGCCGATTTCTGGGATGTATCCGGCATCTTTGATGAACACCTTTATTTTAGCGCGGACGGCACTCCCTTTCTGGAAGCGCCGCGGGACAGCGTTGTCGGCGAGCGGTATTACCACACGATTCCGGCGCAGGAAGCGGGGACGTTGGTCGAATACTACTTCACCGCAAAAGACGCGACGCCACAGATGAATGAGTCATTCAGCGATACCTTCGCGTACCTCGCCGGGAGGATGTTGATTCAGGATGACGGGGTCTCGGAGGGGCTGTTCGAAGCCGCGCCCGGCAACCGGGCGGCGGTGCGTTTCCAGATGCATAATGCGGGATACGTCGCTTCCGCTCTGCTGCGGTTTTATACGGATTCCACGCATCCCTTGGATTCCGCCGCCGCGTATGTCTGGGCGGATTCCCTCGGTTATCCGGGTGAAGTATTGGGAGGACCTTTTCCGGTGTATCCCGCCTCTTCTCCGGAAAATCCCGAAGCTTGGACTTGGGTGGATCTGCGCCCCGGACTCGTTTCAGCGCCGGATACTTTTCACGTGGGATTAGCATTTGCGCCGGCTGGTTCAGCGCCTTCTCTGACTCTGCCCTACGATTCGCCGCCGGTCTACTTCCGATCCGCGTTCGACATCGGTTCCGGGTGGGAATCCGCGGTCTTCGGCGATTTTCATATCCGCGCTGTGGTCGGGCAATTCGCGCCGGACGAACTGGATCCGCCTACGAATCTAACCGGCACTCCGCAGGGCGATCTGCTCCGGCTGACCTGGTCGGCGCCTGCGGGGATGGATGATTTACTGCGGTATGAGATCGAACGGCAGTCGGTATTGATCGGACAGACGCAGTATCTCGAGACCAGCTATACCGACACCTTAACGAACCTGCCGGAGGGGTATTACACGTATCGCGTGCGCGCTCGGTACAGCACCGGAGTCAGCGCGTTTTCCGCGCCGTATGAATATCACTGGGTGCCGGTGGGGATTCGAGATGACGTCCGGCAAGAGGATAAAGCATCCCAGGCGGCCGTCGTTTTTCCCAATCCCGCGAACGGGATGATTCGAGTAATTCTGACGCCGTTTCCCTGCGATCGTAGCGTGGAGTTGAAATTATATGACGTGCGCGGCCGTCCAGCGGTGGCTTGGCGCGAAACATGGAAGGCGGGGCAATGTCAAATTATACTGCGGCTGCCGGATGATCTGCCCGCCGCAGTCTACGTTCTGGTTGCGGATCTCAATGATCCTTCGCCGCCGCTTCGCTGGAAAGTCATCTATTTGCCGTGATGTGCGCTGCCGGCTTTCCGCTGATTCGGACAGCGACTCGACGAGTTCACCTTCCGAGATGATTCGTTTAAGACTTGTCGCTCAGCACTGGGAAGATCGGCTGTTTGAACTGCGCGAAGGGGATCTCGATTTCTATCGGCGTTTCGGCGACTTCGCTGATGTTCAGCACGGAAAATCCGACGATATGCCCTTCGTCATCAATCTTAACCAGCATATTGCGCACCGGCGTCGCGTGGAATTGCCCGGATTTTCGGGTGAAGACCACTTCCAGAAAATCGCCTTCCGGATCGTACCAGATTTTCAATCCTTCCATGATTCGCCCCCCCAGGATAAACTTTTGCCGTAGAATGCCGTCACGACGAGCATGTCGTAGCCGCGCACCTTCACGACGACGTGGAAGCTGCGATCCTGATCCGTGCGCCGGGTGTAAATGCGGTAGTAAAGCCGCAATTCCGGATGATGGAACGCCTCGGTCATAATGTCCGGGCGGCTCAGAGTCTCGCGGATGTCGCGGACGCCAATCTCGGGATCCGTGTATTCCCGGATGTGTCTGCGTCTCTCTTCCGTCAATCGAATCGCCCGTTCTTGGAAATCATTCAAAACGATCATAAATCACCTTTTTGTGAATGGAAAGTGATGAGAATCAGGAAGGAGCTGCGCAAGAAGTTGCAATCAAGGTAATGACTCTCAGCGCGGATATGTGTGATCTGGATCACATCCAGTGGCGAAGAGAAACGTTTCTGATCAACTTGTCATCCATAATCGGCGATTTCGTGCAGGCATCGGAGTCGCACCCGAAATGCCAACCAACATCCAGCCGAATTGATATGTATTGTGTAGATATAAGAGGGAGGCGCGATAATGAGGTACAAACTTTTGGGCAACAGCGGGTTGCGCGTTTCGGAAATCGCGCTGGGGACGATGACCTTCGGCGAGGAGTGGGGGTGGGGTGCATCGCGGGACGAGAGCCGCCGCATCTACGAAGCGTTTGTTGATGCCGGCGGCAATTTTGTGGATACCGCCAACCGCTATACCGAAGGAACCAGCGAAACCTGGTTGGGCGAGATGATCGCCCCGATGCGGGAAAGCATCGTGCTGGCGACGAAGTACACCCTCAGCGCACCGCAGAGCCACGTCAACGCCGCAGGAAATCACCGAAAAAGCATGGTGCAGGCTCTGGAAGCCAGCCTGCGAAGATTGAAAGTGTCGTATATTGACCTATATTGGGTGCACATCTGGGATTTCCTGACGCCCATCGAGGAAGTTATGCGGGCGCTGGATGATCAGGTGCGGCTGGGCAAAGTGCTGTATGTGGGGATTTCGGACGCGCCGGCATGGATCGTCTCCCGCGCCAATGCGATCGCCGAGTTGCGGGGCTGGTCGCCGTTCGTCGGCTTGCAGGTGGAGTACAGCCTCATTGAACGGACGGTCGAGCGGGAACTCCTGCCGATGGCTCGAACCCTCGATCTGGGGGTGACCGCTTGGAGCCCGATCGGAGCGGGTGTGCTGACCGGAAAATACAACCCGGAATCCACCGATGCAGAACCGAAGCGGATCAAAGCAGAAAGCGGCAGCGGGCGCCTGAGCGAACGGAATCTGCGCATCGCCGCCGAAGTCGTGCGTATCGCGCAGGAAATCGGCAGAGCGCCTGCGCAAATTGCGATCAACTGGGTGAGGCAGCAACCCGGCGTGATCATCCCCATCGTCGGAGCGCGTTCCGCAGAGCAGATGAGGCAGAATCTCGGCTGTCTGGATTTCACCATCCCGGAAGAACATATGAAGCGGTTGGATGAAGTGAGCCGCATCGAGATGGGCTTTCCGCATGATTTCCGCCGGCGCCCGCACATTTTGAATATCACTTATGGCGGCAATTACGATCGGATTGACAATCACCGCGCACGTTAGATCCAGATGGAATGAGGAAGGACTACCGTGTTTCACTGCTCCTGCCAAATCAACGCGGTCGTGAAATTAAAAATTGCGCCGCCCTTTCCGCAATGTTGAAAATTAGGGAGGACGGCGCATTTATTGCGCGGGAGGAACGCTTATCTCAAATAGATCATTTTGTGCGTCAATCTGACATCGTCCGCTTGCAGAACGCATAAATAAATTCCGCTGCTGTAATTTGCGGCGTTCCAGGCGATTTCGTGAATTCCCTCCGAATGAAACCCGTCCGCTAAGACGGCGACTTCCCGCCCCAGTAAATCGTAGATCGTTAGACGGATCTCTCCGCCTGCCGGCAGCGCATAGGCGATCGTCGTTTCCGAGTTAAACGGATTGGGATGCTGCACCAGCTCGTATCGTTGCGGCGGGAGCTCGGGATGGAGCTCCTCATTCTCGTCCCAGCCGAACGTCATAGACTGGTCCGGCAAGGAACGGTTCGGTCCGGTTCCGGGATTCGAGCTGGATTTCACGAAGAGAAACGCGTCCAGCGCGAAGATGGATCCGCCGGGATCCGTGCCTAAACAGACGCGATAGGAATAGGTCCCCACGGGCTCGGACCCGGCAACGGTTTGAATCAGATTTCGATGGACGTGACCTCCGGCGGGAATGGTCAAATAGCGGGAGATAAAAGGTGCGTGCTGGATGCCGAAAGGATCCACCCAGTCGGTCCAGCCAGTCAACATGATGGCGTAGGATTCGTAATTCCATAAATCCAGAGTGGCGGTGAAGCGGCCTCCTTCCGGCGGAATGGTGAGGCTGCTTGTCGGCGTCAGATCCGCCACCAGGTTGTAGGGCGACGCCGCTGGAATGATCGTGCAGGTTCCGGTTGCCGGCAGTCCGTTGTGCGCCGTCGCGGTGATGGTCACAGATGTCGGTTCAGGAGGATACTCCGAGAAGACCAGATACGCCGTACCGGATCCGTTTGTGAAGCCTCGCGCGTATGCCGCGGCGGATTGAGCGCAGACCAGCGCGTTTTGCACCGGAATGCCGTTGCGGGTGACGGTTACTGCAAAATCCTGCGAGGCTAAGTTCACCGTACTGGAATAACTGAGAGCCAGCGGCTGCGGGGTGTTCGTCCAAAGGTCGAGAGCGGAATCTCCCAGCCAGAGATAGGTGCGGTAGTTCGATCGCCCCAGAGATCCATGCAGGCTGACGACGGTTACGTTGGCGTAATTGGACGCATACCCGATGTTCCAGATGCCGTTGTGGAACAAGCCTTTGTAGAATTCCCTGTCGTAATCGTGGTTGGGGATGGTGTAGGACGGGATGATGGCGCCGTTGACCGCGACCGCCGCCCCCACCGCCTTCATAAAGGATTCCGCCAAACAGTTGCCGTTGTAGCCGACGATGTTCATGTTATCGCAGCAGACGTCGAAGTGCACGAAGTATCTGTCCACATTCGTCAGCAAGTTGACGTGCGCCGCCGTAAAACTGCCGGAAGGACCCCATTGCCACCATTCCGTGTCCGATCCGTGTCCGCGGTAGTTCAGCAGTCCCGCTCCGTTGTTGTTGATGTAGTTGATGACGTCCATATTGGTGGCGCCGGCGCCGCCGTAAGCTGTGCTGAAGTTCGGCACTTCCAATGCGTAAGGAAAGGTGCGGATCTGTTCTTTGCATTGCGTGTATTTCAACGGGTATTGTTCCTGATGCGCCACCAACAGGGAGTTGTGCGCCCAGTTGGAGGATGTATTCGGATTCTGCAGATACGCCATGGTTTTTGCGATCTGACGATCCAGATCCGCCATCGTATCGTAGACGATGCGCCCGATCGCCAGATCCGCATAGTAATCGTCATCACCTTGTAAGGACACGTACCATGAGTCCGAGAAAGAGTCCACCCAGTAGTGCATCGGCACATCTACGGCGTTGGGACCGCCGGAATAATAGGCATCCCCTACCAGTAATACATATTCCAAGCCAGAAGCGCCGAAGAGCGACGAGATGTAATTCTTGATATCCACATCACTGGAGAAACCTTGCGAGGGGAAAACCTTAACCTCCGCCTTGTAACCCTGAGCATATCGGAAATCAATCAGCGGCTGCACGTGCGCGACTGCTTCCTCCTTCATGACGAACAGATATTTCGTGCCGGGCAAATCGAACGGATCATCGGCTAAATTCAAATGCTCGTAATTTACCAAACCGGCGCGGTACAGCGCCGCATAGCGGGGGTTTATCTGTGTGGGCTCATAGTCCAGAGCGTGATGAAGATTCACGCCGAAATATTCGATCGTAACTGTGAAGGCGTGGGCGATGGAAATTTCCTGCGTCACCGGATTGTATCGCACCGGCGTCAGGTGCAGTTCCGTCAAGCGGATGTCGCGCCAGATCTGAGGTTGAGAGACCGCGGCGATTTCTTCCGGAAAAAATGCGTTGCGGGCGTACGCCGCGCGATCGAGTGCGAACTCCGTCGAAACGGCGTTGTCTGTGGTCGGCGGCTGAAAAGGATAAAGACGCAGTCCGGTGATCTTCACCTGTTTCGCATTCGACACGCGTGCGCGAAGATCGGAACGCGCCGGTATGGCGACGCGTTCCACCAGCCTCGGCAGCATCGGTGCGCCGATATCCATCGTGGTCGCGCCGTCCCCCAGGCTGAGTACTTGAAAGGTTTCGCCGGCTTCCTCGATCTCTTCCAACCAGTATCCGTGCAATGTCACTTGCAGCACGGTTTGTGAAGAATTATGTTCTGTTACGCGCAAAGTCGGCGGCTTCGGCGCGGAGCCGTTCAGAGATACCCAGCGCGGAGAGCCGTTCGCATTTGCCGTAGCACAGATTAAGAGCACCGCGATTGGAACAAAGCGATTGAGCAAGTTTTGCACTTCTGGATCCCCCCATAAAGCGTTTTCCTTTATCTTTTGATCTTTTTCGGCGTGCGGGTGCAATGACGAAGCGGATTCCGCGTACCCCATCTTATGAACGCAGTTCATGCAAAGAAATGCTTCCCCCCGACGGAAGAATCCGAGGAAGTGTCCCAATATAGGATTTGATCCCAGGCGGGATTTGTGATTTGCGTCTCAAAACGCGAAAATGTCGTCGGACGTAATGAGAGGGATTATGACGCGGTGAGCCTCTTCTGGATCTCATCCCGCAGCGCGGGGATTTTCAGCCGGATCTGCTCCAGGGTGTCCCGATCGCGTAGAGTCACGGTCTCGTCTTCCAGCGTCTGATGGTCCACGGTGATGCCGTACGGCGTCCCGGCTTCATCCTGCCGATAATAACGCTTGCCGATCGAGCCTTGCTGGTCGAAGATCACCGGGAAATGCGGGCGGAGTTCTCTCTCGATCCGCTGCGCGATTTCCGGCAGGCCGTCGCGTTTAATCAGAGGGCAGATGACGGCTTTGATCGGAGCCAGCCGGGGATGCAGTTTCAGCACGATGCGGTCGTGTTCGACGTCTTCCCAGTAGGAATCCACTAGAACCGTCAGGAGAGTGCGGTTCAAACCCGCGGAGGTCTCGATGATGTAGGGGAGGTATTTTTCTTTGCTTTCGTCGTCGAAATAGAGTAGGGATTTGCCGGAGTATTCTTGATGGCGTTTCAGATCGAAGTCGGTGCGGTTGTGGATGCCTTCCAGTTCCTGCCAGCCGAAGGGGAACTCGTACTGAATATCCCAGGCGGTCTTGGCGTAGTGCGCCAGTTCGTCCGATCCGTGCTGTTTGAAACGCAGCTTTTCCCGGCGGATGCCCAGCTTGTAGTAAAATTCGAGGCGCTGCTGTTTCCAATACTCCAGCCATTCATCGTCCGTGCCGGGTTTAACGAAGAACTGCATCTCCATCTGCTCGAATTCCCGGGTGCGGAAGATGAAGTTTCCCGGCGTGATTTCGTTGCGGAATGCTTTCCCCACCTGCGCGATGCCGAAGGGCACCTTCAGGCGAGCCGTATTTTGCACGTTCAAATAATTGACGTAAATCCCCTGAGCGGTTTCCGGACGCAGGAAGACGACGGAAGCTTCATCTTCCAGGGGACCAATGAACGTCTTGAACATCAAATTGAACTTGCGGCTGTCCGTCAACGAGCCCACCGTGCCGCAATTGGGACACTGCTTCTTCGCCAGCTTGTCGGCGGGAAGGTCGTCTTCGCGGAAGCGCGCTTTGCACTGCCGGCAATCCACCAGCGGGTCGGTGAATCCGGCGACGTGTCCCGACGCTTCCCATACACGGGGGTGCATCAGAATCGCGGCGTCCAGCCCCACGACGTCCTCCCGGTAGGTCATCTCCCGCCACCAAAATTCCTGGATGTTCTTCTTCAGTTCCACGCCGAAGGGACCGTAATCCCAGCAGGAATTTAAGCCTCCGTAAATTTCCGATGAGGGAAACACAAAGCCCCGCCGTTTCGCCAGCGAGACGATCTTATCCATCAAGTTGTTCTCAGGCATCGCAGATGAAGTCTTTTCCTATTACTATGCATTGTTGAATGGATCTGCTAATTCGATTTTTGCTTCTTACTTGCCTTTCTACCTCTCACCGTTTGTCTGGATTTCCTCTGCGTCGAAAGCGCTTCGTTCTCCCGAATCCGCGCTTTGACGAGCTTCCTAACCAGATTAGCAGGCAGCGGCTTTTCCGGGGTGAAATGGATGGCGTTCTTCATTACGTCGAATTTTCTCAAAATCTTCCGGAAATTTTTCAGATGCTACTTTCGCCGCGAAGATATTTGCGTCGCTGCGAGACCCAGAGCCAGACTCCGAAAACCAACAGCCCCGCCGCGAAACCCTGACTGATCGTGATGCGCAGATTCCCGCTGTTCACAAGGAATTCCCCGGGATCGTAAACCCGGATTGTATCCACCCAGATGCGGAAGAGCGAATCGCAGATTAAATAGATCGCAAAGGTGAACCCGGGAAATTTCTTCCAGCGCTCGGCGAGGAGCAGCCCGGCGCACAGTAGTAGATCCCAGACGACGGTGAAAAGCTGCGTGGGCAGGACGGGGATCCCTGGAAATTGCGCTCCCGCAGGGCATTCCAGCGGAAAGGTCACGCCCAACCATGATTGAGTCGGATGTCCGAAGCAGCAGCCGTTGAAGAAGCAGCCCAACCGTCCCAGAGCGATCCCCAGCGCCAGAGACGGCGCGATGATGTCGGCGATTTTCCAGACTTCCAGCCGATGCTTCCGGATGTAATAGATCGAAGTCAGGATCGCTGCCACAATGCCGCCCAGCAGCGACATCCCGGCGATGCCGATCTGTCCGCTGGATTGAATCGGATTAATGACGTCGAACCAGTGTCCTCGGAACTCATCCAAATGCGTCAAGACGTAGAGGAGCCGCGCACCGGCGAGCGAGCTGATCAGTATCCAGACGGAGAGATCCCAGATGAGCGTCGGCGCGATTCCGGTTTTTTTGGCGCGATATGCCGCCAAGAGGATGCCGAGAAGAAACGCCAGCATCATCATCACGCCGTAGGTGTAAACGGCGAAAGGACCGAACTGAAACAGCTTGGGCAGCACGATTACCTCTACGCTGTGTCCCGACTGATTTTTTTCAACCGCCGGGTGCAGCCTTCCACGATCAGAGTGAATTCCCCCTTCGGGGGTTGAATTTCCTGCCGCTTCAGCAGTTCTGAAAGCTTTCCCCGCGTAAATTCTTCATATACTTTGCTGATTTCCCGCCCCCACGCGGCTTGGCGGTCACCGAGAGTGTTCAGCAGATCCTCCAGCGTGCGCCGCAAGCGGTGAGGAGCTTCGTAGAAGACCAGAGTGCGGGGATCGTCTTTCAAGCTTTCGAGGCGAGCTCTGCGGCCCTTCTTCGCCGGCAGGAAGCCTTCGAAAACGAACCGATCCGTCGGCAATCCCGATCCCACCAATGCCGTGATGACCGCGCTGGGTCCCGGTAGGACTTCCAGAGGCAGTCCTACTGCAATGACTTCCCGGGCGAGGTGAAATCCCGGATCGCTGATGCCCGGGGTGCCAGCTTCGCTGATCAAGGCGATGTTGACGCCTTCCTGAATTCTGCGGATTACGCAGGGAGTCTTATGAAATTTGTTGTGTTCGTGATAGCTTTCCCGAGGTGTCTGAATCCCATATTTCTGAAAAAGGATGGCGGCCCGTCGCGTATCTTCGCACAATACGAGCTCAGCTTCCTTCAGGATTCGCAAAGCTCGCAACGTGATATCTTCCAGATTGCCGATGGGGGTGGGGACGAGGTAGAGCTTGCCGGGTTTCGATGCGGTCATTTCATCCAGTCTCGGGCATAGAGGAAATCCGCTCCGATGGTGCGGCTGGAAATCTTCGGAATGGGCGGCAGGGTGCGCTTGAACTGCTGTCCGGCGACCCGCCGCATAATTCGATCCACGAATTCCTCGCCGAATCCTTCGTCCAGCAGGTTGCGGCGGCTGTAGCGGCAGTCCACCCAGCGCACCAGGAGACGATCCGCCTCAGCATAGGTGAACCCCAGCTCCGCTTCGTCGCTTTGACCTGCCCAGAGATCGGCGCTGGGCGTCTTGGAACGAATGGCTTCCGGGACGCCGAGATGTTCCGCCAGCGCTCGCACCTGAGTCTTATACAGGTCGCCCAGGGGTTCCAGAGCCGCGGCGAGATCGCCATACAAGGTCCCGTATCCGAGCAATAATTCGGTTTTGTTGGAAGTCCCCAGCACCAGGGCGTTCTCCTCGGCGGAAATCTGATAGAGCGCGATCATGCGCACGCGCGCCATGACGTTGCCCCGTTGAAGCTGCGTCATCGTCGGAAAGGCGGCTTCGAAAGATGCCACCATCGGGCTGATCTCCACCAGCCGAGTGGAAATGCCCAGAGAAGCCGCGACGGCTTGAGCATCCTGCAGAGCGGCGGGATCGGTGATCTGGTGCGGCAGGAAGACGCCGATGCAGCCCTGTTTCCCCAGCGCCTCCACTGCCAGATAGGCGGCAACCGTGGAATCCAGCCCTCCGGATAAACCCAGCAAAACCCTGTTGAATCCCTGCTTCTCGGTGTGCTCCCGGATGAACTGCGTCAGCAGTTTGCGGGTTAAGGCAGCGTTGATCTCGAGCAGTTTCACTCGTCGTCCTGCGGAAAGATCTGTATGTCCTGACTGCGGGAACCTTCTTCCAGATCGAGCTGCGCCTGAGCGATGAAGAAAAGTGTCAGCATCAGAGTTAGGTTATTCTCGTCCAAATCCGGATTGAGACCTCGGGTCAGGTAGTCCGAATAAGCCATAAACTCGAGAACGCTCAGCGGAAAGAGGACTTCTTCCCCCACCCACTTCTGCAGATCGAACGCCGTGGCTTCTCCGAAGGGCATCTCTTCTTCATCAATGGGATAAATCTCGTAGATTTCATTCAGAAGAATGTCATGCATGGCGGAAGCCGTCCCCGCCCAGTCTCCGCTGCGCAGGCTGATCAGGGGATTGGCATACATCTCGCGGATAGCTTCGCGCTGATCGTCCATCTCTAAACCGAGGGCGTCCGCTGCATTGTCGAACTGATTCATCACATTCTGAAAATACGTCTCAATGCTCTTGTGACCGCCCATTTCCAGAACCCGTTCGAACAATTCCCAATCATCGGTCTGTCCGAAAAGCTCCCAGATGGCGGCCTTGTGCGCCACGGGATCTTTTTCATGAAAGATGCGCTGCAAGATGACCTCTATATCCAGATCATTCGGATTTCGGTCTATTCTTTTTGGGATGTGATCTGCCATATGTATGTACCTTATGTAAGAAATTGTTGGATCAGTGGGCGAATAGCGCCGATGTAACCGTGAAGATCAAGCGGCGTCGGAAAATTTGTCCGATTTTTTTCGCTCGTTCAACATTCGGCTCTGCAGATTCCGAATCGCCTCGATGATTTGATCTGAAATCATCTGCCAAGTCTTGGGGGTGTTCGGCAGCTGCATATACTCGTCGAATCGAAGGGCTTCGCCCACTTCGATGAACACGGTTTTCCCGCAGCGGGGGATTTTGTGCCCGATGGGCAGCACCTTGTCCAAGCCCTGGTGATAGCAAGGGATCACCTTTACACCGGTTTCCCGTACCAATCTGCCCACGCCGATCTTCCCTTTGCCGATTTCGCCGGTGCGGGTGCGAGTGCCTTCCGGATAAAGATGCACGATCGCTTTTCGTTTCAGCAAACGGATCAGCTTCTCCATCCCGGGTTGGAAGACGCCTTTGCCGCGAGTGATCGGTACGCACTTCGAGGTGTACATCAGCCAGGAGAAGAAAGGTCCTTTAAAGAAATTTTTCTTTTCCGGCAGGTGATACGGGATGAAGTGAAAATTCCAGATTGCGCGGGGCAGAAAAAGCAGGGGTCCGATGAAAGCGTCGTCGAGCATAGAGACGTGATTGGAAACGAATAAAAATGGGGGTTCGGCGTGCTGCACGTGCTCTTTGCCGCGGATGATCGCGCGATTGCAAAGCTTCATAAAGAGAAAAAAGGGCAGAGCCAACCCTAACAACACCACGAAATAGGTGATGATCTGATAGGGGAGATCCATCAGTTTTCGAACGATACCGGGCATTCTCTGATTGCGACAGCTGTTTTCTATGGTTAATATACGGAATTTCGGGATGGAAATCAATAAATCTTTTTCAAGCTTGTGTTCGGATAATAGTGTTCAAGGATGCGGCGATACTGCAGTCCTTGCACTGCCAGCGCCGCCGCTCCGATCTGGCACATCCCCACGCCGTGCCCCCAGCCCAATCCGTGAAAGATGAAGTCGCCGTTTGCGGATTGTTCCACCCAGAAAGCCGAACTAGGCAGGTGAGTTGGCGACAATGCGCTACGGATGATCAATTCGGGCGCGACTCGCAGCCTGCCGTCCGCTCCTACGATTTCCAGCTCAATCAGCCTGCCCGATGGACCCCGGCGAAGGGGAATCAGCGTTTCGATGCGCCCGAGATTTAGGCCGATTTTTTGGCGGATGTTGTCCCTTAAAGCTTCTTGCGAGATCGTCTCATCCCAGCGATAAAACCGGCATAAATCGGCGAGTTTTCCGCTCAGCGGCGCATATCCCGGACTGCAGCAGGCATCGGCGCCCACGCGTCTTCGCTGAAATTCGCGAAATCGCTTTTCGTCGGATAAGTCCAGTTCCTCTCCTCCTGGTAAATCCCGAAAATGTCCTAAATACGGTTCATCAGTGTGCTCCCAGACATTCGCCGCCGGCTCGGTGACGCCCCCGCAACTCTTGGCGTATCTCGCGTCGCAGACGCAACCATCGTACATCAACACCTCGCCCGCCGTCTTTTGCACCGCCTCCCGAGAAGATGCCGCGATGCGCGCTGCGCCGTAATAGCATTGGCAATGATCCCCTCCGCAGACGGTGTAGGGTTCCCCCGGATGATGACTGCCCCAATTCGCCAGCAGCCAGGAACGCGCCGCAACCACCTGAGCTTTGAGGAATTCCAGCGGCGACTCGGCAGGCATCTCGGACGAATTCACAGACGCCAGATAGTCTTCCACTTCCAATCGCACGCCGGCGCAGAGCCCGCCGTCCGACCCCACCGCAATCCATATGGGGGGTATCAACGTCAGAGTTTCAGTATGCTGCCAGTGAAACCCTTCCCCAACGGGGGCATTCAGCAGATCGAGCGCATCTTCTGATTCCAGTTCCAGGGGTGTCTTCAATTCCATTTCATTGCCGTCGGCGCAACGAATTCGCACGCTGCCCTTCGACAAGCTTTCCGGAATTTCCACGGAGGTCATCCTGCCCGCCGGTTGAATTTCCTGCAGTCGGCGCTGCAGGTTTTCCCAATCGTCGTCTTCAGGGCGGATGAAGATGCGATGCTGTCGGGCTTTCCAGCGGTGGGATTCCGGGGTCAGCCCCACGGGCAGGAGCGCGGTTGCGATGCCGCCGCTGCGCAGCATCGGAGCCAACTTTTTCGCGACGTCTTCTTCGCGGCTGTTTCCGATCCAGAGCCAACGCTGTCGTTGTGCAGGAGAGACGCTGATCAGGGTGAACTCGGTCTCACCGGTGGGAAAGCGATATGACTTATTGTCCGCATCGGTGGTGTTCAGAGGACGCCGGGAGTGCAATCGAAAATGGGGCTTGCCCCACAGCAGAGCGACTTTAATTTGCGGGGGCTTCATCAGCGCGGGGTTCGGCAAAGAAATCCTCCGTGAATCTGGCGAAAAGTTTCAATCCTATGAAAAGCAAAGCCGCCGCCACAATTAAGACAAACGGCGAGACATGTTCTCCCAAACTGTACCAGGCGAATCTTTCCTGACTTACTTCACCCCCGAGAAACAGCGCCAGCCCGTTGTTCAAACCGTGAATGATCATACCGGGGAAAGCGCTGTTGGAACGCCAGGCGATAAAGCCCAGAAAGACGCCGAGAATCAGGATTTGCACCATCCACCAGGGGTTGAAATGCGCCAGAGCGAACAGGAGCGCGCTGAAGAGCACGGCTCGCGTCACACCGCCGTGCGCTTCCAGTGACACTTGCAGAAAACCGCGAAAGAGGGATTCCTCCGCGAAAGATGCCACCAGGATGACTCCGCTGCCGACGATCAGATAATCGGACCACGTCTTCAGCTTCAGGAAATCGAAGAGGACGCTGCGCAGTTCATCCGGCATGGGGAAGAACAGGTTGACCACGCGGTCCAGTTCATCCAGAAGCACCACCAGCGAAAGCCCGATAAAGACGGCGGCGATGAGGATGGATCCATTCACCCGGTTCCAGCGAAGGCATTTCCGCAAAGAGTATCGCTTCAACTTCAGGTAGATCAACGGCGGGATTAAGAACAGCAATTCGGTGAGAAAAAGAGCGGTTCGCTCAAATTTCATCAAAACCGCGCCGCCCAGCAGCGCCGACGCAATGGACAGAATCAGCACCAGAAAGACCTCATTGGGTGGGGGATATAGCGGTGATGCGGGCTGTTCGGGCGGCGTCGTTTTTTCGCTTTCGTGCAGAGACTCCATCTACTTGTCCTCGGCGGTCACCGCCGTTTTTTTACTTTCTGCGGCCGCCGCCGACTCGATGGATTTATCCGAGGCTTTTTCTTCTTTCTTCTTGGTTTCTCCCATCACATGGTTATTGCGTTTGTAATCGGTCTCATAAAAGCCGCTTCCCTTGAAGATCAAGCCTCCGCCCCCGGAAATCAACCGCATGATGCGCCCCGAGCAGCGAGGGCAGACCGTCAGAGGTTCAGCGGCGATACTCTGGAATTCCTCGAATTCATAACCGCAGCTCGTGCATCGGTATTCATAGGTCGGCATAGCTGGAATGACTCCTAAGTATTCGATGATTCGATTTTTCGGATGCGCCGCCGGGCTTCCTGCGCCGGCAGAGAATCGGGATAGTCCACAAGGATTTTCTCGTAATGGACTATTGCGCTTTTCGCATCTCCTTTATCGCGTTCAAAAATTTCCGCCAGTGTCAACAGCAGTTCCGGCGCGCGCTGGCTTGTTGCAAACCGTCGCAGCGATTCCTGCAAAGTCGTGATTGCTTTGTCGTATTCGCCGGAAGCGCGCTGGATTCCCGCGCTGCGCCAGAGAGATCTTTCCGCCAGTTCGGCGCAGGAGGTTTGATCTGCAATCCGCCTGAAAAGGGAGTCCGCTCTCTCCGGATTTCCACGGCGGACTTCCAGATCCGCCCAAGCAAAATTCACGAGGTTGGACGAATCTGACTGCGCCTGACGCAAAAGTGCCGCCCATTCGAGGGCATCGTTCGCCAGTAATCCTTCTGGTTCGAATCGGGTGGCTTGATTCCAGCGCTCCAAGGCGGATTCAATGCGCCCCAAGCATAGCTCCACTCGAGCGGCGTTCACCAGAGAGCGAGATCGGATTTCCTGTTCCCCCGGAAAATTGCCATCCGCCGTTTGCAGGTAAACCTTCAAAGCATCCTGCAGATTCTCCTGCACCACATACGAATCCGCGATCAACAGCATCAATTCGCCTTTTCGGCGCAATCGAGGATTCTTCGCCAGTTTTGTGGTGATCAAGTCCCGGGCAGCGGCAGGCTGGCGCAGGGCTTTCAGTTTCAATTCGGCTTGCAGCAACAGCGCATCCTGCTCCTGCGCGGTGCGCAGGATGTCATCGCCGGTGAGGATGCTGAAGACGGAATCCGCCTCCGCATTGAATCCTCTCGCTGCCAACGCTTTGCCCCTGACTAACAACGCTTTCGGAGATGCAGAAATCTGCGGATGGGTCTTTTCCAGATCGTCCAGCACATTCAACGCCCACTGGAATTCGGTCTCCGAATTTAAGGTTTCGGCGAAATCCAATAAGGATTCTCCGCTGTTTCCGCTGAGCCGATCCGCGCTGCGCACTTCCTGGTAAGCTTTCTCCCAGTTGCGATCGCGAAAATGGAGCTGAGCCAGAGTTTCAATTGCCAGCAGTTTGATCGAATTTTTCGCTTTGGCGGCTTCCAACGTCTGGATGACTTCGCCGCGCGTTCGTTCATCTTCCGGCAGAGCCAGGATTTGCCGCTGGATGTGATCCGCCTGCCGGGGTTGGATTTCCAACAAAGATAACCATTCCTGAACGGCTTTATCCACCTGTCCCCGGCTCGCCCAATAGCTCGCCAGAGAAGCCGCCAGCAGGGAAGGATCGCCGGTTGCCTTGCGCGCTTTGCGCGCCATTTCTTCCAGACCATCCGGCAGCCGGGAATCAATCATCGCGTTCATCAAACGAAAAAATGCATTCGCACTAGGTTGCGGCAATTGATAGATCTCATCCCAACGTTTGAAAGCTTCATCGCGTCTGCCGGAACGGCCCGCGAAATGCCCGCCGTCTATGATATAACCGGCGATGCGTTCCTGTTCGGTCAGAGTCAATGAATGGATCGGACGATGCGCCAGCAAATTGAAGCGCAGGGAATCCGTGAACGCCATCCCTTCTTCATTGCGTTCGAGAAGGATCAACTCGCGGATCACGCCGTCATAAAATGGATCATATTCCGGGAATCGCGAAAATATTCTTCGATAGATCTCTAGTGCTTTCTCGTACTCCCCGCTGTTCTCGTATTGCACGGCGCTGCGTTGCAGACGTCGAGTCTCCTCATCCAGCGGACGCTGCATCTCCAGCGGCACCGGAGGAGGGAATTCAATCCACTGCGCGCTTGCCGAGGATCCTATTCCAATCCAAATGAACAGGATTAAAATACTAATATAACTATTTCTCACGTGCCAATGCCTCAAAATATTCGCGAATCAGTTGTTGATAATCCCTCGTGTATCCTTCTTTCAAAGCCCGAAGCAGCAGTTCGCGGGTTTCGTCGTTTGTCCGGTTTTCATCCACGGTTCCCGGCGTTTGGTGCGGGTAGACTCCTTCTGCGGTGCGGGATATCCTTTCGCGCCGATATTCCCGTTCCCGCACGGATCGCTGTGCGTCCAACAACCTCGTCAGCACTTTCTCCTGGCGTTTCAAGGTGCGTTCATCCACCTGCTGGTTCTTCAAGTCGTTGACGATCTCCTGCATCTCCTTGCCCAATTCGCCCAGCCGTCCCAGAAGCTGCTGCGTCTGTTGACTGGATTGATTCCACTGCTCCAATTGTTGCCGCAAGGCTTCCTGCTGAGCCGCCAGACGAGACATCGCCGCCTGCTGTTCAGGGCTCAGCCCACCCGGATTCGTCCCCCCGGGTATCAGCGCCATGGTGCCTTGATTGATCTGCCCCTGCTCGCCCGCCATCTTGGCGAGTTGCTCCATCATTTCGGAGAAACCGGTGGAGGATGATGCCTGGGAGAGTTGCTCCAGCGATTGACCGATCTCCATGACTGCGCGGTTGAGCCCCCCCATCGCCGCCTGCTGCTGGCGCGTCACCGATTGCGGGTTGCGGGCGGTGTATCCGCCGAGAGCCTGATCCATTCCTTGAAACGCCTGTTTCAGAGCGAAGCCGATCTGCGGCGTGATGAAGAAGCTCTTCTGCGACAATTTGAACAACTCCTCCGCCGTCCTCTCCAACTGATTTTTTAACAGCTGTTGTTCTTCGGCCTGGGAGCGGAATCGGGGGCTGGCTTTGTCCATGCCGGCGGAGCGATTCAGCAGGTCTTCTTCCTGGAAGGAGAGCTCCAGCAGGTTGTGCGCGATTTTCTTCAGTGCATCCGCCAGCTCATTTTTGGATGCATCCATCATCTGCTGTTTAGCTTGCTTCATCTTCTGGGAGAGCTGCGTCAATCCATTCTGGATCTTCGAGCCCTTCTGCTGCGCGGATTTTGTCTGCCCCGCCTGCAACTCCTGCGACATCTGCCCCATTTCCTGCTGGAATTGATTTTCATCCAGCAGTTGCTGCGCTTCTTGCATTGCCTCTTGCGGATTATAGGGGGAATCTTTCAGCAGCTCCTGCGTCTTCTCAAATTCCCGTTCGAAAGCCTGCATTTCCCGCTGCAGTTCTGCTTCAGCGCCGGCTTCCTTCGGTCGCGCCTCTTCGCGTTCCAGATCGCTTAGACTCTGATTGACATCCTGTTGTTTTTCCAGCAGTTTCTCGGCACGCTTCGCCAGCTCGTCCAGTTTCATCTCCATCTGGAGCTGTTTCAGGATGTTCAGAGTCTTTTCCATCTGTTCCAGAAACTGCTCCTGATTCAGACTGAATTGCTCGACGGCGCGGCGCAATTCTTCCGGATCCTGCTTCTGCAGAGCTTCCTGCAGTTTCTGCATCGCCTGCAGTAATTCAGGCGTCATCACTTCGGAGATCAATTTCTGCAGCTCTTGATATTTCTGCAGAGTCTCTGAGGAAAGCAGGCTGTTTTCTTCCATCTGCCGGATGAGCTTGTCTGCCTGCTCGCTCATCTGCTCCACCCGTTTCGCCATCTCTTCTTGCCGCTTGACCATCTCCTCGACCTTCTTGCGCTCTTCCCAGGAGAGATCGGGATTCCGTTTCAGTTCCTCGCGCAGGGCATCCAGCTCTTTTTTCAAGGCTTTGGATTGATCCAGCGTTTCCCGGACGTCGGTCATCTGTTCGCTTTGACCCTCCTCCATGCGGGCGAAGATCTCTTCCAGTGTGGGAAAGATCAAGCGTTGAACCTCGCTGAATGAAATCTTCGGTCCGGAGACGGCGTCGTTATCCATCACCTCCAGCCGATACAAAATGACGTCGCCCGGGAGCAGGTTCAGCGCTGTCAAATCCCAGAGGTATTCCGCCATGAAGTTGCCGTCTCCCAAAGCTTCATAGGGGATCTTGCTCCAGACGAAAGCCTCCGCTTCGTGAGTCGAATCGGAATGTCCGGCTTTCAGGATGCGGTAGCCCAGACGCATCCGAGCAATGGAAAAGTCGTCTTTCGCCTGACCTTTGATCGGGATCATCATGGATTCGTTCAGCTCCGCGTCCATCGGCGGGTAGATGATGTCCACCGTGGGTGGTTCATCCGGGATGGGCCAGAGATTGTAATCCACCGGCGCGGCGTTGGCGATCCCGTCCTGGTCCTTCAAGAGGATGTTGTAGTGACCGCTTTCCCGCAGAATGAACTCTATTGCGGCGCGGTTATTTTGTACTGGAAAGGAGATCGTCGAAGGGTTCTCCGGTTGAGCGTCCGGAAAGATCACCAGGTCTGCTGCGGCGAGATTTCGGTCGGCTTCGAAGGAGATGCTGATGCGGCTGCCGAATAGAGCCTCCACATCGCCGCGCTTATCCTGCGCAGATCCGGAAGGCAGACCGCTGTAAGCCGGCGGAAACCAGCGCACTTCCAAATCTTTGATAAAGGGGCGGGTTTTCACCGGAATGCTGACGGTGTCGCTGTGCGTCCAATGAGTGTGCGCGCAGATTCTCAAATCATTCTGCGGGTTTGCTATGCAATAATGAGCCCGGCCTGTGCTGTCGAGATCCACGCTGGGATTTGCCGGCTCGGATCCGGTTTCTTCGATGTAGAGGGAAATCTTCTTCGGCAGTGGCAGATGGATGCCCTCCTGGACGGTGCCGCGGACAGTCAATGTCAACGGTTCTCCGCGGATCGCAATGTTGGGCAGCTGTTCGAAGGTGAGCTCAAACGGCGGCTTCGGACGAAAGTCCGCATTCGGCTGAAGGATGCGGAAAAGCGCCGAAGACAGCGCACCCTGCGTGAAAATCCACGAAATTACCCAGATGCCTGCCATCCAGTACGTGGCTTTCCGATGTTGTTGCAACGGGCGCCGATCCAGGACGCTTTCGTAGGAGGTTTCACGGATTTCTTCGCAGATGGTCTTCAGCGCCAGCTCCGCCAATTCCGGCGACGTGCGATCTTTTTGTCGGTTTTCAAAGACCTGCATGGCGTTCAGGATGCGGTCGTTGACGCTGTTCAGAGTCCGACCCCATTTCAATGCCAGCTCTTCATCAGGAGTCGGCTTTGCGATGTGCCGCAGATACGGCAGCGCCAACCAGAGGCACGCGAAGAGCGCCGCAGCCGAGCACAGAATCCAGAAGAGAATGATTCTTCCGGCGGGAGAAAAGTGAAGGATCGCCTCTATAATACAAAGCAGAATGGTCACCGCCGCCAGCGTGGCTGCAACACGCCAGAGGTTCGCCAGCAGCTCCAAACGAAAAATCTTCCTGCGAAGTTCGGCGAGACGTTGTTTTATGTAGGCATCCAACAGGTTACTCCTTCGGCGCCGCGGCGAATTCGCCTCTGCGCAGCGCATAGATGATGATATTGACACCCATCTTCAACGCAGCTTGCCGGATTTCTTCCGGGTCATGATGCACGTCCGGATCTTCCCATCCGTCGCCTAAATCCGATTGATACGTGTAATACACCACCAATTGTCCCTGATAGAAAATCCCCAACCCTTGCGCAGGCTTGCCGTCGTGTTCGTGCACCTTGGGCGGTCCCTGAGGAAAATCGTAGAAACTGTGATAAATGGGATGAGAATAAGGCACTTCCTGCAATTCCGTTTCGGGGAATACCTTCTTGATTTCACGACGAAAACTCTCATCCATACCGTAATTGTCATCTGCATGCAGGAACCCGCCGGTCGTCAGAAATCGGCGCAGGTTGCTGACGTCTTCCGGACTGAAATGAATGCGTCCGTGACCGTTCATATAGAGATAAGGATAGTTGAAAATCGCACGGTCGGAAGGCGCGACAACTACTTCGCGGGAAGCCGACGGAATGCCGGTCTGTTCCCGGAAAAACGCCAGGAGGTTCGGCAGCGAGGAGGGGTTGCTGTACCAATCCCCCCCGCCGTCGTATTTTAATCTGGCGATTGTGAACCGGTTGCCGGCGGCGCCGTCCTCTACAGCGGTCGCAGCGCTGAATGCAAGCATCAGCAGGCATAGGATGACGATGCGATGCCGCCATCTCTCAAGGGGTATCATTTTCCGTCCTTCATTTTTCATTGTCCGGGAGCATCAGCGTTCGAACCAAGCCATACCGCTTTCCTGAAGTGAGCAATCCTGATACACATCTTAAATCTTTCCGCAGCTGGTGAAGTTCCCCTTCGTCGCTTCAGGCCTGCGATGAATCGTTCTGAGATATTCAGCCCGCCGGAAGGCGGGCTGTTCAAAATAGAACTTCGGCGTGAATCAACGGATTAAAGAGGGCGTTTCAACGAAGTTTTCAATAATTTCCCCGGCTTAAAATGCGTCTTCCGCCGCGGTGGGACAAAGATCTCTTCGTTGGTCTTAGGATTGCGGGCTTTGGGTTTGGCTTTCGTTTTCTTCACCTCGAAGACGCCGAAATCTCGAATTTCGATTCTGACTTCCGGCTCGGTTTCCGACATAATTTCACGGA
Organism: uncultured bacterium; assembly: GCA_964623265.1. Lineage (GTDB taxonomy): Bacteria > Electryoneota > B3-LCP > B3-LCP > B3-LCP > CAZUTK01. Next base: position 13,568 of record CAZUTK010000020.1, on the reverse strand, counting down.
GTACTGTGAAAACCGAATCTACGGTGCGGGCGATCTCCTTCGGTTCTTTCTTCAGCTTTGAAGCGGTGCGTTCAACGATGTCTTTCTTGATGAAAGTCTTCATATTAACTCCTGTGCTTCCGGCAATCCGCAGAACCCGATTGTGTGTGATATAGTAAAGTGTAAAAATCAGAACAAATTATCAACTTAATTTAACAGACAAAATCTGAAATGCAAGAGTTTTTTCTGTTTTTTAATTCAATCTTTCGCACGTTATGGTGCATCATCCGGTTGAAGCGGCAATAAAATCCGGCTATTTCACCAGCGCCATTTTCCGCGTCACCGTTGTTGCGGGAAATCCGGATGCGGATGGTGTCACCTTCCATTGTGCGAAATAAATCCCAGAGGGCAGATCGGCACCATCAAACAGCACCCGATGCATTCCGGCTTCCCAGCGGTCGTTTGCCGGCTCGCAAATCAGCCGACCGGCGAGATCGTAGATCCGCAGCGTGACGGCGCCTGCGACCGGCATTTCGAAGTCCAAAATAGTGATGGGATTGAACGGATTTGGAAAAATGTTTTTCATTTCGAATGTTGCCGGCTGAGACGCAGAAGGAGAGGCTTCAACGCCGGAGAAAAGATCCCCTGACAGACGGATATCATCCACATACCACCCTTCCCCTTCTGTGCCACTGTCGCTGCCGAAGCGAAAGCGTAAACGGATGAAGGGGCCCATGCCGGAGAGATCGAAAACGGCTTGTGTCCAGTCGAAATTGCCGTTGTAACAGGGTCCGCCTGGAAAAGAACCGTTCGCCTGCGAGACGCCGGGATACCCACCCTGCGGCATAATCCTTTCCCACGCGCTTCCTCTGTTGATTTCGAGGATGCCGCCGTCATAGCCGGCTTCGACCTCCATCCAGTGCTGAAATTGCAGTTCGGCGTGATCGCCGATCGGAAGGAGCGGCGTCTCCAGTGCGCCGTCCGCCATCGGCACGTAATTCAAAACGCCGACGCTGCCGAATTTCATCGCATAAGAAGGCGAAAAATTGCGCGCTGAGGAGACGTGCCACTGGTCGAAATAGCCTTGTGAGACGTTGTAATGGATCAGCACGGGGTCCGGTTGTGGAACGGCGTCTTCCCAGTTCAGACGATCGCCGACTTGAAGAAGGAAATGCGGATTTTCGGGTGAGGAAAACGATGCGAAGGTCAGGGTGCCCCCGTGATCGGAAGGGCAGTTTTCCGCGATTTGCACCGCGACCGGCTGCGAAGTCGAGAGAGTTTCGCCAGGGGACAGCGGACCGAAACTCGATGAGATGGTATCCGGTTCGATCCAGTCGGAAAGACTCGTCAGGAGAAAACTTGTTACCGGGCAATCGTCTCCGCCTTGATTCTGAATCTGGAAGTGCAACCCGTGACGTTCCCCCGGATCCAAATAGAGATCCCCATCGCCGCTGATCTCTTCCGTTTCATAGGCGAGCAGAATCAGGCGGGGTGCCCGCAACAGAAGGGAGAATGAATCCCCCCAGAGCGCGCCGCCTTCGTCGCGGATCTGCGCCGAGATATTCAGATTTACTGCGTCCGGGATGTTCGGAGAGATGGTCAGAAGAAATCCCTGAGCGGATGCCGTTCCGGATGCGGGTAACATTCCCGCATAGATCGAATCCACCAGCCAAGTGGCATACCCGCCAGTCGAAGCGAGTTTCACCCCGACACCCTGATGCGCGGTTGGATCATTATTCCGCAGAGTCAAATTCAATGCGACGGTTTCCCCGGCGTCTGGGGTGCCGTCTCCGTCGCCTGAACTTCCCTGTGAACCGTCATCTATGATTTCGATGGAGGCGATCTCCACCCCGACGGTCATAAAGAGTGTGGGATCCCCCAGGTGCGACATACCGTAAAACCAGGACATAGACCACATCACGGAACCCGGCTCCTGACCGTGCAGAGCGAACCAGCGCCGGAAGGCTTCCCCGACGCACTCTCCGGCTTCCATCCATTGATAGTAATCTTCAAAATAGAGCATAGAGCCGGTTTTCGTAGAGCCGAGGACGCCCTGCGCATAGGTGTCGGCGAATAGGTAACAGCCGCCGATGTACTGGTCTTCATTGTAACGGCAGCCGCTGCAGCAGAAGAGATTGTAGAAGTAGGCGTCCGGGTCCGTCTGCGTGATCTGCCAATTGTAAACCTGATTCCAGACCTGCCCCCCTTGCTCTTTGAGTGTGTGCAAAGACGGCGAAGAATGCGCCGCCAGCAGAATCGCGTAGTAGCCGTCATCCAGGTGATCCAGATACCCGGCTGCTGTGGTGGAATCGGGTTCCTCGACGACTTCCACCAGACCGCAGGCTTGCGCTAGCGCCGATCCCCACTGGCTTGCCCCGCCGGACCAATCGTCATCAATGTAGGCTAAGCCCATCCCCGGCAGGTATAGCTGACCTGTTCGGAAGGAATGGTTCTTGTCGAAATAGTTGCGCAGCAGCTCGACCTCATCGCCGATCGGTGATGCGATTAATTGCCCCACGAAGATTTCCGGTTGCCAGTGGTTCAAGTGCGTATCGTAAACGCCGTTTAAGTTGCCGTCGTACCAATCACCGGTCATATCCATATAGAAAAGATCGCAGGGAAATTGCACCATCCAGGGGTTGTCCGGCTGACCGTTGTTATCGAAATCTTCGTAGAGTTCGTACCACGCCTGCGGCAAATCACCCACCAGCAGCGCCCCTTTGATGCTGTCGCTCGCCCAATAGGTCTGCAAGGTTCCCCGCAGGTTTTCCGGGGTGCCGCCGTTGTAGGACAGCAGGATTGGATCCCATCCGGCGACAGTCAGATCGTCCATATAGCGGATGAGTTCCGCCTGCAGCGGCGCCAGAAGAGAGGATTCCACGACAACCAGAAAGGAACCGGTTTGATCCATCCCCGAAGTTCGCCGTTCGACTTCGAACCAATTCAAAGGCTGTTGCGGATGACGAGTTAGGTATTCCTCATAGTTCATCGGCTTGCCTGGTCCTGCCCAGCGGGTGACGGCGGTTTTGTGATAATCCATTTCAGCCAGGGCGGGGAGGGCAATGGCAACGAGACATAAAGCAATTTGGAAGCGCATATTCGCTCCTGCCGGAGGCGGCTTCTGCAAAGTTCTGGTTTGTTTTTCCGGAGAAGTGGAATGCACATTGATCGAGTGTTTCTCCGGTTAAAAGATCCTATACTTGTAAATTTAGCGAAATTGTCTCGCGAAAGCAAGGAAAATTATCCCGCGGCGGGAAAGAACAAGCGGCGGCAGAAATCCCACTTCATTCCAAGTCGTCCCAACCGTTTCATTTGCGGCGCCGTCGAAGACGTTTACGGGCGCTCAGGCGAAAAGATCGCACTTGCAGATGAAAAAACTTGATTTTACTCCATTATCAAGTTAAATTGATTGCATCGAAATCGCGAGGCGATATGCGTTATCTGCGTTACCTTCAAGGAGAAAAAGCCGCCTGGGCGCGCGTGGAGGGGGATTTTGCCGTAGAATTGACCGCCGCGCCCTGGAAGATTGAGTCCCGGGATCTGCGCAGGTTTCAGTTTGAACCCGGACTGCCGTTGCTGCCGCCCTGCGAACCGACGAAAATCCTCTGCGTGGGGAAGAACTACCGCGAGCATCTGCGGGAACTCCATCCCGGGGAAGAGGTTCCTCGAGAACCTTTGCTCTTCTTGAAACCCCCTTCGGCATTGCTGCCCCCCGGTGGCGAGATTTGTCTCCCGCCGGAAAGCGAACGAGTGGACTATGAAGGCGAGCTGGCTCTGGTGATCGGCAAAAAGGTGCATCGTCCCACATTGGAAGAAGCTCGCGCTGCGATCTTCGGCTTCACCGTCGCCAACGACGTCACCGCCAGAGACCTGCAGAAAAAGGACGGTCAGTGGACTCGAGGCAAGGGGTTCGATACTTTCTGTCCGGTGGGACCCTGGATCAAAACCAGCGATCCCGGCGACGCTCTGATCACGACCCGGGTCAACGGGGAAATCCACCAACAAGCTCGGTTGACGCAGATGATCTTCCCACCGGTGGAGATCGTCCGCTACGCGGCGGGAATTATGACATTAATGCCGGGGGATCTCATTCTGACTGGAACCCCTGAAGGAGTGGCGCCGTTGCAGCCGATGGATGTCGTCGAAGTGGAAATCCAGGGGATCGGCATTTTGCGCAACACGGTGGAAACGAGAGTGCGTCATGACCACTTATGACCGATTGCTGGCGGTTCTCGAAGAGAGGCGCGCGGGTTTCTGGGTGCTGCTGGATCCGGATGCGGAATCGCCGGAAAGACTGGCACAGCGCGCCTGGGAATACCAGGAGGGAGGCGCCGACGCCATCCTGATCGGTGGCAGTCTGATTGTGCAGGACGGCTTTCAGGAAGCCGTGGAAGCCGTCAAGGCCAAACTCAAGATCCCTTTACTGCTCTTTCCCGGCGGACCCGGGCAGTTGTCCCGCCACGCGGACGCAGTGCTTTTTTTAAGCTTGATTTCCGGGCGAAATCCGCAGTTTTTAATCGGAGATCACGTCACTGCCGCGCCGACCTTGAAGCGGTTGAAACTGGAAGCGATCCCGACCGGCTACCTGCTGATCTCCTCCGGAACGGCGACTTCCGTGGAATTCATCTCACACACGCAGCCCCTGCCCCGTGATAAAGTGGACTTGGCTGCGGCGCACGCTTTGGCAGGGCAGCTCCTGGGCATGAAATTAATCTACCTCGAAGGCGGATCCGGCGCTCGTGAATCCGTGCCCGGGAAGTTGATTTCTCGGGTGAGAGAATGGGTGGAGTTGCCCATTATCGTAGGCGGCGGAATCCGGACTCCGGATGAAGCGGCTTCCAAAATCATGGCGGGAGCGGATTTCATTGTCATCGGCACGGCGCTGGAAGCGGATTCAGGTTGTTCTGCGGAGGATTTCAGCATCGCCATCCACGCCGCCGGCGGCAGAAAAATGCTCGGGCGGTGAAACTGCACGCACCGCATTCCCCACAAATTGCGAATTCGCTCGTTTATTCTCCAGTAATTACTCAGATCCTGCGATGAAACAAAACGTAGTGGAACCCTTGCATATTTTGGCGGCGGCGGCTCACCCCGACGATATCGAACTGAGCTGCGCCGGAACTCTGATCAAGATGGCGAAGAAGGGGTATCGCGTCGGTATCCTGGATTTGACTCGCGGCGAAATGGGCACGCGGGGAACTCCAGAGCAAAGGCTGAAGGAAGCGGAAGAAGCCGCCCGCATTATGGGAATCTTGATCCGCGAAAATGCCGGATTGCGCGACGGACATTTGACGCCGGACGAGGAGCTGAAATTGACTTTGATCAGAGCGCTTCGCCGTTGGCGGCCGGCGCTTTGGATCGTGCCTTGTATTCAAGAACGGCACCCGGATCACGCCGCGGTGGGACAAGCTGGTCTGGATGCGGCGTTTTTAGCGGGGTTGCGCAAGATTGAAACCGGTCAGCCGATGTTTCGACCCACCTGGACTTTGCAGTATTTATGTCGCAACGATGCCGATTTTTCCTTCATCGTGGACGTTTCCGATGTTTTCGATCTGCGTATGAAGGCGATTCAGGCTTACCAATCCCAATTCGATCCTGCCACCGGAGACCCGCAGACCTACATCAGCAGACCTCAGTTTTTGGAGATGATCGAAACGCGAGCCAGATATTTCGGCACGAAGATCGAAGCGGCGTACGGCGAACCGTTCGTTTCCCGCGAGGCTTTACGCGTGGATGATCCGGTGGCGCTGCTGGCGGCTTCGCGCCCGGAGTGGGCGACCTTGAGATAGCGAGTGCCGCAGGACGCATACTGCCTCAACCGCCCGGATAAACAATGCGTTTACTGAAACGGGTGCTGTTTTATGAATAAACTGCGCATCGGAATCGCCTGCTATCCCACCTTCGGCGGGTCGGGGGTCGTCGCATCCGAGTTGGGGATGGAACTGGCGCTTCAAAACCACCAAGTGCACATCATCTCATATGCCCCGCCGGTCCGAATTCCCAGCTTTCACCCCAATTTGCATTTTCATAAGGTGGAAGTGACGGATTACCCCTTGTTCGAATATCCTCCCTACAGTTTGGCGTTAGCTTCTCATATGGTGGAAGTCGCTCAGACGGAAGGACTGGATCTGTTGCACGTTCATTACGCGATCCCCCACGCCGTGTCCGCATATCTGGCGCAAGAAATGTTGGCGGATCGCAGGATTCCGTTCATAACGACTCTTCACGGTACCGACATTACGTTAGTGGGGAATGCACCTTCCTTCCTGCCCATCACGCAGTTTATTCTGCGTAAATCGGATGCCGTCACGGCGGTGAGTGAATACTTGAAAAAAGAGACGCTGAAGGTTTTTCAAGTCGCTCGGGAAATCGAAGTGATCCCCAATTTTGTGCCCAGGAACAGGTCGGTTGGGACTGCGGAGAAAAATCGCCACAGCGAGGTTGCGCCGAACGGAGAAGCCATTCTCGCGCATATTTCCAACTTCCGCCGGGTGAAACGGATTCACGACGTGATCGAGATTTTCGTCCGGGTTCGCCGCGCCCATCCTGCGAAACTGCTGCTGGTGGGGGATGGTCCCGAACGAATTCCCGCCGAACGTCATGCTCAGGAGCTCCACATTCATCAAGATGTGTATTTTCTGGGCTTGCAGCAGGATGTGGCGAACGTCTTGCAGGTTGCCGATCTTTTGCTGCAGCCCAGCGAGATGGAGAGCTTCGGTTTGACGGTGCTGGAAGCCGGCGCAGCGGGTGTTCCGGCGATCTGTTCCGACGTAGGTGGGTTTCCAGAGGTCGTAGTAAATGGGGAGACCGGTTTTCTCCTGCCGGTGGGCGACGTGGAGGCGATGGCGCACAAAGCGCTGTTGCTGCTGACGGATCGCAAACTTTACGACCGCATCAGCGCCGCCGCAAAAGAACGCGCGCAACGCCTCTTTTCCGCAGATCGAATCGTGCAGCTCTACATCAATCTCTATCGGCGGGTTTTACAAGCTTCAAATAGATAACTTTTCTATTGAAATCATCGAATTCCTTTCGTAACTTTATACCCCTTAAAAATCTCTTCCATAAAAAGCCGGTTCAGCACCGCTGGCGGCGCGATGCGCCGCGTTGATAAGCCTTTGGGAACGAAAACCGACTGTGCTGATCGCTGATGCAGTGTGAGAAAAGCTATGAAACTGAATCCGCTGATTTTTCGCGAATATGACGTGCGCGGCGTGTTTCCCGCCGATCTCGATGACCGGACTGTCCATTTCCTTGGGTTGGGATTCGGTTCGAAAATAGTCCGCGCCGGCGGCAAAAAGATTACGCTTGGGTGCGACGTCCGGCTATCCTCCCCCCATCTGAAAGAGACCATCCTCGGCGGACTCACCGAAGCCGGTTTGGATGTCCTCGATTTGGGAACGATCCCCACCCCGCTGCTCTATTTTTCCATCCACCATTACGGTGTGGATGGTGGAGTGATGATCACCGGCAGCCACAACCCGCCCGAATACAACGGATTTAAATTGAATGTCGGGCATGATTCGATCTACGGTGAAGAGATACAGCAGCTGCGCAAACAGATCGAAGCGGAGGACTTCGTAAAAGCCCCGCAATCAGGCCGGGTGACGCGGGAAAATGTCATACCGGTCTATCAGGATTATCTGAAAAAGAACCTGATGATTGATCAACCGATCCGCCTCGTCCTCGATTGCGGGAACGGTTGCGGCGGTATAGTGGCGCCGGAACTATTCAGGGATATGGGATGTTTAGTGGAAGTGCTTTATGGTGAACCGGACGGTCGCTTTCCCAATCATCATCCTGATCCTACTATACCGGCGAATTTGAAGGATTTAATCCATACAACGAAGACTCTCGGGTATGATCTGGGCATCGCTTATGACGGCGATGCCGACCGCATCGGAGTCGTGGACAACCTGGGCAATATCCTCTGGGGCGATCAGTTGATGGTGATTTTCAGCCGCGCGATCCTGAAGAAGAATCCCGGCGCCGTCATCATCGGTGAAGTGAAATCATCCCAGAATCTCTACAACGATATCGCCCAACACGGCGGAAAACCGATCATGTGGAAAACAGGGCATTCCCTTATAAAAAAGAAGATGCGGGAAGAGAAGGCGCTGCTGGCGGGTGAGATGAGCGGTCATATCTTCTTCAACGATCGTTATTTCGGATTTGACGATGCGATCTACGCTTCAGGGCGTTTGATCGAAATCCTCTGCCAGGAAGCCCGACCCTTAGCGCAGCTTTTATGGGGACTGCCGAAAGTTTACAATTCGCCGGAAATCCGCGTGGACTGTTCGGATGAAGAGAAATTCGAACTGGTGGCGAAGGTGAAGCAGTATTTTGAGTCCCGATATGACGTCATTGCCGTAGATGGGGTGCGCGTCACGTTTCCTTCCGGGTGGGGTCTGGTTCGGGCTTCCAATACGCAACCTGCGATCGTCATGCGCTTCGAAGCAGACAGTCCGGAGAAATTGGAAGAAATATCGTCGTGGATACAGACAAAAGTGAAGGAGTTTCGACGTGGGTAGAATCCGTAGCAAGGGGGGAACGGTCGTTAGGTGTGCAGTCTGTCAACAAGAATTCACCCCCAATGAAAAGCCCTATGTTTCGAAGCAGGCGAGCATGGAAGGCACGTATCACTGGTCCTGCTTTGTCGAAACCTGCCGCAATCGAGTGCCGGTCTCCATTGGTTCCTTTGAAGGACACGCTCCCGGCGGCGATTCCGAAGAGACCGAAGCCGAAAGCACCCCCGCCAGTGTCGAAGACTGAAGGTGCAAGCAGAGGAAATTCGGGTTTTGCGATCCGGAAGGCGCAGTTCTATTGTCTGCGTTTAACGCTGCGCCACTACGAAAACTTCTTCGTGCTGGGGCCTCTGACGCCTATGCGGCTTATTCCTCATCTGGCGGCTCTCTATGCGTTTTGCCGTCATTCGGATGATCTGGCGGATGAGATCGAAGACCGGGACGAAGCCGCCCGGAGGCTGAGCGAGTGGGAAGAAGAACTGGCGCGAAGTTTAGCCGGCGAAGCATCTCATCCAATAACCCGCGCTTTGGCGAAAACCGTTGCGCAATACCGATTGCCCGTGGCACCTCTATTTGATCTCCTCAGCGCTTTCCGTCAGGACTTAAGTGTCACTCAGTTTCCCACTTTCGAATATCTTCGCAATTACACCCGCCGATCCGCCGATCCGGTCGGGCGCCTGGTCCTGCGCCTTTACGGTTACGATCAGCCCGAGCTGGATGCCCTTTCCGATTCGATCTGCACGGGCTTGCAGCTGGCTAATTTCTGTCAGGATATCGGCGATGATTCCCGCCGCGGGCGCATCTATATCCCGCTCGATGAATGCGTGCAGTTCGATGTGGATCCGGATGAAATTCTCAGCCTGAACCCCAGTTCCAACCTGGAGAAACTGCTGCGTTTTCAGATCGTACGCGCTTATAAATTCTTACAGGCGGGCGCGCAATTACCGGAAAAAGTGGACGGAAACCTCCGCATTTGCGTTCGGCTCTTTTTAGCAAGCGGAATGAGTCTTTTAGCGAATGTGCAGAAGGATCCGCTGGCGGCGCTGCGCAGACGGGTGCGCTTGAACGCCTGGCAGAAATTTACAACGCTCAAGGTCGCCCTGAAGCAGGGAAAAGCAGGGGATCTGGTCATGAGCAGCAGGAATGGTTGATGAGGGCATCCGAGGATCTGGCAGAAGCGTACCGGCTTTGCGACCGCCTGGCGCAGAGGCGCGCCCGCAATTTTTACCCCGCATTTCGTTTCTTATCTCAAAGGCGCCGTTTGGCGCTTTCCGCTGTTTACGCTTTTTGCTCAATGTCCGATGATATTTCAGATGACGCGGACCGCACTTCCTCCGCGGAAAGGTTGGAACGTCTCGAAGGCTGGAGACAATCATTGGAACGCTGCTTTTCCGGTCGGTATGATTCCCCGGTCTTTTTGGCTTTGGCGGATGTGATTCGAGAATTTGAACTGCCCCCTCAGCCCTTCTATGATTTGTTGGACGGAATCGCGATGGATCTGCAGCCGCGTCGCTATTATACCTTTCGGGATCTCGAATTGTACTGTCGCAGAGTCGCTTCGTCGGTCGGCAAAGTCTCCGTGAGAATCTTCGGGTGCGCATCGCAGGGAGCGGACGAATACGCCGATCGCCTGGGAATCGCCCTGCAATTGACCAACATTTTGCGCGACATCGGCGAAGATCTGCATCGCGGCCGCCTCTATCTTCCCCTGGATGAAATGAAACAATTCGGATATGATGAAGTAGATCTTGAGAACTGCGTTTACGATGATCGTTTTCGGAATTTAGTGAATCATCAATATACCCGAGCCGTCGAGTATTTCAACGCCGCCGATCCTGCTCTTGCCGGAAGTCACTTCCGTCGCCTCTTTCCGGCGGAAATTATGAAAGCTGTTTATCGCCGCATGCTGGAAGAAATCCGGCGTCTCGATTTCCGAATTTTCGATCGGCGCGTCACACTGTCGGCTGGGAAGAAAACGCTCGCCGTCCTGCGTGCCTGCCTGTCGCAGATGATATTGAGGACATAAAATTCACCTGCCGATTCGGGAACCCGGCGGCGGCGTCCGGGTTGAAAGTTCACAACTTCTCTGATCTACTATATTTTAGACGGAATCGAACCGTGAAGTTGGCCGTCATCGGCGCCACCGGTCTGGTGGGGCGCACTATGCTGCAAGCGCTGGAGGAGCGGGATCTTCCCCTCGAGCGCCTCTTTCTCGTCGCTTCGGAACGCTCTCGTGGAACGCGGCTGCCCTTTCGCGGCGAGTATCTCGAAGTGAGCACACTGGAGGACGGTGCTTGGAAAGATGCGCAATACGCGCTGCTCTCGCCCGGCGCCCGCGTCTCCCTGCAATGGATTCCCAGAATCGCGGCGGAAGGCGTCACCTGCATTGACAACAGCTCCGCTTTTCGCATGCAGGAAGATGTTCCGCTGGTTGTCCCCGAAGTCAATCCCGAAGCCGTTCGGGATGATTGCAGGATCATCGCCAATCCCAACTGTTCCACGATTCAGTTAGTGGTGGCACTGGCTCCGCTGAATGCGAAATGGGGTATAGAAGAAGTGGTGGTATCCACCTATCAATCCGCCAGCGGCGCAGGGCAGACCGGTGCGGCGCAATTGTTAAGCGAGATCGAGGGTGAAACACCAAACGTTTCGCCTTTCCAACACCGATTGTTCCTGAATGTGATCCCTATGATCGGAAGAGTCCGCGAGCATCAATACTGCACCGAGGAATGGAAGATGATTCACGAAACCCGCAAAATCCTCGGTTTGCCGAATCTAAAAGTGCATCCGACCACAGTGCGCGTTCCGACCCTCTATTGCCATTCGGAAGCGGTGCATGTGAGATTCCGCGAAAAAACCACACCGGAAGCTGCGAGGAAGGTTCTGGAAAGAGCGCCCAGCATCACCCTGCAAGATGATCCTGGCGAAGAAATTTATCCTCTCCCGCTGGATTGCGCGGGAAAGGACGGTGTATTTGTGGGGAGAATTCGCCAGAATCCGGAGTGCGAAGATACCTTGGATTTCTGGATCGTCGCCGATAATCTGCGCAAAGGTGCCGCCGTAAATGCCGTGCAGATCCTCGAATTGTTGTTGCGAAAACGGAAGCAGTGAGTCGAAAGCATAGAATTTGCGAATGCTGAACAGCCTAAACTTCATATCACTATCCAGGGAAGAATGTTTAAGAAAAGTTAAAAAAATTGCTTGACTTTCGGAATTTTAAGATTATATTATAGGTTTCTATAAACGCTGGCGTAGCTCAGTAGGTAGAGCTGCTGATTTGTAATCAGCCGGTCGGGGGTTCGAATCCCTTCGCCAGCTCTGCCCAGCTGAGTTGCCATTAAAAAATAATAATCAACCCCTTAGTGGTCCTATAAAATGGAAGGATCACTAAATAGGGGGTTTCCGCACTTTTCAGGGGAGATGCCCGAGGGGACAATGGGAGCAGGCTGTAAACCTGCCGGCTTAGGCCTACGGAGGTTCGAATCCTTCTCTCCCCACGAACTCTGCGGGAGTAGCTCAGTTGGCTAGAGCGTCAGCCTTCCAAGCTGAATGTCGCGGGTTCGAATCCCGTTTCCCGCTCGCATAACCGACGGAAGAGTTCCGTCGAAATCGAAAAGTGAAAACGGAATCTGATTTGTTCCCCGCACAAATAGCTCGCAAACGCGCAGCGGGAGCATCCAGAAGGCTCGCGTAGCTCAGTAGGTAGAGCGCATCCTTGGTAAGGATGAGGTCACCGGTTCGATCCCGGTCGTGAGCTCCCGGAATGACGGAATCAAGCCGTAAGAGCTTCCCTGTCGGATTCTCAACAGGCGCTTGAAGATGCAATACCGCAATCAGGTGAAGATTGCGGCGAATTTAGAAATCGAGGGTTTTTCCATGGCTAAGGCTAAATTTGAACGGACGAAGCCGCACGTGAACATCGGGACGATCGGCCACGTGGATCACGGGAAGACGACGCTGACGGCGGCGATCACGCAGATTTTGTCGAAGCGGGGCTTGGCGCAGGCCAAGACCTACGATGAGATTGACAATGCGCCGGAGGAGAAGGCGCGGGGTCTGACGATCAACGTGCACCATGCGGAGTACGAGACGGAGCAGCGGCATTACGCGCACGTGGACTGTCCGGGACACGCGGACTTTGTGAAGAACATGATCACGGGGGCGGCGCAGATGGACGGGGCGATCTTGGTGGTGTCGGCGGCGGACGGGCCGATGCCGCAGACGCGGGAGCATGTGCTGCTGGCGCGCCAGGTGAATGTTCCCAGCCTGGTGGTGTTTTTGAACAAGGTGGATCAGGTGGATGATCCGGAGCTGCTGGAGCTGGTGGAGCTGGAGGTTCGGGAGCTGCTGACGCAGTACAAGTTTCCGGGGGATGAGATTCCGGTGATTCGGGGCAGCGCCTTGGAGGCGCTGTCGCACACGGATGATCCGGAGAAGACGAAGTGCATTCATGAGTTGATGGAGGCGGTGGATCGGTATATACCGTTGCCGGTTCGGGACGTGGACAAGCCGTTTTTGATGCCGGTGGAGGATGTGTTTTCGATCACGGGCCGGGGGACGGTGGGGACGGGCCGGATCGAGCGGGGCCGGGTGAAGGTGGGGGACGAGGTGGAGCTGATCGGGCTGGGGGCGAAGCGGAAGACGGTGGTGACGGGGGTGGAGATGTTCCGCAAGCTTCTGGACGACGGGCAGGCGGGGGACAACGTGGGGTTGTTGCTTCGGGGGGTGGAGAAGACGGAGATTGAGCGGGGGATGGTGCTGGCGGCTCCGGGCTCGATCACGCCGCACACGAAGTTCAATTGCGAGGTGTACGTGCTGGGGAAGGAGGAGGGGGGACGGCACAAGCCGTTTTTCAACGGGTATCGGCCGCAGTTTTACTTCCGGACGACGGACGTGACGGGGGTGATCCAGCTGCCGGAGAACATGGAGATGGTGATGCCGGGGGACAACGTGCAGATGACGGTGGAGCTGATCAGCCCGATCGCCATGGAGGAGGGTCTCCGCTTCGCCATCCGCGAGGGCGGCCGGACCATCGGCGCCGGCGTGGTCACCAAGATACTGGAGTGA